>UQWV01000028.1 GCA_900544845.1 uncultured Collinsella sp. | reverse complement strand
GGTCTCGTAGTACGGCGAGCGGATCGGGGAATCTCCAAAGCGCAGGTGCGAGACGGTGACGCCGCCGGTCTTCTTAGAGTCGTACTGGAAGTAGGCCTGAACGTACTTGTCGGTGTGATCGCCGATGATCTTGATCGAGTTCTTGTTGGCGCCGACGGTACCGTCGCCACCCAGACCCCAGAACTTGCACTCGATGGTGCCGGGGGCTGCGGTGTTGGGCGCATCCTCGGCCTCGGGCAGGCTCAGGTTGGTCACGTCATCGACAATGCCGATGGTGAACTCGCGCTTGGGCTCGTCGGCCTTGAGCTCCTCGAAGACAGCGAACGCGGACGCGGGAGGCGTGTCCTTGCTGCCCAGGCCATAACGGCCGCCGACGACCTTGATGCCCGTCTTGCCGGCCTCGTAGAGAGCGGAGACGACGTCCTGATAGAGCGGCTCGCCGATGGAACCCGGCTCCTTGGTACGGTCCATGACGGCGATCTTCTGGACGGTCTCGGGGAGAACGTCGACGAAGTGCTTGATGGAGAACGGACGGAACAGACGAACCTTGACCAGGCCGACCTTCTCGCCGTGAGCGTTGAGGTAGTCGATGACTTCCTCGAGCACGTCGCAGAAGGAGCCCATGCACACGACGACGCGGTCGGCATCGGGAGCGCCGTAGTAGTTGAACAGGCCGTAATCGGTGCCGAGCTTCTCGTTGATCTTCTTCATGTAGCCCTCGACGACGGCGGGAAGCTCGTCGTAGACCTTGTTGCAGGCCTCACGGTTCTGGAAGAAGATATCGCCGTTCTCGTGGCTGCCGCGGGTGTGCGGGTGCTCAGGGTTGAGCGCGTGGTCACGGAAAGCCTGGACGGCGTCCATGTCGCACATCTCGGCCAGATCCTTGTAGTCCCACATGGCGACCTTCTGGATCTCGTGGCTGGTGCGGAAGCCGTCGAAGAAGTTAAGGAACGGGGTCTTACCCTCGATGGCGGCAAGGTGAGCCACCGGCGAGAGGTCCATGACCTCCTGAACGTTGCCCTCGGCGAGCATGGCGAAGCCGGTCTGACGACAGGCCATGACGTCGGAGTGATCGCCAAAAATGTTCAGGGCGTGGGAAGCGACGCAACGCGCGGAGACGTGGAAGACGCCCGGGAGCTGCTCGCCCGCGATCTTGTACATGTTCGGGATCATCAGGAGCAGACCCTGAGAAGCCGTGTAGGTGGTGGTCAGAGCACCGGCGCCCAGCGAACCGTGAACGGTACCGGCTGCACCTGCCTCGGACTCCATCTCGACGACCTTGACCGGGGTGCCGAAGATGTTCTTGCGACCCTGGGCCGCCCACTGGTCGACATGGTCGGCCATCGGGCTGGACGGCGTAATGGGATAGATTCCCGCTACCTCGGTGTACGCATACGAAACATATGCGGCCGCCTCGTTGCCGTCCATAGACTTAAACTTACGCGCCATATACCCCTCTCCTCTCATATAGGTATACAGGCCCCGGCGATCGCCGGGATGTTGGCGTGATGGGATTTACGCTGTTGCTTCCAATCATCTGGCAGGCAGGCTCAGCAGCAGGTACGTGGCGTGGAGAGAAGACATGCCGAGGCGAGGGACAGCTGATGCGCCCCACAGACCCGACCGCCCGTCTTGCACATGACCGAGCGCCGCAAAGGCCGCATGCCGGATGCTCCCGGGCACGCCCCGGCGATGGGAAGCGCCCGCAACGGAAATCCGCATGCGGGTTTATTGTACCCCGCCGTCAAGTGTAATTTCGGCAAATATAGGCGGGCGGTAAAGGTTTACCTCGGGTGACCGCCAAGGGCCAAAATGGCCCCTCCATCCCCGGACGACCGGCTCTGGAGCGCCAAGGAATGTCCCCAGCCGGCAGAAAAGGAACGTCCCTATCTGCCGGCTAGAGAGCACCGAAGAGGATGGCGTAGGTAGTGGATTCGCCGAGCTTGAGCTCGTCGCCGGGATTGAGTTGGGCGGAACGGCCGGGCTCGACCTGAATGCAGACGCGCGTGGCCCCGTTTACCACCACGGTTCCGTTGGTGGACGACAAGTCCTCGACGTGCCAGATATTTTGAGCATCGCACCAGATATGGGCATGGCGGGCCGAGACATCGTCGCCGACGTCGGTAATATCGCCCTCACCAGTGGCCAGCGCGCCAATCTCAACACCCTGCTCACTCGGCTGAATCCAGCGCGGGGCGCTCACGACAAAACTGTTTTGCACGCGCAGCAAGCCCAAGGGGTGCGCCGGGGCGGGTTCGCGTTCGCCCGCGGTCAGCGACATGCCAAGCGAACGCGGCGTGGAGGTGCCTCCGCCACAGGTCGCGTGCGCGTAGTCGATGGCATAGTTCACCGAGGACCGCACATCCGCCGAACAACCGACGGCGACAAACAGCACCAGCACGGCCTCGGCGCGCTCGGCGGGCATGAGTTCCGCCGCCTGGGACAGGCGATCGAGCGCGTTGCGATAGAGATTCGTGTCCTGGTGGCACTCTTCGAGCGCGCGTACCATCGGTTCACCTGCAGAACCGCACACCATATTGATCACAGCCGTGGAGTCCATGGGATTGCGCTGGCGCAGGGCCAGTTGCGACATAATACGCGCAGCCGAGGTACCGTATTCGGCAAAGTAGCGCTGCTGAAGCGTGCCGACCGGCGCGCGAACGATAAAGCGGGAAACCCAAGAGCGATCGGCGGCTCGGCTCTGCGGGCTGCGGCCGTCGGCGAGCGGACGGGACGAAAGCACCAAGCCGCACAGCTCGATATGGCTCAGATGCGCCGCGCGCTTAAAGATGTCAAACATGGCCCCGCATGGGGTGAGCTCAACTTGAGATGCCATGACCTAGGCCTCCTTGGTCGTAGAAATAGAATCGGACGATACTTCGACAGGTCCGCCAAAAGTACGGGCAGCTGCGGCTCCACCGGCAAGCGGAGTCGCCATCTGGGCTTTTGTGCGCCGCGGTGCCGAAACGGGAAGTTCAAAGGCAAAGCCCATCGCAAGCAAAAACCACGTAAGCGTATAGGTTGCAACCAGAGCGGCAACAAGGCCGCCCATCACGGCGCGTTGGGAAAATACGCTACATGCAGCCACAACCAGCACCGGAACCTCGCAGGCAGAAAGCGCAAGCACACCCTGCAGGAACCCCGAGCGCCGATCGCGCGCAAGTGCCCCCGCGGCAACGCCGGCCATGCCTGGTAGCGCCAACGCCAGTGCGGCAATAATACCCGGTAGTGGCCCAGACCACACGAGCGATCCCAAAGTCGCCGTCACGCGAGCGCCCGACGCCAGCAGCGCGGCCGAAACCACGACCACAGCCCAAACCACGCCACAGACGACCGCCGCGCCGACCATCAGCGCGCGACGAACCGCGCGACCGGACGCATCCATGGGGCACGGCGTGAGCGGCTCGCCGCGGAGCGAACGACCGACATTTTGCGCATAGTGGTCACAAAACGCCGAGAGCGCTGCCTCGACCGCCGCCGGCTCGGGACGATCTTTTTGATGGCTGGACAGGCAGGCCATCACCACGTCGAACAGCTGGGCATCGACAAACGCCAGCGCGTCGCGCAGCTCTTCGGAATCCGGCTCAAGCCCTAGCTGCTGGGCCTGCTCGGCCGCGGCGAGCGCCACATCGGGCTCACGACGAAGCAGCTGAGTCAAATCACAACCGGGCGCATGGGCACCAATGGGATAGTCGGGCCGCGTGTCCATCTTGAGACGGTAGGGGCTCGCGATGTCGCGCGTCTTTTTGCGCGAACCCGAGGTGCCCGAAGTGCTCGGCGCGGCTTCGTATGGCGCGACGCCGGCAATGAGCTCGTAAACCGTGCTTGCCGCGGCATAGACGTCGATCGCCGGCGACATACGCAAAGCGCGCAGGTCGGGAATATCGTCGGTGAGCATCTCGGGCGGGGCATAGGCAACCGTCGCGCGACGCAGCGTGGCATAACGCTCCGTAAACGACGCCTTGCCGCCGGTACCGGCCACGGCCGACGCAGGCTCGAGCGCCAGCGACGAGCCAAAGTCGATCAGGCACAGGTCAAAGGTGCCCTCGGCAAGCTGCCGGTCAAGCGGCAGACGTGCCGTACGCACCATAATATTAGCGGGCGAGATATCGCGATGGACAAAGCCCTCACCCACCAGGCTCATACGGCAGAGCAGATCGAACAGGTCGCGACCCAGACGCGCCGCCACAAGTGGCGACAGGCGTCCGGCATCGTCCACGGCGAGTCGCGAACGCAAGCGGGCAAGCGTCTCGCCCTCGACCCATTCCATGACAATTGCAGGCACACCGTCGACCTCGCCCCAGCCATAGAGGCGGGGAAAGCCCTTAAGGCCCGAAAGGGCGCGATGGCATTCGTATTCCTCGCGAAACGCCGCCTTGAACTTGGCGACCAGCGCCTCGTGAGCGGCGGCGTCGTCAAACTCATCGCGCGTCGGCAAGATGAGCTGCTTGAGTGCCACGGCCTCACCCTGGGCGTTGACGGCACGCGTCACGCGGCCGATACCGCCACGGCGCATGGTGGCATCGTCGGCAAACAGCATCGTAAAACGACGCAGATAGGCAGGCAGCTCGTCCTGACCGAGCGCAATGGCCGGCTCAAACCCGTCGACACGCGCCAGGCGCAGGCCGACCATGGGATCGCGACCGAGCGATTGTGGTGTGGTGGATGCAAGATCGGTCATCATAGGGCAAGCGCCGCCACGTTATTGTTGAAGTTACCGAGCGCGACGTCATCATCGCCGTAATGGCCGACCCATTGACATAGGTTGGTATAACAGCCCCACAGATTGGCATACTGCTGATACCACTTTGACCGGGGCGAGAATGTCTGACGACCGAACTCGGCTCGAATGACAAACATCTCCCCGACCAGGCTGTCGCACGGCCTGGGATCTCCCGTAGAGTTATAGGTCGAGACCACGTCATTGGCACGAGAAACGTAACTGTCGAGCATGTTGTACTTGGTCACAAGCCAACTGTGAATGCCCTCTTCCTCAGCAGCGGAAAGGCCACCGGAGTTTGCATCGTTGTCAGTGTTGCCGCCCGTCGAGCCGCCGTTTCCAGACCCTCCGGTAGAGGAACCCGCCCCAGAGCCGCCGCCTGAACTCGATGAATCCGAGCCGGAGCCAGAAGTATCCGAGCTACCGGGCTTTCCGGACTGCTGGGCGTCCTGCTCCTTCTGCTGCTCGACCTTATTCACCGTTGCCGCCACGCTATTGTTGGACAACCGATCGATGATCTTGGTGTTGGTGAGCACGATGGTTTTGCCATTGGCAAGCGTGACTTCGTTGTCCGGGGCCTCGGCGCCGTCCGCATCGTCGGTGCCAAACACAATATGAGCGACCACACTTGCCCAAGCATATCCAGTCGTGGTGCCCAGATCACTTTTGACCTCATGCCCCATGCGCGGTTCGCGTGCGGCATGCGCCTGCATCATGGACGGCACGGTCATACCATAGGCAGAAACGCCAGCTATGACCAGCACCAGCGAGCAAGACAGCAGCGCGTACGCCCGCGGCGCCAAGCCCAGTCGGCGTCGCATGCGCACCGCGGCGCCGCGCTTTGTCTGAGTGCCACCGGGCCGCATGCGTTCTCCTCCAACAAAAACACGCCGCTCAGAAGCGGCGCATTCATTCAAATCCATATTTGAGTGTATCAGCGAACCCAAAAGGTTGCGCAACGAATGGGCAAATTAAGGATGCGAGCGGAAGCATCCATGCGATAAGCGGACACGAAGCATCTTTGTTGCACAACAAACTCACAGTCGCACGGGGAAATTATGACTACCCCGTGCGTCGCGAGGAAAACATACAGCAGGAGCAGGCTCGCCACCTAAATCGCACGACGGGCCTCGATGGCGCGGCCAAGTGTAAGCTCGTCGGCATACTCCAGGTCGCCGCCCACGGGCAGGCCGCTCGCCAGACGCGACACCTCGACGCCCAGCGGCTTGATGGTGCGGGCCAGGTAGCTCGCCGTGGTCTCGCCCTCGATGTTGGGGTTGGTGGCGATGATGACCTCATGGATATCCTCGTGGCCCAGACGCGCCAGCAGCTCGCGGATGTGCAACTGCTCGGGACCAATCTTGTCCATGGGGCTGATCACGCCGCCCAGCACATGGTACAGGCCATGGTAGCTGCCCGTGCGCTCGATTGCCTGGACGTCGCGCGGCTCGCCCACCACGCAAATGCGGGTGGTATCGCGCATCGGGTCCTGGCAGATGGAGCACTCGTCGGCCGTGGCGTAGTTAAAGCAACGGCTGCAAAAGTGGACCTCCTGCTTGACCTCCAGGATGGCCTCGGCCAGGCGGCGGGCCTCCTCGGCATCGGCCTCGAGCAGGTAATAGGCGATGCGCTGGGCCGACTTGGGACCAATGCCCGGCAGACGGCCCAGCTCATCGAGCAGTTTTTGCAGACTGTGATTCGCACTCATATATATGCGTGTCTTAGGACGGCATGCCCGGGATGTTGAGGCCGCCAGTGATGGCGCCCATCTGCTTGTTGGCGAGCTCGTTGACGCCGCGGACGGCCTCGTTGACGGCAGCCATGATCATATCCTGCAGCATATCGACGTCCTCGGGATCGAGGGCATCGGGATCGATGGTGAGGTTGACGAGCTCCATCTCGCCGTTAACGGTCACCTTGACCATGCCGCCGCCGGCAGAGGCGTCGACGGTCTGGGACTTGAGGTTCTCCTGCGCGGCGGCAAGCTGCTCCTGCATCTTGCGGGCCTGCTTCATCATCTGCTGCATGTTCATACCGGCCATGATGGCTCCTTTACGTGCGGCCGCACGCCGAGCTGCAAGGGCAGCCGGAGCACGGCGGGACTTTCAAACTCAAAAATCGTACCACGGCGCGCGGCGAGAGAGCGGGGCGGACGTGTTACCTCAGTCGATATACATGTCCTGGAGCGTGATGCGCCCCCAAGATTATGCAAAGTTGAATAATTCGCATCTGCATAATATTGAAAGCTAAATCTCGTAGAGCCGGAATCCGACATTTTATGCGTCCCACTAAATGGCTAAATGCCGAGCCACTACTCGAGGCGGCACGCATGACGGCGGGGTATAATTTGATTGCCATAGATAGCAATTTGGAGGTGCCCCATGAACGCCCCCGACGCGCTCCAAAACATCCGCTCAAAACACCCCGTTGCATATTTGGTTCTCTATCTCTTTGTCGGCTGGGCATTGCTGGTTGTCATCACCCATGCTATGGCCTTTGGAGCAGAACTGCTGATAGCCAGCTCGGACCAGCCCATCGTCAAATGGGAGACGACCGATAAGTGCACCGACGGAACCCGAACCGTTTACTACAACAGCCCGTCCCTCTACCAAGAGTTCAAGGTCAAGATAAAGGACTTCAAGATTGTCGATGCCGAACCGGGCTCTTTATTGACAATCGGAGCAACCGTCAACGCCGAGCAAGTCGAATACACGGACAGCCATGCGGCGTATCGTATCGACCTCAGCATCCTAGGCCGACCGTCACGCACCTGTCTGCTCGAATGCGATATACGCGGCACCACGTTGCACATGTCCGAAATACAGATGCGCCCGGACAAAGAGATCTCTTCTTGAGCAGTATACCCGCCCGTACAGCTACTCCACCGGCTTGAAGATGGTGGCCTGACCGAAGACGCTGCGGATGAGGTCTTTGGCCTCGTCCTCGGTCTGCGGGATGCTCGGGGCTGCGCCCTGGTGGCCAAAGGGGCTGCCGGCGCCGGGGTTGGACTCCCAGGGAGCTGCAGGAGCGTCCTCCTCTTTGGGGGCAGCTACAGCGGACTTGGGCGCGGGCGTCGCACCCTGCACGTCGAACGGAGGCAGATCGTCCCCGCTCGCATCGCCAGCGAAGCCGCCGACCATAGCGTCGTCGTAGGGCACCTGCTCGGATTCCCACGGCGCGGACTGCGCGACAGGCTGAGCTTTGGGGGCAGCCGAGCGCTCGGGCGCACGGGGTGCGGGCTCGGTCGGGAGCTTACCCGTGGCAGGAGCGCCGGCGGGGTTGTCGGAGCGTAGCCAGGGGGCTTTGCCCAGGTCAGACGACTTGGGCGCGGGCGAGACGGGCTTGGGCGCGGGTGTCGGAGCAGCCGGTTTGGGCGCCGCGGGCTTAGGCGCCGACGGGGTCGATGCCGCTACCGACGCCGCTTGCTGCGCTTGCTGCTGCGGCGCGCTGGCGCTCGAGGATACAGGGGCCGCCGAGGACACGGGTTGCGGGTCCGCAGATGCCACAGCCCGTGCAGATGGAGAATGCTCCTCATGTTGAGGAGCCGGCGTGCCACCCCCATCCAGGACATAGTCGACGGTACGACGACCGAAGACCGCGCAGACCGTCGGCAGGACCACTGACTGCGTATCGGCGCGACCGAGCATCTTAATGGCAAAAGTCGAACCCGCGGGGAACGAGACCGTGAGCTTGGAGCCGTCGTCGGCCGTGGCGCGGGCGTTGAGCAAAAGCCCTGCGTAGGAGGCCTGACGAGCCTTGACGCGCTCGACGACCTCGGCCCATTTGCGCTGGAGCTCGCCGGCGTCCTCGACCGCGGGGGTCTCGGCAGCACCGGCGGCGGCAACCTGGGCGGCATTGTTGGACTGGGGCTTAGGTGCCGGAGCGGTGGCAGGCGCGGGGGCCGCAACGGGCTGAGGCGTCGGAGCCGGCGCAGGCTGAGGCGCAGGCGCTGCAGGCTTGGAAGCTGACACGGACGCAGAACGGGGCGCGGGCTGGGCAGTCGGAACAGCAGCACCACGGTCCCAGGGCATACCTCCCTGGCGCGCGGACGTAGCAGCGGGGGCAGCGGATGCCGCCGGAGTGGCAGCACGAGCGCCCGAAATGAGCGTCGGCTGTTGGGCAGCAGCGGGTACGGATGCTGCAGGCGCGGCGGCCTGAGCAGCAGCCACGCTCGCCGGCACGGCGCCGTTGGCAACCATGGCCTCCAGACGCGCCACGCGCTCGGCCAATGCCTCAATCGTTAAATCAGCCTCGGGACGTGCCAGACGCGTGCAGGCAATCTCGAGCACCAGGCGCACGTCGCTCGCGCCCCTCATCTCCAGTGCGGCATCGTCGAGCACCGTCAGCACACGGGCCAGGCGGTCGGCAGGATGCTCGCCAAAGGCAGCGGCCTCGGCAGCAAGCGCCTCGGCCTGCTCGGAGCCGCCCTCAAACAGCTCGGCACGGGCACCGGCAACGCAGGCAACGTACACGTCACGCACATGCGCCACCAGGTCGCGCGTCAGCTCCAGCAGGTCGTTTCCTTCCTCGACCTGCGCACGGATCAGTCCATAGAGCTCGGCAACATCGCGATCGGCAATGGCGCGGGCAAACTCGCCCAGGATCTGGTCCGAAACCTCGCCTAAAAGCGAGCGGGCGTCGTCCGCATGCACAGAACCGTTGCCAAAGACGCTCAGTTGCTCCAGCGTGGACAACGCGTCGCGCATGCCGCCCTTGGCATGGCGCGCCACGATAGCCAGCGCCTCGTCGTCGTAATCGAAGCCCTCCTGCTCGCACACGTATGCCAGGCGATGCTCAATATCCTCGTTGCCGATGCGATGGAAATCGAAACGCTGGCAGCGCGAGAGGATGGTCTCCAGAATCTTTTGCGGGTCGGTGGTGCACAGCACAAAGATCACGTGTGCCGGCGGCTCCTCGAGCGTCTTGAGCAGCGCGTTGAACGCCGCCGTCGTGAGCATGTGGACCTCGTCGATGATATAGATCTTGTACTTGCCGCGCACCGGGGCAAAGTTGACGGAGTTGATGATTTCCTCGCGCACATTGTCCACGCCCGTGCGGGAGGCGGCATCGAGCTCGTAGACATCGGGGTGGTTACCCTCGGCGATGAGCTCGCACTCCTCGCAAGTACCGTCGGGCATGCAGCCGCTTGCACCCTCGGCGCGCGCCGCCTCGGCATTGCGGCACAGCAGCGCCTTGGCCAGGATGCGCGCCATGGTGGTCTTGCCCGTGCCGCGCGGACCGCAGAACAGGTACGCATGGGACAGGCGTCCCTCGGTGATGGCGTGCTCGAGCGTCGAGACGATATGCTGCTGGCCCACCACGGAGTCGAAGGTGAGCGGGCGATACTTTCGGTACAACGATTCCATGGGTGCTCCCCCGGGTATACTGAGTCTTGTTGCCGCGACGGCCATGCGGTCGCACGGCATACTGCATTCATAATAACCCGTACGGCGAGCCCGCCGCGATAGGAGTCTAAAGAGCATGGCAGACGCAGAGAGCAACCTCGTTCCCTCCGAAGCAGCCGACCAGGTCGAGGTCGCGCTCGAGGAGCAGGCCGCAGCCGACGACGGTATCCTGTACCTCAACGAGTACCAGTACGAAAACGACCTGGTCACCGACTTCGCACGCCTGGTCGCCTCGCCCAGGCGTCGCGGCTCGCTGTATGTCGCCGCCGCGATTGCCGCGCTCATCGGCATCGGCATGCTGGTGGCCGGCGGCAACTGGATCAAGTTTGGCGTCGTCCTGATCGTATTCGGCGCCTTTTTGGCCTGGTGGAGCAAAAACCTGCACCACACGCTCGCCCGCGACTTTATCGACGCCGTCGAGGCCGACGAGTCCATGGGTGGCCGCTATCGCCGCGTCGCCGCCAACGAGGACGGCCTGATGGTTTGGGGCAAGAGCGGCAAGTCGCAGTTCTTCCCGTTTGACAAGCTCGACCACGTACTCGACGGCGAGCGCATCTTTGTGGCCATGTTCGCCGACCAGGGCGTGACGATCCCCAAGGACACCTTCGTCCGTGGCGATGCCGAGCAGTTTGGCACCTTCCTTAAGGCACGCATCAACAAAAAACTCCGCATCGAGACCAAGAAGAAGAAAATGAAGGCCGAGAAGGCCGCCGCCGAGGCCAAGCAGGGCGACAAGCCCCAGGAGACCAAGGGCAAGCAGCGCAAGCAGAAGAAGAACAAGAAGAAGCGCTAGGCCGGACGCAGGGTCCAGATCCCAGACGGAGCTTAAATTGAATGTCGCCCACCCGAGCGTGCTACACTAGCTGCATCTATGCCACCGCGAACGGCTCGGCTCCGCGCCCGCCACTCGCAAACGAACTTTAAACGCACGAGGGTTGGCCATGCCGCTTTTCTCGCAACATACCGCCCGGTTCTCGCCGGACGTTCCTTTGGAGGGCACCAGCTCTCGCGAGCTGCTCAAGCGGTACCAGCCGCTCGAGACACTTGCGACCGGCGGTTTTGGCTCCATCGAGATCTGCCGCGACACGCACCTGCGCCGCCGCGTCGCCATTAAACGCATCCCCCTTATCAACGGTGCCGGCATGCCCGCTAGCGACATCATGGATGTCCTGCGCGAGGCGCACACTGCCGCCATGCTTCAACATCCCAACATCGTGCAGGTCATCGACTTTACGCACGACACAGCCTATGCCTACCTGGTTATGGAATATGTCGATGGCATGTCGCTGGCCGAGTTTTTGCACCGCGCGGACGGCCACTCACTTACCTTTGACGAGGCCGCGGCCATTGCCGATGCCCTGGGCCAGGCGCTCACCTTCGCCCACAGTAATGGCGTACTCCACCTGGACATTAAGCCCGCCAACGTGCTCATCGACCACTCGGGCAATGTAAAGCTCACCGACTTTGGCATGGCACGACTGTCGTCTGCCGGTGGCTTTGGCGGCTCACGCGGCGGCACCATCGGCTACATGCCGCCCGAGCAGCTCGATATCGAGACCGGCACGGTCGACGAGCGCGCCGATGTCTTTGCCCTCGCTTGTGTGATCTACGAGGGCCTGTGCGGCAGCGCTCCCTTTATGGCGGCCACGCCCGCCGACTCGCTCGGCCGCATCATCGGCGGCGCCACCTATCCCAGCGAGCTGATACCACACTTTCCCCCGGGAGCCGAGGCCGCGCTCATGAGCGCGCTCTCCCCCATGCCGCAGGACCGCCCCAACAGCATCGAGGCATTTTGCGACCAGCTCCTTGCCGGTCTGGGCAGCGTGCGCGAAGGCCGTCGCAGCCTGGAGCAAATGGTTGGCGAACTTTCGGATGACGAACAGGAGCTCGACGATATCGAGCCGTCGCACTACGAGGACGACGCCATCGAGGTCGACCCCGCACTCGGCTGGGCGGGCACGCGCTGGAGCCATGCGCGCGACTACACCATGCGCACTATCTCGGCGCTAACGTGCGGCACCTTTAGCTTTTTGCTGATGCAAACGGCCGGGGTCGCGGCGCTTCCCGGCCTGGTCATTGCGGCCATCGCGATCGGAGCGGCGGCTGGCCTGGCCCCCCAGATTGGCTCGGCCATCTCGGCTGTGGGCTTTTTGGTGCTCATGGCCAACGCCACCATGCAGGCACAGGGCATCCTGTCGATGCTGCCTGTCGCGGTGATCTTTGCCGCCGCCATGTCCGGTTGGTGGATCGCCTGGGGTCGCACCGAGACTGCCGCGAGTGCCACGCTCACCTGTGCACTCGCGCTTGGCTGTCTGACCGGCAATACCTTCCTGGCAGCTGGGGTCGCCGCCGGCGTCGCGTCATTTTGGCTCGGCCCGGCAAGCGCCGCCGCGGCAACGGGCATGGGCGCGCTTTTTGCCCGTCTGGCCACGGTCGCGCTTTCAGCCGGAGGCGTGCTGGGGCTCGGTAACGTTGCCGCAGCGCTGGGAGACCCGCTCCTTTGGGCTGCCTTTGTGCTGGTCGCGGCAACTGCCGCAGCGTCATCCGCGCTGCTCAATGCCCATGCCAAGCGTGCCAATCAGGGCTCAAACCTTGCCGCAATCGCCGCCATCGCTGTCACCGGCATCGGCTGCGCAGCGGCGTCCTGTCTTGCACACCATATGGAAATTGCCAGCCTTGCAGCCGCGGTCATCGCCAAGGCGGCGGTTGCGGGAATCCTATCCTCTATAATCGTTGGGATATGCCTATATTTGCTCGGATACCAAAGAACCTATACGGAGAGTGATCTTTCGTGAACTTCCTGAACATCTTCGAGGACCACGTGGCCGGCATCTTCGGTGCCACCCGTGCCCCGTTCTCCTTTAAGAAGCTTGCCAAGCAGGCCGCTCGCGACATGGAGGATCAGACTCTGGTGATCAACGGCGTCAACACGGCGCCGGCACTCTATACCATCCTTATCGCCGCCGACGACGATCCCATGCTCGCCCCGTTCTACCCCGAGCTTTCGCGCGAGGTCCGCGAGTTTGTGAAGGCGCAGGCCGAAAAGCGCCGCTATGTCTTTGTCGGCGAGCCCCTCGTGCGCTTTATGATCGATCCGCAGCTGCGCGCCGGCAAGTTCTCGGTCTTTGCCGAGAACGTCGATGCGCCCACGCTCGGCCGCCTGTACGAGGAAGAGCGCGCCTACCAAAACGGCCTGGGACAGAATAACTCGGCCGCAAGCCGCGCCGCCAGCGCCCCGCGCGCCGGCCAGCAGCAGTTTGCTGCCCCGCAGCAGCAGCGCCCCGCCGCCATGCCCCAGCAGCAGCCGACGCCTCGCGCCGCCGCTCCCGACCCGCTTGCCGTGGCAGATCCCTTCGCGCCTAGCGTCCCCGACCCCGCCGCCGCACCCATCCCGGTGCCGCAGACCGTCTCGCGCGACGCGCTTGCCGGCATGGGCGGAGCCGCCGCGACCGGTGCCGCCGTGGGCCTAGGCGCCGCAGCCGGCATCGCCTCCAACATGGCGAGCACTCGCGCCCCGCAGCGCCCGCTCGCCCAGCTCGTCGACGTCGTGAGCGGCGAGAGCCATAGCATCACCTCCGCACAGGTGACCATCGGTCGCGAGCGCTCAGTTTCCGACATTGCCCTGCGCGACCCCAACGTGTCGCGCCGCCACGCCCAGCTCACCTTTACGGGCTCAGATTGGTCGATCGAGGACCTCAATTCCACCAACGGCACGCTCGTCAACAACCGCCGCATTACGCGCTGCCCGCTGCGCAACGGCGATCTGCTGACGTTTGGCCTGAGCACCTTTGAATTTAGGGGATAGTCGCTTATGAACATCGATATCGTCCTTTTTGCAGGCCGCATCGTCCTGGTCGCCCTGCTCTATATCTTCCTGTTCGCCGTCATGAAGACCGGCGTGGGACTTGTGCGCGGGCAGCGCCGCGACTCGGCTATCTGGACGATTGATGTGGACAAGGGTCCGCGCGGTATCCGCGGCATCCACGTGGACATGCTCGGCCCCGTCATCGTCGGTCGCTCGCCATCTTCGGACATCTGCATCAACGAACCGTTCGTCTCGGCCTCGCATGCGCGCTTTTCGCTGCAGGGCCCGGCGCTCATCATCGAGGACCTCAACTCGCTTAACGGCACGCTCGTCAACGGCCGCCAGCTCGTGGAGCCCGCGACGCTGCGTGAGGGCGACGAAGTCCAGATTGGCGACGTGGTCATGAAGGTGAACCGTCGATGATCGACGAGGAGAACAAGTCCGCAACTATGACCGAGGCACCGGCTGCCGCCACAGCTGTGCCGGCCCACGCCGCTCCGGCGGGCTCCAAACCCGTGGAGCCCGAGGACACCGTGTTCTCCCTGCCTCTTTCGCATGTAACGCATGATATTTCGGATCTAGCCGATAACGAGGACGAAGAGGATGCCGCAGCGGCGCCCATCGGCGCACATGTTGCGGAACAGCCCACAGCGCCCGAAGCAACCCCGGCGCCGGCTCACTTTGCAGAGCCCGTCGCCGCGGCAATCAACGAGAGCGCTGCGGTGTTTGCGGCACCCGAGCCCGCCGCGCCGGCGTTTCCCATAGCCCCGGCATCCGAGGTTGCGCCCGCGTCTACGCCGGCGCCCGAGGCGGGGACATCCCCCGAGGACCGCCCTGCACCCAAGACCCCGCAGCCTGCGCCCGCAAGCGAGTCCGATGCCGTGGCCGAGCCCGCCGCCCAGTCGCAAAACACGCCCGCGCCGTCGCACTTTGCGACGCCCGAGCCTATAGACGTCAGCCCGCAAGATGACGAGTCGACCGCCCGCGTTTCCGAGGAGCCCGACTCCCCGGACACCGGCGATTCCGAATCAAACGCCGAGACCGACGCCGTCTCTCCCGGTGACACAGCCGAAATCGACGTTGCCGCCGTTGAGGCCAAACTCAAAGACCCCGGCTCGACCATGAGCTTTGAGCCCCTGACCGAGGAGCGCATCGAGACCGACTCGACCTATGATGCCGGCACCACCACGCAACTCATGTGGGGCGCCCGCTCCGACGTTGGCTGCGTGCGCCCGCACAATGAGGATTCCTACCTGGTGCAGTCGCCGCTCTTTTGCGTATGCGACGGCATGGGTGGTCACGCTGCCGGCGAGGTGGCCTCTTCTATCGCTGTCGAGACCATCGCCAAGACAGCTCCTCAGTCTGCCGACGCCGCACGCCTGGCGGCAGCCGTCGAGGCCGCCAACGCCGCCGTAATCGAGGCTGCCTTGAATGGCCTGGGCAAGCCCGGCATGGGCTGCACAGCCACTTGCGCCTATATCGAAAACGACACGCTCGCCATCGCCCACGTGGGTGACTCTCGCGCCTACCTGCTCCACGAGGGCACGCTCATCCGCGTGACCCGCGACCACTCCTACGTGGAGGAGCTCGTGGACGCCGGCGAGATCACGGCAGACGAGGCTCGCGTCCACCCCAACCGTTCGGTCATCACCCGCGCGCTGGGCTCGGACCCCGCCATGTATGCCGACCACTTCACTCTGCATATCGAGGAAGGCGACCGCCTGATCCTGTGCTCCGACGGCCTTTCGAGCATGATTCCCGATAGCGATATCGAGAACATCGCCACGCAGTCCTCAACCGCGCAAATCTGCGTCGACAACCTAGTGGACGCGGCGCTTGCCGCCGGCGGCCACGACAACGTGACTGTAGTAGTCGTTGACCTGGTTGACGATGGCGTTATGCGCGAGGCGCAGCGCGTGCGTCGCCGCAACATTACTATCGCCGCCATCCTGGCCCTCGTCTTTGTGCTGGCAGCTGGCATCTGGGCCTACACGGGTGTCACCGGCTCGTACTACCTGGGTACCTACCAGGGCAATGTCGCCGTCTGGCGCGGCCTGCCCGGCAAGCCGCTCGGACTCAAGCTCCACTGGCTCGAAAGCGAAACCAGCATCAAGCTATCCGACCTGCCCGAAGACACGCAAAACCGCCTCAAGGCGGGTATTCCGCAAACAAGTGTCGACGATGCGCAGGACACGATATCTAAGTACCGCCACCAGATCGACGAGGAGCAGACCCGCCAGGTGATCGACGCGCAAACGATTCGCGACAACACCAATCAGGGATCGACCTCCGAATCAGATTCCGAGAAAACCGCCGAACAGTCCGCCGAGGCCGAAGCCTCCGATAAGAATTAGAAAGGGAGTGCCGCTTATGAGTCGCCGCAACACCGAGCTGCTCTTGCTCATCGCCTCGGCGTTCCCCGTCATCCTGCTGTATGCGATGTACGTCCTCACCGCGGGCGCTGCCATCTCCTTTGAGACGCTCGCCGTACCGATCGGCCTCTTTGCCGCCTTTGCCGCGGCCCACATTGCCGTGCGCATCTTGGCGCCCGGTGCCGACCCCGCCATCCTGCCCATCGTATTTATACTTTCGGGCATCGGCATCACGTTCGTGACGCGCCTCGCCCCCGCTCTCGCCATCTCACAGCTCATCATCCTGTTTGTCTCGGTGGCGCTCATGGTGGGAACGCTTGCACTAGTCAAAAACCTCGACGTGGTCATGCGCTACAAGTACACCTTTGGCATCATCGGCATCATTCTGCTGATGCTGCCTATCTTTATCGGCACCACGATCTCGGGCTCCAAGCTGTGGATTCGCATCGCGGGCTTTACCATCCAGCCCGGCGAGTTCGCCAAGGTCTTTATCGTCCTGTTCTTGGCCGGCTACTTGGCCGAGAACCGCGAGTTGCTCTCCATCTCCAACCGCAAGATCCTGGGCTTTAAGATCCCTCGTCTGCGACTGCTGCTGCCGCTGTTTGCCGTGTGGGGTGTGTGCCTGCTCGTCGTCGTCTTCGAACGCGACCTGGGTTCGGCCGTGCTGTTCTACACCATCTTCTTGCTGATGCTCTACGTTGCCACGGGACGATTCTCGTATGTCGTTATCGGTCTTGCGCTCTTGGCCGTTGGAGCCGTGGGCGCCTACAAGTTCCTGTCGCACGTTCAGGTGCGTTTCCAGGTTTGGGTCGATCCGTTTAAGGACGCCCAGGGCCAGGGCTACCAGATCGTCCAGTCGCTTTTCTCGCTTGCCGATGGCGGTCTGGTCGGTGTTGGCATCGGCAACGGCATGGCCAACAACATCCCTGTCGTCGAGTCCGACTTTATCTTCTCGGCTATCGGCGAGGAGATGGGCCTTTTGGGCGGCGGCGCCGTGCTCATCCTGTTTATGCTCTTTGCCGTTCGCGGCCTGACCACAGCTGCCCGCGCAAAGTCCGACCTTGCCGCCTTTAGTGCCACGGGCCTTACGGCAGCCATCAGCTTCCAGGCCTTTTTGATCGTAGGCGGCGTTACCCGCCTGATCCCGCTGACCGGCGTCACCCTGCCCTTTATGAGCCAGGGCGGCTCCTCGCTGCTGGCAAGCTTTATCATCGTCGCGCTCCTGCTGCGCGCTGGTGACGAGGCGACCGGACGCGAGGCAGAACTTACCGGCACCGGCACCATGGCCGCCATCACCGATGATCAGGTCGCATCTGCCGCCGCCCCGACGGGCACGCGCTTTGCCACCTCGTCTTCCTACGGCAGCGGCAGCCATTCCGTCGGCTCGCGCATGCGCCGTCGCCTGCTCGACACGCCTGAATCCGGTGTGCTCGGCCGCGTTGCGCTCGCCAACCGTCTAACCCGCGCGGTGCTCGCCTTTACGGCGCTGTTCGCCATCCTTATCGGCAACCTCACCTATGTCCAGGTCATTAAGGCCAAGGACTATCAGGACATGCCGACCAACAACCACACCATCGCCCGCTCCAAGTACATCCAGCGCGGCTCCATCATCACGTCCGACGGCGTGACGCTGGCCGAGTCGCTGCAGCAGGAGGACGGCACCTACGTACGCTCCTACCCCAACGGTAACCTGGCAGCGCACGTGGTTGGCTACGTGAGCCAGCAGTATGGCACCACCGCCATCGAGAGCGTCATGAACGACACGCTCACCGGTTCTAAGGACTACTCCAGCTGGAACAACGCCATCGCGTCGCTCGCGGGCCAGACCCAGCCGGGCAACACCGCCAAGCTCACCATCGACTCGCGCATCCAGACGGCGGCCGAGCAGGCACTCAAGGGCTTTAAGGGCGCTGTAGTGGTCATCGACCCGCGTACCGGCGCGGTGCTCGCATGTGCCAGCTCGCCCACCTACGACAACACCAACATCGATGCCCTGCTGCAGACGGGCGGCGGCGAGGACGGCTCCATGTACAATCGCGCCATGGACGCGCTGTACACGCCGGGCTCAACGTTTAAGGTCGTTACGCTTTCCGCGGCACTCGAGACCGGCACCGCCAGCCTTACCAGCACCTACCAGGCGCCCGGCTCCATGGACATCGGCAACGCACCGGTCACCAACTATGCCAACGAGAGCTACGGCACCATCAGCCTGCAGCAGGCCTTTGCCGTGTCCTCCAACGTCGTCTTTGGCCAGGTGGCAAACGAAGTTGGCGCAAACACGCTCGTACAGTTTGCCAACGCCTTTGGCTACGGCCAAAAGCTCGGCCAGGACCTGACCTCCGCGGCCTCCATCATGGCCGACCCGTCGCTCATGACCGAGTGGGAGACCGCCTGGGCCGGCGCCGGCCAGCCTGTCGGCATGGACCACACGCCCGGCCCGCAGACCACCGTCATGCAAAACGCCGTGATTGCCGCCGCCATCGCTAACAGCGGCGTGGTCATGGACCCGTACTTTGTAGCCCAGGTACTCGCCCCGGACGGAACCGTGGTCAAGACCACGCAGTCCCGCTCGCTTGGTCAGGCCGTCAGCTCCGCCACGGCCGACCAGGTCAAGCAGGCCATGCTTGCCGTCGTCCAGTCCGGCACCGGCACCGATGCCCAGATCCCCGGCGTCAAGGTCGCCGGCAAGACCGGCTCGGCCGAGACCGGCGGCACCAACGTCAACTCGATGTTCGTTGGCTTTGCACCTTACGATTCACCCACGGTCGCCATCTCGGTGGCCTTGGAGGATTTCGACAAGCATGACGTCAAGGCCGCCAAGATTGCCGGTATCGTCCTGACCGCGGCGCTTGCCGCACAGGGAGCGTGATGCCCATGATCGAATCGGACACCCGAGGCGCGCCGCGGCCGAAGAGTTAGCGGCAACGCGCCACACGGCCCCAGCGGCCACATCGTAGGTACTACACACATCGTTGAGCGAATAGTTATGTTAGGAGCAGGAATGGAACAGAGGGTCCTCGGGGGAAGATACCTCCTCAAGGATAAGGTGGGAACAGGCGGCATGGCGACCGTCTACCGTGCACAGGACCAGGTCCTCGACCGCACGGTAGCCGTCAAGATCATGCTGCCGCAGTATGCCGGCGACGCAACCTTCGCCGCACGCTTTAAGCAGGAGGCCCAGGCAGCAGCCGGTCTCTCCTCCCCCTATATCGTGGGCGTCTACGATTGGGGCAAGGACGGCGACACCTATTACATCGTCATGGAGTACCTGCGCGGCACCGACCTTAAGAGCGGCATCAAGAGCCACGGCGCCCTCGACCCCAAGAAGGTCGCCCAGATCGGCTCGCAGATCAGCTCTGCGCTTTCGGTCGCCCACAAGCACGAGATCATCCACCGCGACATTAAGCCGCAGAACATCATGGTGCTGCCCGACGGCAACATCAAGGTGATGGACTTTGGCATCGCGCGTGCCAAGAACAGCCACCTCACGCAAGACAACAACGTGCTGGGAACCGCCCACTACGTCAGCCCCGAGCAGACCCGTGGTCAGGACCTCGGCCCCACCTCGGATATCTACTCGCTGGGCGTCGTGATGTACGAGTGCGCCACCGGCCGCGTTCCCTTTGACGGTGACGACGCTATCTCGGTCGCACTCAAGCAGGTCAACGAGCTGCCTATCCCGCCGAGCCAGATCAACTCCGGTGTCGACGCCGACCTTGAGCGCATCATCCTCAAGTGCATGGAGAAGGACCCGGCAAACCGCTTCCAGACCGCCGACGAGCTGCGTCAGGTACTCAACAGCTACCTGTCGGGCCGTGCCGTCAACGTCTCGGAGCCCACGCGCATCATCGGTGCCCCCGGTGAGCTGGGCGCCACCAAGACTCGCGAGCTTTCCGATCAGACGCGCGCCATGGTGCGTCCCGTTTCGGGCGTGAGCGGCCAGAATACCGCCCGTAGCTCGGTTTCGGGCTCTACCGGCTCCTACGAGGTCGAAAAGCCCAAATCCAACAAGAATAAGATCATCGCCGCCGTGGTAGCAGCCGTTGCCGTCATCGGCATCGTGGTGGCCTTTGCCACAGGACTCTTTGGCGGCGAGCAGGTCACCGTGCCCGATGTGCTGGGTAAGGACCAGCAGACTGCCGTCGAGCTGATCAAGGAAGCCGGCCTCGAGGTCGGCACCATCGACCAAAGCTACAACGACGATGTCGACGAGGGCAAGGTCGCCGAGCAGACGCCCAACGGCAACACCAAGAAAGCCAAGGGCACCAAGGTGAACCTGGTAATCTCCAAGGGCCCCAAGCCCTCCGAGAAGGTTGAGGTTCCCCAGCTTGTCGGCCTAACCAAGGACCAGGCCGAGGCCGCGTTGGCAAGCGTTGGCCTGAAGGGCAACGCCTCCGAGCAGGCCAACGAGGCCGATGAGGGCCAGGTCTTTGACCAGGGCACCGAAGCCGGTAAGGAAGTCGCGAAGGGCACGACCATCTCGTACAAGGTCTCAAGCGGCCCGGATACCACGTCCGTCCCCGATCTGACCGACATGACCGAGGCCCAGGCGCGCAACGCCCTCGATATGGCAGGCTTTGGCGTCGACGTGAGCTACCAGGAGAACGACTCGGTTACCGAGGGCACCGTGATCAGCTGGAACCCCAGCGGTAAGCAGAAGCCCGGTGCCACGATTACCGTCGTCATTGCCAAGAAGTCCGGCAAGGCCACCGTCCCGGGCAACCTGTACGGCAAGAGCATTTCCGCCGCCGTTACCGCGCTCAACAACGCCGGTTTCTATAACATCGGCTTCTGTGACCAGAACGGCAATCCCGTGAGCGGCAACGAGGATGCCACCGTTACGGGCGTCTCCCCCACCGGCAAGCAGTCCACCGACAGCACGATCACGCTAACAGTCGCACTTTCTGGTTCTGGTTCGGGCTCTGGCTCGGGCACGGGCGACGATTCCGGTACGACCAACTAGTCGCCACCCCACCACTCATCACGGCTTTCGCCGCAAACATATTCGCTCACAGGCGCCCGCTTGCTCCCCCAGCAAGCGGGCGCTTTGTTTTTGACATGGCATGAACCAGAAGAGCCCGGCACCGTAGCGGTACCGGGCTCGATATTCCTCTGGTGCCCCCGGGCGGAATCGAAAACTCCCCCCGCGGGGAAATGAGTGACGCGGGTGCCGACGGTCCGAATCCGCCGGCGGTCCCACAAACCAGAAACGGCGCCACTCTCGCGACGCCGTCATAATCTTCTGGTGCCCCCGGGCGGATTCGAAAACTCCCCCCACGGGGAAATAAGTGACGCGGGTGTCGACGGTCCGAATCCGGCCTTTAGACCAGAAGAGCCCGGCACCGTGGTGGTACCGGGCTCGGCAAATCTCTGGTGCCCCCGGGCGGATTCGAACCGTCGACACCCGCTTTAGGAGATATGATTTAATGCTACCCCCTACCATTCATCAAGCATCATTGAACATCATATAACCGCAGATAAACATAGCAGTTTGTGTCTTCTGCATCCGGTAGCTGCGCCTACGCTTTTACAAACATATTACTAACAGCTTTAGCTAAACTGCACTCATTGAATTGTTGAAAACTATTCAAAGAAACGGAGTGCAAAGATGTCAGAACAGCCACTCATTAGCGGAAGAGGCACGTGTTGGAAAGACAAGAGATCACCTAACACCTATCGCTATTATTTTTCCCTTGGGGTCAAGGACCCTAAGACAGGGCGTTACAAACGATCCCCAACTTATACGGTTCGTTGCAAGACTAAAACAGAAGCTAAGGCTGCAATGCAGGCCAAGCTGGCTGAAATCAACTCCTCTGGCACGATCACTAAAACTAAAAAGCCCACTTTGCTTGCGTCCTACTGCTGGGCCTTTCATGAAAATAGGGACACCGAGCTTGCGCCAACGAGCTATGAAAGAGAAGCGTACGATTGCAGGCATATCGAAGACCTATTCGGTGCGTTTCAGACAATTGAGGGGCTAACTCCCGATCTAATCGAAGAAACATATGCCGAAGCTCGTCGTACGGGAAAATACAAACCATCAGAGCTTGTACGAATCAATGCGAAACTGCGTCAGATTCTGTCGAATGCAGTCGCAAAGAGAATAATTGACCGAAACCCCTGCGCTACCGTTCATGTTCGCAGACCACGCAACAAAAGAGAATCACTTACAATCGACCAAGTAGCTACCCTATGCACACATCTTCAACACATTGAGCTCACCGCCGAAGCCGTTGGTACGCTAGTACTAGTTTATACGGGTATGCGAAAAGGCGAGATGCTGGGCCTCGAATGGCGCGATTGGGACCCTGCCAATAAAACCTTGAAAATTGACAGGCAGTACACCAACGATCATGAACTGAGGGCACCCAAGTCACAAGAAAGCCAACGCAAAATCCCCGTTGGAGAAACCTTGGCCGAACGTCTTCAATCATGGTCAGCCATACAAAAAGAGCTCCTGGCCTCTCTGGGGCTGTCCCAGACTGGCAGCACTCCCATCATTAGCGATATTGCTGTCGAGCAAGGGGTCCCTACTGTCTGTCACATGAAAAACTACATCTTCAACCATTGGTTTCGCGATTTCGCAGTTAGCTGCAATCTTGGAATCTATGAGCCGAACAATTCGACTGGCGGAAAACTATATAAGGGCATCTGCCCGCATCAGCTCAGGCATTGTGTAAGCACTTTTATGCTGGCGAACGGATCGGACGTTAGAAGCGTGCAAGGTATTCTTGGCCACGCGGACCCCAATATCACGCTCAAAACGTATACAAGCCTCGTTCAACAATCAGAAATAAAAGCAGTTAAAGGCTACGAAGACTTCATCAACGCCTATATACAGAGAAGCGAGAAATAGCATGTTTTTCATTCATCGTTTTTTTCATAATATTACGGTACTATAATATCGTTTCCGCAGGTAGATGCTTTATCTGATTGACATCTAATGAGTTTTAATACATGCTAAAGCTGTCAGATGACTACGCATGTAGTCATAGAAACCGGCCCCCCAAGTGCTTATGAACCTGGTACGTCTTACAAGCACAGGGAGGGCCCTCATTGAAAGGATAGCTCATCATGGCTACTCCAAAGATTAGCACCCAGGCGTCCACACCGACTTTCCCTACTGGTGCCGCTCAGTGCGATCGGTTGCTCCGCGTTAACGATATCCGCGAAATCACTGGCTGGAGCGAGAACACTGCACGCAAATTCATGCGCGAGTCCGGCAAGCTCATCCAGGTCCATCGCTCTAATTACATGTTTGAAAGCTCATTCTACGAACTTTTCAAACAGCTTGAAGGTCGTACCGCCCACCTTGACTAGGCGGTAAACATGAGCGAGCTACCGTCAATTTCTGACAAATATCGCGATGATGTTAATGAGCAACGAGAGATTAGAAGGAAAATGGATAACGCGAATTTTATTTCGGTGCCCGACTGGGCGTGTTGTGCCACCACTGTCGCTGCCGAGCGCCTCATCCTCGGCCTAGTATGGAAGCTTGGAAATCCTTCCAAAAACAAACGAGCCATGGGCTTTTACGCAAAAAGCAAATGGATTGAGGAGCGCTACCACCTAAGTAAGAACACGATCTCCCGGGCCTATACCTCTTTGACGGATAAGGGGTTTATTCAAAAAGCGGGCGATGGCAGCTGGATGCTTAATTACGCCGCAGTCTACCCCGCCGCAATCGAAAACGGCTGGGAGCCCAAGAAATCTTAAGTCCATAGCCCGACTATCGAGGTCGTGAAGGTCGGTAATCGCCGGGCGTCTATAAGAGCATGCCGCGGATGTAAAATGAAACACGGTCGAATCGAAACAGTTCCCGGACAATTGGCGTCCGGCCAGACACTTCGATTCGACCCTTTTTCATGCCCGCATCTAAAACAATCCTATAATCATTCTCGACATCTTTAACGCCATCACTCCTCCGCCACCAACACGTCGTTGGTGCCATTTTCAACGAATCGATATGGCCGTCCATTCATGGTCTTTAAGGCACGTGATATCATGAAAACGTGCGGTATTTCTCCAATCGAAAACCTGCGTGAACGCATGACTTGAGACGCCTTTTTAGAACTCACCGATCGCAGGACGACTACAAATCAACAGCGGCCGCGTATTTGTTCCCAGCCGTACGGCGTGGCGGAGCCATGCCCATTGTTGATTGGAATGTCGCACGATGACAGACGAGAGAAAAATCAGGGAGATCTACGGTTACGGCATGAAGTCCGTCCTCGATGAGGCCGCCGAGCGAATCGAGGCGAGGTGGCGGGAGAAGCTGCTGCGCGAGACCGCCGACCTCAGGACCGAGAACGCACTGCTCATGGTCCAGGTGGATGAATTCAGCCGCAAGCTCGCCGAGGCGACGGATCGGAATGAAAAGATTGAGGCCGACTGCAATGAGCGGATTGCCTTTATAGAGGAGAAGTTCGAACTCGATACCGCGAACCTCGAACTCGAGAACAACGAGCTCCACGCCGCAAGCATCAGGCACCTCTCCCGTGCTAAGGGCCTCGGCAGGCAGGTTGTCCAACTCCATGCCGAGGCTGAAGCCATGGTCGATGAGATCGAGCGGCTGCGCGGCGAGCGTGACACTGCACTGAAAGCCCAAGCCGACACACTCCTGGCCCAGCGCGACCTGATGACCGAGATCGCCGCCCTCAAGGACCGTCTCGCCGCCTCCGAGCAGCGGGCGGCCGTGGCCGAGGCCAAGGTCGAGGTCATGACCCAGATGAAGGGCGAGTAGCCCCGCGCTTCTCCTATCAGGCGGCTGATTTCTAGGAATCTTCTAGAGCGCTTCCAGAAGGTTCCTAGAACCGGGCGCAGCATCTTCGATCGGCACGATGTCTCGGTAGATCAGGCGATGCTTGGCGTCGCGCCATTCGTCGCCGTGGTAATGCCCGAAGAACCAGGTTCGGTAGCCGAGCCGTCCGTCGAGCTCGCCAAGGAATCGTTGCAGCCGGTCGCCCCGATACTCGCGTCCGCACTCGCGGCACATCCCCTCAGCAAGGGCGGCAGGAGCCTCGTGAGTCACAACGTGGTCGACTTTCCAGCCCACGCGGTCGAGCGAGGCGCGGCAGTGCTCCATCTCTTTCTCGCTCGGCATCTCCTCGGGCCACCAGCTCCTCCCCTCCTTGCGATACTGCCTGTCGTTGCTCGCGGCACCGCCCATGGCAAGGACTGTGAGCCCGTCGATATCGAACACCTCTCCGCGCATCAGGTGCAGCACGTGCGGTCGCGCCTCGTGGACGAACCCGCCGTTCCACTCCCGCACCGGCAGCCCAGCCAGGGCGTGGTGATTCTCATGGTTGCCGTCTACGAAACACGTGGTCCACGGCTTCGACTCGAACCAGTCGAGCCAGTATTTCTCGGCGTTGGATCCATCCCAGACAAAGCCGAAGTCGCCGGCCACGATCACCACGTCATCGCGCGTCAGGGTCCGGCCCAGCGGCCAATTTTTGAATGCAAACCGGCTGGACCCGTACTCGGCCCTGCCGTGCACATCGCCTGTCACATAGACCGTCATCAGTACGCACCCCACGGCAGGAGTTTGTCCCCGAGCCTCACGATCCGGTCGTATAGCACCGTGTGCCGTTCGTCCGGGTTGCCGTCTCGGTGAAAATGGCCGTAATACCAGTGTTTATAGTCCAGGCGGTCCTCGAGCTCGTCAAGGAATCCGGTCAGCCGGTCCACATCAGGGCGTTCCCAGCCCGGGTCCGGGTAGAGCGTCGGCGAGAGCATGCGCGTCGAGCAGGTATGGGTGATGACGCAGTCGACCTTCCAGCCGACCTCGTCGAGCTTTGCCCGCGCGGTATCGAAGTCGCGCTCGTCCGGGAGCTCCTGAGGCCACCAGCTGGAATACGGCACGCGGTATTCCCTGTCCACGCTCGTGGCACCGCCCATGGTGAAGACCGTCGATCCGTCGAGCTCGAAGACCTCGCCGCGCGTCAGGCGCCGAATGGGCGAGGTGTCCGACAGGCGCTGCGTCAGCCCGCCATGCCACATCTCCATGGGGCGCTCCGCCCAGTGATCGAAGCGCTCGTGGTTGCCGTCGACGAACAGCACCGTGTAGGGGCGCGACTCCAGCCAAGCGATATCGGCGCATTCCTCGGCAGAGAAGTCCCACGGAAAGCCAAAGTCGCCGGCGATGATCAGATAGTCGTCGCTGCCAAGGCTATCCCCAAGCTCCCAGTCGCGGAGCTTTTGCATGTCGAGCCCACCGTGGATGTCGCCTGTCACATAGACCGTCATCGGATCGCCTCTTTCCGCTTGTAAGCCGCCAGCTCGCGCTCGACCTGCCTGTCGCCGGTCTCGTTGACCCACCAGGGCCATTTCACCCGGCCGCACGGCTCGTCGACTCCGGCGAACCATTCCCTCAGCTCGTCGAGGCTCACCGGGGAGTGCCCGTTGGCATCGCAACCGACGTCGTAGCGCAGAAGGCCCTGCTTGCGGTTGAACTCGTTGTACGCGCCGCCGCTGCTGTGGATGTGCCCGTGGAGGTGCCACGATCCATGGTTCATGCCCTGCCAGTCGGCCATGGGGTAATGGCTCAGGACGATCTTCTGCCCGTCGATCTTGAGCACGCAGATCGGCGGCTCCACGGTGAACGCGCCAGCGACCGCCGGCTGGGTCCAGTCCTTGTCGTGGTTTCCCGGGACGAGGTGGATGCGCCTGCAGGCGATCCGCTTGCGCAGCCCGTAGGCGTCCTGGGCGGTCATCTTGAATGAGAAATCCCCCAGGATGTAGAGCTCGTCGTCCACGGCAACCCTGCCGTTGATGTTGTCGACGATGGCGTCGTTCATCTGCCAAATCGTCTCCCACGGGCGGTCGGTGAACTTCAGCACGTTCTCATGCCCGAAGTGGGTATCGCTGGTAAACCAGATCATATTTATGTCTCCTTTTATCGCTAAAAAACGTTCTCCTTCGAGGTCAGGAGACGTTTTATGAGCGACATGAGGTGCATATCCCTCATGTTTCAAGCTCCAATCTGCCGGATTTGCCCAACTAAAAGTTTACGCTCACGCGCGAACAGGATTTGATTTTTGAAATATGGACGAATTCCTCGTCAGGAGGGTAAAATGGTGCCGACGGCAGCCCAAGTTGTAGAGAGCTGGGCAGAGCCGTTGCTTAATGAAGTTGGGTCATCGTCTTAGCGACGGTGACCTTTCTTTTTGGGCTTCGAGCCCTGCTTGAGTGCCTTGGAAAGGCCGACAAGGGCCGTGAGGAGCGAGACCATAGCGGTCAGGAGCTTCACGAGCTCGGTGAAATCGGTCATGGGCATCACCTCCCATCAAATGGAGGGCTCTGCCCGGCACGAGGGCTGCCGACAGCAAGGATGATTCTATCAGAGCGGCTGACTCCCGCCCGATATTACCATCCCACCGCGCCTGTGCAAAAAAGAGGGCCGCCAAACA
>UQWV01000027.1 GCA_900544845.1 uncultured Collinsella sp. | reverse complement strand
TCCAAAGTTCTTCTGCGCCTCGGCGAGCTTGCCCTGAAGCTCCTTGAGCTGCGCCTTCTGCGCCTGCGTGCCGCCTGCGTTGTAGGCAGAGTCGATGTAGTCGTTCACGAGCTTCTTGAACTCGGAGACAGTGAAATCCTTCTGCCCCGTGCTCCCGCTATAGTCGAAAACGGTTACCTCGGAATCGGTATTCTTACCGCTACCGGTCGCGATGCCGATAGCCTTCGCGCCGGCATCGATGATGTTTAGATAGTGCCCGCACTCATGGTAGATGCTGTTGTAGTGCTGGTAGATATAGTAGGAATCATATCGATGGCTTCCAAGTGCGTCACCATACTGCTCGACGTACTTATCGAACGCCTTTTTCTCCTGGGTGTAGAGACCGGTATATGGCCAGCCAAGCGTATCCTCGGTCTCGCCTCCGGTGTATGCCCCGCCGCCGCCTGCAAGATTCTCACCTTGATCGAAATAGCAGTTCGAGTGTCCCCAGATGTTCGATGAATATGATGTATTGAGGGCGGCTGCCGCAGTCATGCGGAGGCTGACGCTAAGCTCAGACTGGCCGTTCGCCTTGCGGAGGTTGTTCTGGGTATCGAGGTAGGTCAGGGCGTTACGCATCTGCTCCAAGGAGAGCGGATTGGTGTCGCGAGACATGTCCTGATCGACGTAATTATCATACCAGTCCTGTTTCTCTGTCGTCCCCATGAGCATCGACGCGGCAGTGCTTGCGTTCTTTTTCTGCGTGGCTGTGAACTGGCTGCCGCCGATGATGTAGTTCATGAAGCCGAACATACCCTGACTGATGACTTCCTGGTCAACGGTCATGTTGGACTTTAGGTCTGCAATCTGCTGCTCAAGAGCCTCAACCTGGGCATTAGCAGCGTCATAAGCCTTTTCCGCGGCGTTCGAAGCGGCGCAGGCTGCCTCCCACTCGCTGCGCTTCTGCTTGCGAACTTCGACAAGCTTATCGTACGCGGTCTTCTTGTCGGCCTCGGTCTGCTGGGCCTGCTCGTATGCCGTCTTCGCGGCGTCACGCTTACTGGCCGCGTCCTTGTACTCCTTGTTTGCCGCATCGTATGCAGACTGGGCAGATGCTACAGCAGCGTTGGCGGCGTTGACCTTCTCCTGCGCGGCAGCGACGGCAGCCTGGGCGGCCTGCAGATTTGTCTGTGCGGTGGCGTCGGCATCCGTCGCGGCATTGAGCTCCGCCTGCGCGGTCTTGAGCTCACCAGCAGCAGCTTTCTTGGCGGCCTCAAGCGCACTCAGGTCAACACCCGTACCCGAGACGGCAGCATCGAGCGCGGCCTGAGCCTGGTTGAACTTCTGCTGGGCGTTATCGCGCGCGGTGGTTGCGGCTGCGAGAGCAGCGGCAGTCTCCTGCTTCTTGGCCTGAGCAGTCGTCAAAGCTGCCTCGGTATTCTGCTTTTCCTGCTGGGCGCTGGCCTCGGCAGCCTTGGCCTGGTCCAGATTGTCCTGTGCAGTAGTAACGGCCTTATTGGCGTCATCGAGCTTTGCCCGCGCGTCCTCGACGGCCTTCTTGGCGGCCTCGTACTCGTCCATACCCATGGCCTCGAGCTTGGCCTGGGCATCATCGAGGGCCTTCTTGGCCTCATCCTGCTTTGCCTTGGCGTCCTTGAGCGCCTGGGTCTTATCCTCGACACTCTTGTTGGCCTGTTCGAGCTGATCGTTCAGGTCGCCCAGCTTCTTCTGCTGCTGCTCGGTCTTTTCGACGGCTGCCTTAAGCTCGTCGATCTTCTCCTGAAGCGCGGCTACCTCGGCCTCGTTCTGCTCGGCGGCGTTATCGGTCACGGCCTGCGAGGCCTGATTCTTTTGCTGCTGTGCCTGCTTTTGAGACTGGCCCGCCGCGTCGGCCTTCTTCTGGGCGGCATCGTAGGCGGCCTGAGCGTCCTTGAGCTGCTTCGCCGACTCCTCGGCCAGCTGGGCAGCCGTCTTTACGACCGCTTGGTTACCGGCGGCAACGGTGTTCTCTACAGAACTACCCCCCCCCTGAACAGAATCGCCGTTATCGGTTGACGGTGCGGCGATTGCCGCCAGCGGCGACATGAGCGGCTGAGCGATGAGGCCCGCCGTCAAAACGGTTGCGACGGCGCGGTTGGCAACGCCCTTGACGTTGACGGCCTTGGCCCGAGGCTCAAAGTGTTGTGGACTGTAGTTTGCCATGGCTTTCTCCCTTTGACACGGATGTATCCATACGCTTCAAAATGTAGGAGCTGATTTTTGAATTCTGTTGCGCAACATTGGTCACCAGCGGATTTTTTGAAATTCACGCTCTCGTGCTTCACAATTTCGTCACATATGTAGGAGCTGGCGCATCATATTTCTTGCGGGATCGAATTGAGCCTGTGATTTGCATTTGCTCCCGCGTCATCCGCCCTATCGGATTCCGCATCCAACAGACACCTCGCCTGCCACGGTGTAGAGTTAGGACAACGGGCGCGTTGCGCGGACCGCGCTGGAACGAGGTGGACATGGAACTCGACAAACAACAGATTAAGCGACTACGCGAACGCCATCACCGGCGCCACGGCATCCGCCCTGCTCATAGCGAAGCCATGGAAAACGTCACCCGCTTCCTCAAGCGCGCGTTCAACATTCGCGAGGGACGCGCGCCCTATCACGTGATTCGCAAGCGTTTTGTAAACGGGGCGCGCCTGACTGGCTCGCACTTATGCATCCTGATTATTGCCATGTTGATCGCGAGCATCGGCCTCGATATCGACTCGGATATCGCCATTGTAGGCGCCATGCTCATCTGCCCGCTCATGGGCTCGGTCCTTGCCATGGCATACGGCATCGCCACGCTCGACCGCGAGATCACCGTCGAGGCCATTGCCAGCCTCGCACTGCAGATGGCCTTTTGCCTGGTCACGTCCACGTTGTACTTTAGGCTCTCGCCCCTTGGCACCACCACAGCTGCCATCATCGACAATTCGACGCCGACTGTGTGGGACCTTGCCGTCGCGCTCGCGGGCGGCTTTGCGGGTGGCCTGGGCAATTCGCGCGACCAGGAACCCGCCACGCTCATCGCCGGCGTGGCCGTGGCGACCGCGCTCATGCCGCCCCTGTGCGCGGCGGGCTATGGCATCGCCATCGCAAGCGGGCCGCTGTTTCTCTCGGCGCTTTACGAGTTTGGCATCAACGTGATCTTTATCGCGCTGGCTGCCGAAGCCGTGCTGCTTCTTTTGCGCGTGCCGCTCAAGCGCGACCTCAACGGCGACGGCATTGTGACCGCTGAGGAAGACGCCGAGGTCGACGAGCTGTCGCGCAAGGTGCGCCGCCGCATCATCGTGGGTACGGTGATCTTTGCCATCCCCTGCATCGTTATGACGGCTGGCTCCATTGGCTCGGCGCAGGCCGGCGTGCAGGACGGCTACGGCGTCACCGAAACCACGCGCGAGCTTGCGGCGGTACTGCCGGGCTTTAAGGACTACACCGTCGCCGTCGAGACCTCGGCTACCGAAGGCGAGGAGGAGGGCATTGTCGAGCGCGAAATTGTCGCCCATGTGACGACAGGCGAGGCGCTCGGGGCGCACGACCGCCGCGTTGCCCGCAAGCTCATCGACCTCAACGTGCCCGAGCTCGATCGCGTGGAATTTGATGTGGAGTAATGCGGAGCATGGGATGGCTCCCGCGCACAGGCGCAAGTCGCGGCGAGGCTCAGACGCGACGCAGGCACAAGCAAAAAGCGGGACGTAGTTCACGTCCGCGCCCCGCTCGCTGTTTTATTGCCGTGAATCAGACGTCCGCATCGACATCGCCAGACTCCACCGTAAACGCCGGATCGGTGCTCACAAGATAAAATCGGGTCACCTTGCTATCTCTAAATAGATAGAGCTGGCCCTGCTCGCGTCGGCGCGATATATACGCAACGTGAACCGTGCCGAATTCTTCGCCGTTTTCCTTCTTTAATATCAGGATGTTGGCGTCATCCGTACGCTTAAACTGTCCGTCTGTGCAGATTCCGTCTTGGTCGACCAGCTGCCATCGACAGTTGTCCTCCTCAAGAAAAGCCAGGGTTTCCCGACTCGTTTTGTCATCCCGATAGAAACCATCAATGGCAAACCCTTCGGAAGCGCATTCCTGCATATAGGACGTTTCTCGACTTATAGCAAACAGCCCTGTAGCGCCCAGGAGCACAGCCAGGCAGACCACTGCAAGGGTTATCGAAATAGCACGGCGACCCATGTTAGCCCAACCGATAGTTGTTTAACGGAGCACGAAACATACCTGGAACCTCCGATATCAGGGGGAACGTCGCCAGCAGGCAGGCGACAACTATATGTTTCTGACATCAAACCATATGGCCGCCACTCGCGGAAGGGGCATCGGCGAACGGCGTGTTTTCATACTCCATTGGTCAAACCTAAGCGCGGCCCTACAGCTCGTACTTGTACACGCGGTAGATGTACTTCTCGGCTTCCATCTCGTAGGTAGCGATGGGCAGTCCATAGCGATCGTACTCAGTAAAGGTCTTGGCCTGGCCCGAAGCCACGAGCATGCTATTCGAATCACCGACGCGCTGCGCACTGCTCACATAGCCCGAAAACGGCACGGCAATCTGGTCTTCGAGCTCGTAGGTGTGCGCGGTCTCGTCCACCGTAAAGATGCGCCCAAACGAATGCGTTCCCTTGTTGTAGTCGGTCACCACTGCGGCGCCCAGCTGGCCCCAGTCGAACTTGGGATAGCTCTCGGCCGCACCAAAGTTGTTGTCGTACAGCAGCACCTGGTAGCGACCGGTCGCGGTCGTCTCGTCGTTTGGCAGATAGGTCACACTGTGCTGGCCTGCATTGAGCGAAAAATCGCCCTGGTCCTGCAGCAGCTTGTCCTCAAAGCCCGAGCCGGCCCATTGCCACTCCTTTCTATTTCTGGGTCCATCTTCTCACTGTTGGCGGTCGAAAATGATCCGTTTTCCTCCGTCCCCGAGAGGTCATTTTTTTAGTACTTGAAGAAGCCCTCGCCCGAGCTTTCGCCCAGCTTACCTTCGTCGAGCATTTTCTTGAGGACGGACGCCATGGCCTTAAAGTTGTAGGGCATCATCATCTTCTTGAGCAGCGGGCTCACCAGGCCCGGGACCTTCTGATATTGCATAACGATGTTGTACGCCGTCTGGATGCCCACGGTGTCGAATACGCGGAACGGGCCCTTGGGAGCGCCGGTGCCGCGCGTCCACGCGAGGTCGATGCTCTTGGGGTCACTCACGCCCGAGACGTACAGGTCAAGGCCCGAAAGCAACCACGGCACCAACATGGAGTTGAGCAGATAGCCGTTCTTTTCCTTGTTGACGGGCAGGGCAAGCATACGGATATCGTTAGCAAAGTCGACGAGCTCATCGAAATAGCGCTTGTCGGTTTGGCTCTGAGCCATGACCTCGGTCATGTTGTTCTTCCAGATGGAGTTGGCAAAGTGCAGCGACAGGTACTTCTCGGGGCGGCCGGTGTACTTGGCAAAGGTGCTCGGCAGCAGCGTAGAGGAGTTCGTCACGACAACGGTCTTTTGCGGAAGGACCGGAGCGAGCTTCTTGTAGAAGCCGATCTTTGCCTGGGTGTCTTCGGCCATAGACTCGATGACCAGGTCGGCATCGGCCACGGCCTTGGTAAGATCAAGCTCCAGCTTGAGCGTGGAATAGGCACGTTCGACGGCGGAGAGTGCCGCCTCCTTGTCGAAGGGCTGGCCGCTATCGGCGATACCGGCGCACCACTCGCCCGTACCGTCCGCCATGCCCTCGATGGCAGCGATGTACTCCTCGCGCACATGATCGATCTTGGGCTGGGTGCGGCCGATACTGCCCTCGCTGCGCAGCCAGATCGTCACATCAAAGCCGCAGTAGGCAGCCTGAAAGGCAATCTGGCTTCCCAACACGCCGCCGCCGGCAACGCAAACGGTCTTGTAGCTCATGGAACGGTCCTCTCTTACGTAATTCCATAGATGTGTATTTATTCAACCGTAAGGATGACGCGCGCTGGGGGTGGGTTCTATAAACGGATGGTTTTTTGCCGCGAACGGCTACACATATTCATTATCTTAGCTTTCTGTAGCCCGTTATTGGTGCCACCGGGCAGCAGTTGTCGGAAGTGCGGGGAAAAATCGAAATGCCGCCGACCAGACCGGCTTTTTAGGCAACAAAACCGCAGGTCACAAGAGTCGAAAAGGGCGGTGTGCTCTGAGGTTCCGAGTTTTTCCCCGCACTTCCGAAATCCAAGCTCGCAGGAGAGGAAAGCGAGGCAATTTACACCACATATGTCCAACAAAAACGGGTGGTAGCCGGTACGGCTACCACCCGTTTGTCTCATATCTAGCCCATAGCAGGCCAGCTACTTCTTAATGCCGCGTCCCAGACGCTTGGCGACCGATGCAACGGCCTCCTCGCTGGCCGGCCCGCAGCTCACGCAGCCGTCATGGGCACGCATCTGCCCGGTGACCTCGTCCATCGCGAGCGGCGCCACCTTCTCGAGCTTAAAGCCCTTGCCGGCGCGCATGTTCTCCTTGGCCACGCTAATCATGAGCTTGATGCGGTTGAGCTGGTTGACCTCGGACGCACCGGGGTCGTAGTCCACCGCAACGATGTTGCTCTCGGGATGTTGACGGCGCAGCTCCTTGATCACGGCCTTGCCCACCACGTGGTTAGGCAGGCACGCAAAGGGCTGCGTGCAGATGATGTTGGGTGCGCCATGGTCGATCAGGTCGAGCATCTCGGCCGTGAGCAACCAGCCCTCGCCCATGTTGTTGCACACCGAAAGCACCGTACGGGCCTTGTCGGCCATGGTGCCGATGCGCTCGGGCGCCTCGAAGCGGCGGGACTTCTCGAGCATCTCCTCCACCGGCGTGCGCATCCAGTCCACGAGCTTGATGAGCGCCTGCATACCAGCGCGCGTGGTAGCGGAGCTTCCCAACTCGTCCTTCTGCAGCTCGGCGTTGCTCATGGAGTACAGGAAAAAGTCGAGCAGACCCGGCACCACGGCCTCGCAGCCCTCGCGCTCGATGACATCGACCACGTGGTTGTTGGCTGTGGGATGGAACTTGACCAGGATCTCGCCGACCACGCCCACGCGCGGCTTGGTACCCTCGCCCACGAGCGGCATGGTGTCGAACGCGCGGATGGCCTCGCGGCACAGCTTGGTGTAGTTGTGGCGGTTAAACTTGGGCGCCAGCTTGCGAGCGCGCGCCATGTACTCCTCGTAGAGCGCGTTGGCGGCACCGGGCGTAGCCTCGTACGGGCGGCAGCGATAGAGCATCTGCATCATCACGTCGCCAAAGAGCACCGCGTAGACTGCCTGCTTAAGCAGCGCCGGCGTAATCTTAAAGCCAGGGTTGTCCTCGCCCAGCGCCACGGCCGAAAGCGAGATCACCGGGATCTCGGGGTGGCCGCTCTCGCGCAGGGCCTTGCGGATGAGTGCGATGTAGTTGGTGGCACGGCAGCCGCCGCCGGTCTGGCTGATAACCACGGCTGTCTTGGACAGGTCGTATCGACCGCTCTCGATGGCCTCCATGATCTGGCCCGTCACCAGGATCGACGGATAGCAGATGTCGTTGTTCACGTAGCGCAGGCCGGCCTCGACGGCATCGTGATCGGTCGAGGGCAGCAGCTCCAAGTTGTAGCCAGCACCACGGAACACCTCTTTGACCAGGTCAAAGTGGATCGGCGCCATCTGCGGGCACAGGATGGTGTAGCCCTCCTCGCGCATCTGCTCGGTAAAGGGCACCTTGGGCCACGCGGTCGAAGCACTCTCGCGCTGCGCCTCGAACGTGTACTTACGGCTCGCGAACGCGGGGGCATCCGTGGAGGGCGCCACCGGCGCGGCATCGCCCTGCTCGTAAGTCTCGCCCGCGGCCGTAGCCTCGGCCAAGCGCTCGGCCTCCTGGTCCTTGAGCGCCGCCATGAGCGAGCGAATACGGATACGCGCGGCGCCCAAGTTGGACACCTCGTCAATCTTGAGCACGGTGTAGATCTTGCCGCTGGCTTCCAGAATCTCCTGCACCTGATCGGTGGTCAGAGCGTCCAGGCCGCAGCCGAAGGAATTGAGCTGGATCAGGTCCAGGTCGTTGCGCATCGTCACAAAACGGGCGACGGCGTACAGGCGGCTGTGATACATCCACTGATCGACGACGCGAATCGGACGCTCGGGCTTCACCAGATGCGCGAGCGAATCCTCGGTAAAGACCGCAAAGCCAAAGCTCGAGATAAGCTCGGGCAGGGCATGGTTGATCTCGGGGTCGTTATGGTAGGGACGACCGGCGAGTACGATGCCGTGGCCGCCGTGGTCCTCGACCCACTTAAGGGCCTCCTCGCCCATGGTCTGGATGTCCTCGTGAAAACGCGCGTCGGCCTCGTAGGCGGCGTTGACGGCGGCATCGACCTCAGAGCGCGTGATCTTGGGACCGCGCACGCGACCGCGACCGGCCTCAGCATCGGCCACACGGTCGACGGCGAGCACCTGGTATAGACGGCGCTTGAGCTCGGTCTTGTCGTGATAGGGCACAAACGGGTACAGGAACTCGATGTTCTGCTCACGGATCTCGTCGATGTTGAGCGCCAGCGCCGTGGGGTAGCTCATGACGATGGGGCAGTTATAGCAGTTGCCGGCGGTCGGATCCTCCTTGCGCTCCCAGCGCACGCACGGCATCCAGATAAAGTCGACGTCACGGTCAATGAGGTTCATCACGTGGCCGTGGCTCATCTTGGCCGGATAGCACACGCTCTCGGACGGCATGGACTCGATGCCCGCCTGGTAGGTCTTTTTGCTCGACTGGTCGGACAGCTGCACGCTAAAGCCCAGGCGCGTAAAGAACGCATGCCAGAAGGGGTAGTTCTCGTACATGTTGAGTGCGCGCGGGATACCCACGGTGCCGCGCGGGGCCTCGTCGGGGCTCAGGACCTCGCGGTCAAAGAGCAGCTCGTTTTTCTTTTTGAAGAGGTTGGGGGCCTCAGTCTTCTGCTTTTTGTGGCCGGCGCCCTTCTCGCAGCGGTTGCCGGTAATGAAGCGCCTACCGCCGCCAAAGTCGTTGACGGTAAGCTGGCAGTTGTTGGAGCAACGGCCGCAGCGGACATGCTTTTGCGTCACGGTGAGGTGCGCGATGTCCTCAGCCGAAAGAATGGTCGAGGTGCCGTCGGCGCCGGCGCGATCGCGGGCGAGCAGGGCCGCACCGTAGGCGCCCATGCAGCCGGCGATGTCGGGACGCACGGCATGAACGCCGGTGAGCTGCTCAAACGCGCGCAGCGTGGCATCGGACATAAAGGTGCCGCCCTGGACGATTACCTGGCTGCCGATCTCCTTGGGATCGCGCAGCTTAATGACCTTGAACAGGGCATTCTTGATGACGGAATAGGACAGGCCGGCGGCGATGTCGCCCACCGTGGCGCCTTCCTTTTGCGCCTGCTTGACGCGCGAGTTCATAAAGACCGTGCAGCGACTTCCCAGGTCGACCGGGGCTTTGGCATGGATGGCGGCGTTGGCGAACGCGCGCACGTCCATGTTCATAGAGACGGCGAAGCTCTCGATAAAGCTACCGCAACCCGACGAGCAGGCCTCGTTGAGCATGATGTGCTCGATGACGCCGTCCTTGACGCGCAGGCACTTCATGTCCTGGCCGCCAATGTCCAGAATGAACTCGACGCCGGGCAGGAACGCCTTGGCGCCGCGCAGGTGCGCGACGGTCTCGATCTCGCCGGAATCGGCCTTGAGGGCCTCGATGAGCAGCGCCTCACCGTAGCCCGTGGTGGTCACGTGGCCGATGGTGCAGCCCGCGGGGATGTGGTTGTAGAAATCGGCCATGATGACCTTGGCCGTGCCTAGGATGTCGCCGTTGTTGTTGCCGTACCAGGTGTGCAGCAGCTGACCGTCCTCGCCCACGAGCGCGGCCTTCATGGTGGTGGAGCCGGCGTCGATGCCGATGAACACGCGTCCGGTGTAGCCTTCGAGCTTGCCCTTGGGGACGACCTCGGTGTCGTGGCGGGTCTTGAACTCGGCAAAGTCCTCGTCGGTGGCAAAGAGCGGATCCAGACGCTCGACCTCGGCACCCTGCGTGTCACCCAGGGCATCGATGGCCCCGATGAGCTGCGGGAACGTGCTGAGCTTGTTGGACTCGTGCGCCATGGCGGCGCCGCTCGCCACAAACAGGTGAGCGTTTTGGGGCACGATACGGTGCTCCTCGTCCAGATTGAGCGTGAGGTAGAAGCGGTGGCGCAGCTCGGAGAGATACTGCAGCGGGCCGCCCAGGAAGGCGACGTTGCCGCGGATGGGACGGCCGCACGCCAGGCCCGAGATGGTCTGGGTCACGACAGCCTGGAAGATGGAGGCGGCCACGTCCTCGGGGCGGGCGCCCTCGTTGAGCAGCGGCTGCACGTCGGTCTTGGCAAAAACGCCGCAGCGGCTGGCGATGGGATAGATGGTGGTGGCGTTGGCCGCGAGTTCGTTAAGGCCGCTGGCGTCAGTGTGCAGCAGGGTTGCCATCTGGTCGATGAACGCGCCCGTGCCGCCGGCGCAGGTGCCGTTCATGCGCTGCTCGATGCCGTTGTCGAAGTAGATGATCTTGGCGTCCTCGCCGCCCAGCTCGATGGCGACGTCGGTGGCCGGGATGAGGGTCTCGACGGCACGCTTGCTGGCGATGACCTCCTGGACAAACTCCAGGTCGAGCCACTGGGACAGCAGCAGGCCGCCCGAGCCGGTAATGGCGCAGGTCATCTGGGCCGTCGGCAGCACCGTCGCAGCGCCCTCGAACAGGTCGCGGGCGCAGGCACGGACGTCGGTGTGGTGGCGCTGGTACTTGGCGTAGACGATCTGGTTATCGTCGTTGAGTACGGCGAGCTTAACGGTGGTGGAGCCCACGTCAATGCCCAGGTGCAGGTTGCCGTGGGCGTTGCCGGGGTTGAAGATCGCGCCTTCGGGGGCGTGGGCGGCGGTGGCGGCTACGGGCTCAGCGGCGGGGGCGGGCTCGCTAGCGACGGACGCCTCCCCTGCCGCGTTCTTGGCATCGGCAACTGCCTCGGCAACTTTCTCGGCAGCTGCGGTCGCGGCCTTCTGCGCGGCATCCACCACGGCGGGTGCAGCCTCACGCGCGGCAGCGACCACACGGTCTTTAATGCCCTCGACGAGTTTGCTCATTGTCTCTCCTCTTAGTTGTTGGACTCGACGGTTGCGGTGGTGTCGACCGCGTCCTCGAGCTGCAGGTTCAATAGCTTCATGCCGTATTCCGGCACGTTGATATCGATGGGTTGGCCATACAGGTCGCCGGGGCGCACAAAGGCGATAACCGTCATAATGCGCGCCATGGTCTCGGGCGATTCAGAAAGGTCACGCTCAAACCAACGCTGGATCATGCCGACCTCGGCACTCACGACATAGGTGACGTAGTAGTCAAAGAAGGTGCCCAGCGCCAAGCCCAAAATGCCCGTCTGTGCGCGCGGCACCACGGCCTCGCGTGCGGTATCGATGATCTTTTTAATAAAGGCGGGGTCGCCGCCCGGGCCCAGCAGCGATCCGATTAAATCGCGGTTGGCCGCAAGGTAGCGCAGCAACTCAACCGAACCGGGTGCCGGCTCGAGCTCATCGATGTTGTGATAGAGATCGGGCAGCTGAGCTGCGGTGATGAGCTCAATGCGCTCACGGATCTCGGCCAGCAAGCCGTCCTCGATTTGATTGATAAAGTCGGGGATATCGCGGTAGTGCGAATAGAACGTGCGGCGCGTAAGGCCAGCGCGCTCGGTGAGCGACGCGACGTTAATGCGCGAAAGGTCGCCGCTTTCGGCAAGCTCGCTGGCAAGCGCCTGGCGAAGGGCACGCTGTGAGCGAAGGGACCGGCGGTCGCATTTCTCGAGCTGGGACAAGCGTCCTCCTTGTTACTCAGACTGTGCGCTATTGCACAGTGCGAGTATTATTGCACACCGTGTGCATCAACACGTAAAGGCAATATTTGGGATGTGACGAAGGGGCAGCCTCTTTGTCACATTCAGCGACCGCCTAGGTTGTGCCAGTTGTGCCTGGCTTTTGGAGCGGCATTGCTGATTGTTCAAAATGTCATTCGTGGGTAGAATAGTGTCGACGGCAGCCCAAGTTCTGGAAAGCTGGGCAGCGCCGTTGTTTGCATTAGGGGGTCAACGCCTTAGCGGCGGCGACCCCTTCTGTTGCGCTTCGAACGCTGCTTGAGTGCCTCGGAAAGGCCGACGAGCGCCGTGGAGAACGAGACCAAAGCGGTCAGAAGTCTCACGAAATCAATCAAATCGGTCATGGGCATCACCTCCCATCAGGTGGAGGGCGCTGCCCGGCACATGGAACTGCCGCCAACGATACCGATTCTATCAAAGCGTAGTTGTATATGCGAATATATGTTCGTATTCCAAGAACACAGACCCCTGTGACAAAGGGGCTGCCCCTTTGTCACATTATTCGATGATGGTGCGAGAGTTTTGCTTGTGCATGGTGGCGAGCATGTGTTTGGGGACGGCGTGGACCATGCAACTGCCGATAGTTGCGCTCGCGGCGGCTTTAGCCGCATCGCTAGCGTTTTTGGTCGCATAGCTGTGGCGGAAACGCTTGAGCATGGCGATATCGTTGCCGCCGTCGCCATAGACCGCGACCTCGTCCTCGGCAATGCCGTAGTAACCCGCCAGCCAGGCCACGCTCTCACCCTTGTTGCACGCCACGTCCGTGATCTCGAACATCACCGGATCGAACGGTGCGTTGACCACGCGGTCGGAGCGCTCGGCAAGGTACGCCTTAAGGTCACGCTCCAACTCGGGCGAGGTCACGCGACAGTTGATTTTGCACACGTCATGACGCAGGATGTCACCGATCGACTGGTCGAAATACTGCTCCTCGTGATACCCGCCACGCGCACGCATGCCGCGCATCACGATGCGCTTGATAGGACTGTCCTTTTTAAAGCCCGCCTGGTGCATCTCAAACGATCCGCTCGAAAACATGCCATCGGGCGTGGAGCAGTCAAAACAGATATCCGGAAACTCCTTGAGCAGCTCCTCGGTAATCTGAGGGTCGATGGTCCAGGTCTTGAGCACCTCGCCATGGCTGTCGCGTACGATTGATCCATTGGAGCAGCAGGCGTCAAGCGCCAGACCTGTGAAGCCATGCTCGCCGATCGGCAGCGTCGAGCGTCCGGTCGCGGGAACCACATGCAGGCCGGCCTCGGTCAGCTCGCGAATGGCACGGCGAATGGTCCCGTCTGCCTCGTGCAGGGCATTCAACAGCGTTCCGTCTAAGTCACTCGCAAACATCTTGATCATGGGCATGCCTCTCCTTCGTCTGCACGATATTGTAGACGAGAACGGGCGCGCCCCAAGAGAAGCGCGCCCGTTAGGCGAAAGATCGTCCTACACCGCGGCGGGACCATGCTCGCCGGTACGGATACGGATAACCTCCTCGACCGGCTCGACCCAGATCTTGCCGTCTCCAACAGTGCCGCAATCTTGGAAACGGCGCGGCAACGGACGCGAAACGAACGGGAAATGCGCGAGCAAGGGAGCCGTGAGCGTGCCCGTCCCGGCTAGCGGCGGAACAGCTCGCGGGCACGGTCACGGAGGTCGGTAGCTCGGATGACGCCCTCGTAGCGGTTGATGCGCAAGCGCGGGAAGGCATTGAAGAAGCGCAGGTCGCGTCGGCTGAGCGACACGCTTGGCACCGGACGGCTCATGCGCTTGCCGGCAAGGTGACGACTGAGCGACGGACGCGGCATGTTCGGCGCGGCATCGGCCACGCGGCGGGCGGCAAGCGCCAGGCCGCGAGCACCATCCGCGATAAACGTCGGCATCGAAGCCTTCTCGCGCAGGGCATCGAGCGCGGCGTCACCTAGCTCGGCCAGCCACGCGTTAACGGCACGGCTACGGATGTGCGTCTGTGCCACCGAGTCAATCGTAGAATCGGGAATACGTTCGAGCATTGAGTCCGAGGCATCGGCAAGCGACTCATTGATGCGGTCGGCAAGGTCGGCCCGGACGCGCTCCAGCTGATCAGACAGACGCCGCCAGCTCGCCAACGAGCACACCGCGTCGACCATCATCGCGACCGCGACGATAAAGGCGGACAGCCGCACAATCAGCACCGGCAGATGGCCAAGCAGCCCCAGCAATGCCGGCTCCACTAAACGGCAAATACACAACGCACCCAAGCCAAACGCGCAAGCCCAGTACAGACAGATGCGTCCGTGCAAGTTAAACGGCAGGTGCGAGTAATCCCAAAAGCGAGCGCCCGTTGTTTTTTCCAACAGCACGCCTACGCTGTACTCAATCACGCTGCATACGAGCGCTGCAGCGACAAACTGGCTCGAGGCATCCGGAATCCCACGCAACAGCAGCCAGCAGGCAATGCCGCCCGCGCCATAGATGGGGCAGCACGGCCCAAGCAAAAAGCCACTGTTGGCAAATCGTCCGTGATTGAGCATGGCGCATACTGTCGACTCCCATGCCCAACCGCAAAACCCGTAAAAGGCAAACGAGAGCACCAGTGCCGAGAGTGGGCAGGCGGCAAGCGTCGCGCCGCCAAACGCCATATCAATCGCGGTCCCCACCGTCTACCCTCTCCTCTTTTCGCTCGAATCTTTGCTCGAGCCGTCGCTCGAGCCCTCGCTCAAATCGTTCGCGTCGTCTTTGCGCGGCAGGCGGCCGGCGACCGTCTCGCGCAGAGCACACCATTTATCCGCCAGGCACACAATCCAAGCCTCACGACACGTCGGCGGCACCGGCACCAGCGGAAACATATGCCGCACGATAATATTCCGTTCGCGCGACGTCAGCTCAAAATCTTCCTCCGCGCGCGCTAGGGCAAAAAACGGGTGGCGAAAGCCATGCAGCCGATGGCTTGGGTCGGGATCGTGCCAATCGTAGAGAAAGTAATCGTGTAACAAGGCTCCGCGCAGCAGCGAGGCACGGTCGATCGAAACACCGACGCGGCCCAGGCGCTCGGCAAAGGACAGGCTCGTCCGCGCTACCGAAGTCACATGTGCATAGACCGTCACGTCGCCATGCTGGATAAACTCGCGCGTCAGGTCCAAGCGGCCCGCCTGGGCGAGCTGGCGGGCGGCATCGTCGACCTCGTGCGCGATTTTCTCGGCACGAACGGCATCGGACATGCTGCCTCCTTCCAGCGGCTCACGGCGGCAAGCCACGGCCTGCACGTATTGAAAAAATCATCATCGAATCTATCAGTATGGCATCGGACAAAACGTTTTGCCCCACCAGTTGGCGAATTACCGCGCCGCCGTCACATATCAAACGCCAAAATGTGCGAGACTGTCTTGTGCAATTGTGTCGGCCGAGGGAGCGCCGGCGCTCGATTCGCATGGAGTAACCCACAACGATGCTGCTTACGCAAACGACAACGCCCGAGGACGTCAAGGCTCTTAATCGTGCCGAGCTCCCGCAGCTCTGCGACGAGATTCGCCACGCCATCCTCGAAAGCTCCGCCGCCGTCGGCGGGCACGTTGCCCCCAACCTGGGCGTCGTTGAGCTTACGGTCGCGCTCCATCGCGTGTTTAACTCCCCTATCGACAAGATTCTCTTTGACGTTTCGCACCAGACCTACACCCACAAGGCGCTGACTGGGCGCGCGTACACTTATATCGATCCGAAGCGCTTTGGCGAGGCCTCTGGCTTTGCCAATCCCGACGAGTCCGAGCACGACCTGTTCGCCATGGGCCATACCTCCACGTCGGTGAGCCTGGGCTGCGGCCTGGCGCACGCTCGTGACCTGGCGGGCGATGCGTACAACGTCATCACCATCATTGGCGACGGCTCGCTTTCGGGCGGCCTGGCGTTTGAGGGCTTCAACAATGCCGCCGAACTCGACAGCAACCTGATCATCATCGTCAACGATAACGACCAGTCCATCGCCGAGAACCACGGTGGCCTCTATCGCAATCTGGCCGAGCTGCGCGCCAGCAACGGCACCTGTGAGCGCAACGTTTTCCGCGCGATGGGACTCGACTACCGTTATTTGGACGCCGGCAACGACGTGTTGGCCCTAGTCGACGCGCTGCAGGAACTGCGCAATATCGATCATCCCATCGTGCTGCACGTCTCCACCGCCAAGGGCAAGGGCTTTGAGCCGGCCCAGAGCGACCCCGAACGCTGGCACCACGTGGGTCCGTTTGACATGGCGACCGGGCGCAAGCTCTGCCCGGGCCATCCGAGCGAGCCTGCGCCGCGCACCTATGCCGACATTACGGGCGAAGCGCTCAGCGCCGCCATCGAGCGCGATCCGCAGGTCGTGGGCATCACGGCCGCCACGCCCTACATCATGGGCTTTACACCCGAGCTTCGCGCTGCCGCCGGCAAACAGTTCGTCGATGTGGGCATTGCCGAGGAGCACGCCGTGACCTTTGCCACCGCGCTTGCGCGCTCGGGCGCCAAGCCAGTCTTTGGTGTGTACGGCACGTTTTTGCAGCGCGCCTACGACGAGCTGTGGCACGACCTGTGCCTCAACGACGCCCCCGCAACCATTTTGGTGTTTGGTGCGTCAATCTTTGGCACCACGTCCGAGACGCATCTTTCGTTCTTTGATATTTCCATGCTGGGCGGTCTTCCCAACATGCACTACTTGGCGTCTGCCTGCATGGAGGAATATCTGTCCATGCTGAGCTGGTCGCTCGACCACCGCGAGCATCCCGTGGCAATCCGCGTACCGGGCATCGGCCTGGTAAGCCGCCCCGACCTTGCGCCCGCCGAAGACACCGACTACAGCGCCGTTCGCTACAACGTGGTGCGTCAGGGCCGCGACGTTGCCGTGCTCGCGCTTGGCGATTTCTTTGAGCTGGGTGAGCGCGTGGCAAACCGTCTGACTGCCGAGTACGGCATCGAGGCCACGCTCGTCAACCCGCGCTTTGCAACCGAGCTCGACCGCGAGTTCCTCGACAGTCTTGCCGCCGAGCATCGCGTTGTCGTCACCCTCGAGGACGGCATCTTGGACGGCGGCTGGGGCGAGCGCGTGGCGTGCTACCTGGCCTGCACGCCCGTACGTACCCGCACCTTCGGCATCGCCAAGGGCTTCCCCGACCGCTACGACCCCAACGAATTGCTCGCACAGAACGGCATGACGATCGAGAACATGGCCGCCGAAGCCGTAAGGCTACTCAACGAGTAAGAAAACCTCCGCAAGGGAAGCATCCCTGCGGAGGTTTTTGTTTTCGCGACGCGATTATCTCAATCTGTAACATCCAGGGCCCGAATTCCCGTCTAACTGTTACAGATTGAGACAAAACAGCGAGGCGGGCCGCCACATCTGCAAGAACCACCACAAAGGTGCCTGTCCCTTTTTGGTAGGTAGAATTACCCATAAGGTAAGTATGTTTCTGAGTTATTTCGTGTTGACCCATTTGAGCGCGATAGGGTATAACTCTACTCAACCGCTAGGGATTTTATTGAGAAAGGTGTTCTACTATGAGCAAGAACCTCTCCCAGCAGGTCGTTCTCGACCGCCGCGGCTTTGTCGCCGCTACCTTCGCAACCGTCGCCGGCCTTGGTCTTGCCGGCTGCTCTGACACCAGCGCCGAGGCCGACAAGGGTTCCGCCGCCGGCTCCTCCAAGGGCTCCGAGGATACCGAGGTTTCCGCTACGCTCGATGCCAAGGCATTCGACAAGCTCGTCGACAACGGCCCCAAAGCCGACGACGATGCCATCGCCGCCAGCACCTGGGCCACGGCCGTCAAGGACGCCGGCGTCTTTAAGATCGGTGGCGTTCAGACCTCCACGCTCTTCTCCCTCCTCAACGAGAAAGACGGTCAGACCCGCGGCTTCGATGCCGGTATCGCACAGCTCCTGTCCAACTACATTCTGGGCGAGAACAAGGTCGAGATCACCCAGGTGACCTCGGACACGCGCGAGTCTGTCCTGCAGAACGGCCAGGTCGACGCCGTCTTTGCCACCTACACCATCACTGACGAGCGCAAGAAGCTCGTCTCCTTCGCCGGCCCCTACTACTACACGCAGCAGGCCATCCTGGTGCTCGCCGATAACGACGACATCAAGAGCGTCGACGACCTGGCCGACAAGAACGTCGCCGTCCAGTCCGGCTCCAACGGCCCCGCCATCCTGGAGGAGTTCGTTCCCAAGGCCAGCCAGCAGGAGTTCAAGACCGACGAGGAGGCCCGCCAGGCACTCCAGCAGGGTCGCGTTGATGCCTACGTCATCGATAACAACATGCAGCAGAGCGCCCTGGTCCGCGAGCCCGGTAAGTACAAGATCGCCGGCAAGCCCTTCGGCAGCAAGGAGCCCTACGGCATCGGCCTGCCGCTCGATTCCGACGGCGTCGCCTTTGTCAACGACTTCCTTAAGAAGATCGAGGACGACGGCACCTGGACCGAGCTGTGGCAGATCTGCATCGGCGACCGTACGGGCGACACCAATGTTCCCGAGCTGCCCGAGATCGGCGCCTAGGCAGCGGGCCTGGTAACGGCCGCAACGAAACCATACGGAAACGCATGATGCGCTTTATTGCGGTAAACTGTTTCCTCACTGAGTTGTCGGGGCTTCCGTACACACGGGAGCCCCTTTCCTTATCGGCGGGAGGTCCGCATGAGTCTCTCCGAACTCTGGTCGCTCTATGGCCAGAACTATATCGACGCGCTGCTAGCAACCTGGGGCATGACGCTTGAGTCGTTTGCCATCGCCATGGTACTGGCCGTCGCCGTCACCGTGATGCGCGTGTCGCCGCTCAAGCCACTGCGCGTCTTTGGCGACCTGTATGTCCAGGTCTTCCGTAACATCCCCGGCATCGCGCTGCTCATCATCGTCGTCTATGCGCTGCCGCCGCTCAAGGTCGTTCTGCCCTACCGCACCTGCGTTATCGTCGCCACGGTCCTTTTGGGCTCGGCCTTTGGTTCCGAGAACTTTATGAGCGGCATCAACACCGTCGGCGTCGGCCAAGTGGAAGCTGCACGTTCGCTCGGCATGAGCTTTAACCGCATCCTCGCCAAGATCGTGATTCCGCAGGCGCTGCGCTCGAGCGTGCTGCCCATGACCAACCTCTTTATCGCCGTCATGCTCACTACCGCACTCGGCAGCCAGGTGCCGCTTAAGCCGCAAGAGCTCACCGGCGTGGTGAGCTATATCAACACGCGCTCGCTCGGCGGCGTCGCCGCGTTCTTTATCTCGGCGCTCGGCTACCTGGGCACGGCCTTTGTGGTGAGCCACATTGGCAACTATATCGATAAGAAGGTGAGGATCCTCCGATGAGCAAGCACTCCACCTCCGCGCTCACCATGCGCGATGCGCTCTACGAGGCTCCCGGCCCCAAGATGCGCGCCAAGATTCGCATCGGCACCGCCATCTCGCTTGTTGCCGTCGCCGCGCTTGTCGTCCTCGTGTTGCAGCGCTTTTATGTGACCGGCCAGCTTTCGGTTCACTATTGGTATTTCTTTACGCACCTCACCACCTGGAAGTTCCTGCTTGCCGGCTTTGAGGGCACCGTTAAAGTCGCACTCACCGCTGGCGCCATCGCGCTGGTGCTGGGCTTAGCCCTTATGCTCGGCCGCACCAGCGACATTAAGCCGCTGCAGCTGGTCTGCCGCGTGCTCACCGATTTCTTCCGCGGCGTACCGAGCCTGCTGTTCATCTACTTCTTCTTTTTGGTGCTGCCCCAGTACAAGATCGCGCTGCCGTCGTTTTGGATGCTCACGCTTCCCGTCGCGCTCGCTGCAGCTGGCGTACTTGCCGAGATCTTCCGTGCCGGCGTCAACGCCGTGCCGCGCGGCCAGGTCGAGGCCGCCCAGGCACTCGGTCTCTCCAAAGCTAAAATCACCTTTAAAATCGTGTTGCCGCAGGCTATTCGGTTTATCATTCCGTCATTAATTTCGCAGCTTGTGGTCGTAGTCAAGGACACCACCGTTGCCTACGTGGTGAGCTACCCCGACCTCATGCAAAATGCCCGCGTGCTCATTACCAACTACGACGCCCTCGTATCGGTCTACCTGGTGATCGCGGTCATCTACATCCTCATCAACGTCGCGATTAACAAGGCCGCTGTCTATGTTTCGCACAAGACCGGCGCGACCATCATCCGCTAACGCTTTACCATTTCGAGTCATAAGGAGCCGAGCACCATGGCACAGAGCACCTCTTCCACCGGCAATCAGCCGCTGATCGAGCTCAGGCACGTCGATAAGCACTACGGCGATCTGCACGTCCTCAACGACATCAATCTGTCGGTCGACCGCGGCGAGGTCGTCGTTGTGATCGGACCCTCGGGCTCGGGCAAGTCGACCATGTGCCGAACCATCAATCGCCTGGAAACCATCGACTCAGGCGAGATCCTCATCGAGGGCGAGCCCCTGCCACAGGAAGGCAAGGATCTTGCCCGCATGCGTGCCGAGCTGGGCATGGTATTTCAGCAGTTCAACCTGTTTGCACATATGACCGTACTGCAGAACGTCATGCTGGGACCGGTCGATGTGCTGGGCGTGTCCAAGGACGAGGCTCGTGAGCGCGCCATGGACCTGCTGGGCCGCGTGGGCGTTGCCGAGCAGGCCGATAAGGTGCCCGCACAGCTCTCGGGCGGCCAGCAACAGCGTGTAGCCATCGCACGTTCGCTTGCCATGCAACCCAAGGCCATGCTTTTTGACGAGCCCACGAGCGCGCTGGACCCCGAGATGATCAACGAGGTGCTCGAGGTCATGGTCCGTCTGGCCCAGCAGGGCATGACGATGATCGTCATCACGCACGAGATGAACTTCGCCCGCCGCGTGGCCGACCGCGTCGTGTTTATGGCCGACGGCCAGATCGTGGAAACCGGCACACCCGACGAGTTCTTCGACCACCCCCAGACCAAGCGCGCCCAGGACTTCCTCAACTCCATCAAGGGCCACTAGCCCAATTGCCACGCGGGCAAATTCATCAGTAACGTTTGTCCCGCGCCACCCCTGTGCCATGTCCACCCGGATTCGAAAGCCGCACCCATGATCGGAACCCGCACCTCATCGTCCTATACTCCGCACGTCGACGTCGATCCCGCCGACCGCCCGCTCATCCTGGTAGCACCACGCTGGGAAGAAGCGAAGCCCTATTTGAGCGAGACGCTCTCCCCCAACGAGGAGATTGCGAGCGTATTTGTCGACGCCATTCTTGCCGCCGGCGGTCTGCCGCTGCAGATGTCCATCACCGAGGACATTGAGGTCATCCGTCATTACGTCGATATCGCCGACGGCATCGCCATTCCCGGCGGCCCCGATGTCAATCCCAAACGTTGGGGCGATGATCGACCCTACGACCCCACCCTCTGCTGCGAGATCCGCGATAGTTTTGAGTTTAAGCTGGTCAGCGAGGTGCTCCGTGCCAAAAAGCCGCTCTTTACCACCTGCCGCGGCACGCAACTGCTCAACGTCGCCACCGGCGGCACCCTGTGCATGGACGTGCCGAGCCTGGGCGCGCGCGAGGGCCGCACGCAGTGGCGCCATACCCACGTGCTCAACGACCCTGTGCATCCTGTCGAGGTCGTGCCGGGCTCGCTGCTGGAGCGCGCGGTTGGCGGGCACAGGCTGATCCAGACCAACTCCGCACATCACTGCTGCGTCGATCGTCTGGGTAAGAGCACGCGCTTGGTCGCCAAGGCAACCGACGGCGTTCCCGAGTGCATCGAAGTCGAAGGCCAGCCGTTCTGTCTGGGTGTGCAATGGCATCCCGAGTACACCTGGCAGACGCTCGAGACCGACTTTAACCTGTGGAAGTCGTTTGTCGAGGCGGCGGCCAAGGTAAAGCAGACCCGCTAGTTCGCGAACCGCATAACAGATAAGGGCGCCCCGCCGGCCACATGGTCCGACGGGGCGCCCTTTTGCCTATACGCGACAGGCGCGCAGCCCAAGGCTCGCAAGCTCTTATTCGGCCGTCTCGCGCAGGGCCGACATCGTAGCCGCATATTGCTGCTGCAGCGCATGCATCCCCTCGCGAGCGCCGTCAACGGCATCGGCGCCGCGCAGCGCCTCGGTCACCACGACCGCCGGCTCGTACAGATTATCGAATCCCAGGTTCTGGCTCACGCCCTTGAGCGTGTGCGCTGCCATAAACGCACCTTCGGCGTCTCCCGCCGCCATGGCGGCCTCCAGCTTGTCCATGCTCTCGTCATCCAAAAACTTGAGGGCAAAGCGGGCGAGCATTTCCTCGCCCATCAGCCGAGCGCACGCGTCATCATAATTGGCGCCGATCTTCTCATACGCCTCACGCATGGAAATCATGGATTAAAAACTCCTTTGGTCAAACTAAATCATGGGAAACGCGACAACGTCGGCGGGGCGTGCCAACGTCTCGGCAATACGGTCTTGCACCTCGAGCAGGCAGTCGAGCAACAGTGGGTTAAAGGTTCCGCACTTACCGTCCAGGATCATCTGAATCGCCTCCTTGTGCGGGATAGCATCCTTGTACACACGCACACTCGTCAGCGCATCGTACACGTCGGCCACCGAAACCACCTGTGCGGCAATGGGAATCTCGTCGCCCTTAAGGCCATCGGGATAACCCTTGCCGTCCCAGCGCTCGTGATGCCAACGCGCAATCTGGTACGCATATTCCATAAGCGCATTGCCGACGTGATGGCGGCCCAGCTCAAGCAACATGTCGGCGCCCATCGTGGTATGCGTCTTCATAATCTCGAACTCCTCGGGCGTAAGGCGCCCGGGCTTGTTGAGAATCGCATCGTCAATCGACATCTTGCCGATATCGTGCAGCGCCGAAGCCAGGGCAATCGTAGAGCGTTCCTCATTGTCGAGGGAGATGGTATCGCTACGCTGGACCAGACAGCCAAGCAGCAGCTCGGTCAGCTTCTCGATGTTCGTAACGTGCCTGCCGCTCTCGCCGTTGCGAAGCTCCATGACGCCGGCCATGATGTCGATGAGCATGCGACTGTTCTTGACGCGCTCGTTGTACTGCTGGGACAGCAGACTCGTCAGGCGGCGCTGTTTGGCGTATAGGCGGATGGTGTTGCTTACACGGCGGCGCACGACACGGGAGTCAAACGGGCGGTTGATATAGTCCGAGGCGCCCAGCTCGTACGCGCGCAGAACCATATCATCGGAATCTTCGCTCGAAATCATGATGAAAGGTAGATTGTCGATACCCGATCGGCGCGACAGATCGGCCAGCACCTCAAAGCCGCTTATGCCCGGCATGACAATATCCAGCAGCACGAGCGACAACTCATCGCCATAGCGGTCGACCATGTCAAGCGCCGTACGACCGTTGTCGGCCTCGAGGATGCAATACTCGTCCTTGAGCATCTCGTTGAGAATGGCTCGGTTCATCTCGGAGTCATCGACAATAAGCACCAAAGGCTTGTCGCTTTGGAAGGCTTCGATGGAATCGGCATCGGTCACGACCGTACCGGCTTTTGCCTTAGCGCGGCTCAATAACTGGACAGCGCGGCCAACTCCCTCATCGACCGTCTCGCCATGAATGCGAACGCCACCAACACATGCCGTCAAGCTCACGTACTCATGACCCGGAACAATCGTGGCATGAACGGCATCGGACACCTGATGCAGGCGACGGGTGAAGTCATCGGAGGGAATATTGGGCATGACGACCACAAACTTGTCACAGCCATAGCGTACAAGCTCGTCAGTCGAACGAATTCCGCTGCGCATGGCCGTCGCCACAGCACCGAGCGCAAGGTCGCCGGCATGACGGCCACACGTATCGTTGAAGACCCTAAAATCATCAAGGTCGATCACCGCAACGCCGGCATTCATGCGGGCGCTACGGAGCTTTTCCTCGTAATATCGGCGATTGCGCACACTCGTCAGCACGTCGGTGTAGACGAGGTCCTCTTCTGCAGCCTCTTGCTCATCGATCGGACGCACCATCAGCAGGACGTGAGGCTCGCCCTCGACCTTCAGAGGGCGTAGGCGGGCGCGGTACTCAACACCATCGTTGAGCAGTTGCTCCGACACCTCATCGGAATCTGCCAAGGCCTCAAGACTCGATTGACGCAGACAAGGGCACCGATTGCCGGCGAGCAGGCAGTTAGGCTCGCTCTTAATCTGATCGGCCGACAGCAAACGCACCACGGGGTAGGTCTTTGCGACGCGGGCGACCTCAGCGGCAGCCTCCTCGTCGGTTAGATTGACCTCGTGATTATTGAGCATATGGGGCCCTTTCGATAGTTTCGCATGGTAGCGGTGGGTTCCAAATGTTACAAGGTTAACACCTTGCCGATGCAGGTAAGCACGTGAATGCTGTTACATTTTTATGAGTTGGCAGACGGCGCGATTGAAGTCGCAGACGTGAGGTCTTGAGCACATTTGTTAACACGGCCGAAACGTTTGCGAGTGAAGGCTGTTTTGTTTTTTGCAGCTGTTAGAGCCCCAGGATGCCACGGACAGTCTGGGCAGCCGCTGTCGGGCGATCGCGCAGGCCGTTGTGCGCGCCGGGAACCATTACGAGTGGACAGCCCAAAAGCTCAGCCGCCATCCTCGTGCCAGCCTCGCGGGGTGTACCGACCGAAAGCTCGCCCAAAAACACAGCCGACACCGCCTTTGACGCGCGGGCGCGCTCCCAGTCGGGAGCATATGTCATATTTGTTCCGTATTCATTGGCCATAAAGCAACGACCATTGCGCAAGGCATGTTTGGCTTCTGCTTCGGTCGTCCCGGGAGCCTCGGGGTCCAAGTCGCCGAGGGCTCCCAAGAAAAGCCGGAGCGCCCTTGAAACCTTTCCCGCCGCAATCATATCGAGCAAAACCGGAGCTGCGCCCATACCGACGCCTTTGGCCGACACAGCCGGCTCATGCAGAATCGCACGGGCGACGAGATGGGGTTCGGTGCGAAGAAGCTCCAGCGCAACCAACGTACCGGCACTATGCGCAAGCACATTTGCCGGAGCGCCAACGTGTTCGATCACGGCTTGCAGGTCGGCGGCCTGAGCGGCAAGATCATAGCTGCCGTCTGCCGCATCGCTGCTGCCACCGCAGCCGCGGCGGTCGTAGGCAATTACGCGGTAGTTGCGGCTGAGCTCACAAGCGATACCGTCGAAAAATGCGCCGTCGACACAAGCGCCGTGCACGCACACCAAGGCAGGAGCATCAGGCGACACATCCGGGCCGGCATATTCGCGACAGGCAATCGTGGTGCCCGCATTCTCGACCGTAAAATCCATGTTGTGCCCCCATCATCAATGCTCATCCAGCTGCACGTCAGTGCGGTTGAATGGACCCGCATTGCCTTACGCCTTGTTAACAGATTAACTGTACCCGACCCGAGGCTCTTCATGGCACCGCATAATGAGCGACGTGAAAAAACGAAACTTGTAAAGCAAGGGCCCGCACCTTGCTTTGGAGCCGATGCTATGCTTAGGCACAATTGTCTTGAGGAGCATATGCCTATGTCTACGTTTTTGAATGCCAGCCCCATCTTTGGGCCCGTTCGCAGCCGTCGCCTTGGTCTCTCGCTCGGCGTCAACATGATGCCGGCCAGCGGCAAAATCTGCACGTTCGACTGCATTTACTGCGAAAACGGCCTCAACGCCGAGCGCCCCTGCCATGAGCCGTACAACACAGCCGCCGTGGTACTCGGCGCGCTCGAGGCAAAGCTGCGCGAAATGGCAGCCAAGGGCGAGCTCCCCGATGTGATCACCTTCGCAGGCAACGGCGAGCCCACCGCCGCACCGGAGTTTCCGCAGGCCATCGCCGGCGCCGTCGCGCTGCGCGACGAGCTTGCCCCAAACTCCAAGATCGCCGTGCTTTCCAACGGCACGCGCGCCGACCGCCCCGAGGTGCACGACGCGCTCATGATGGTCGACGACAACATTCTTAAGCTCGATACCGTCGACCCGGCGTTTATCCAGCTGCTTGACCAGCCTGTTGGCCCCTACGACGTCGAGCACCAGATCGAAACGTTCGCAAGCTTTGACGGTCACGTTATTATCCAGACGATCTTTTTGACCGGCGAGTATCAGGGCAAGCTCATCGACAACACCGGCGAGGAGTACGTTGCCCCCTGGCTCGCGGCGCTTGAGCGTATTCGCCCACAAGAAGCGACCATCTACACGGTGGCGCGCGAGACGCCGGTCGCCGGCCTTGCCAAAGCAGCGCCCAAGGTGCTCGACAAGATCGCTGCACGCGTGCGCGCCCTCGGCATTCCCTGCCAGGTGAGCTACTAGCAAAACCACGCAGCAGCCAGTGCCCGCCATCCCGCTCCATCAGTTGCGGTGATATAGTTCCTATTTGTGCTGTTAAACCGCTTAAATCGGAACTATATCACCGCAACTTTTATGGACGCGTGGGTGGGCTATACTAGCTGCGGATGAAAGGAAGTTAGCCATGTATGACAAAGGACCCGTACCCGGCCGCAACGACGCCTGCTGGTGCGGCAGCGGCAAAAAATATAAGAAATGTCACAGCGCCTTCGACGAGCGCCTCGAGCGCCTGTGGGAGGAGGGCTGGGAGGTTCTGCCCCGCACGCTCTACAAGACGCCCGCCGACATCGAGGGCATCAAGCGCTCCGCCGCCATCAACGTGGGCGTGCTCGACTACGTAGGCGAGCACATCGCCGCGGGCATGACCACCAACCAGATCGACCAGATGATCTACGACTACACCGTCGAGCACGGTGGCACGCCGGCCGATCTCAACTACGAGGGCTACCCCAAGAGCGTGTGCACCTCGATCAACGACGTGGTCTGTCACGGCATCCCCTGCGATACGGACGTGCTGCACGAAGGTGACATCATCAACGTGGACTGCTCCACGATCTTGGACGGCTACTTTAGCGACTCGAGCCGCATGTTCTGCATCGGCGAGGTCTCTGCCGAGCGCCAGCGTCTTGTCGACGTCACCCGCGCCAGCGTGGAGGCGGGCCTGGCGGCCGTCAAGCCATGGCTGCCGCTGTCCGTTATGGCCGAGGCCGTACAAAAGACGGTCGAGGATGCCGGCTTTAGCGTGGTGCGCGAGTACGGCGGACACGGCATCGGCAAGGAGTTCCACGAGGACCCGTTTGTGGGCTTTACCACCGAGGCACCCGATGTGGACACCATCATGGCTCCGGGCATGGTCTTTACCATCGAGCCTATGGTCAATGCCGGAGCGCCCGACATCAAGATCAGCAAGGGCGACGGTTGGTGCGTGCGCACCAAGGACGGCAGCGATTCGGCCCAGTGCGAGGTACAGCTCGTGGTGACCGAGGACGGCTACGAGCTGCTGAGCTGGTAGCCGTGGATGCGCCGGGCTTCGCGATGGATATGTTAGCCATCGCGAAGCCCGGCGTTTTTATAGCGTTTTGCCTGATAAAACCTGCCAAAATAAACCTGTCCCTTTTGGCAGGTCAAGCGGAGAGGACTGCTTGTGAACATCCTGGTTTTGCTGCCCGTCAACGACCGTCATCGTGCAATTCTTGAGTCGAGCGCTCCGGGCGAGGACTTTATCTACACGAGCGCCGACGCCGCCACGCGCGAGCAGGTCGCCGATGCTGACGTGATCTTGGGCAACATCGACCCTGACATGCTCACGGCATGCGAACATCTCCAGCTGTTGCAATTGCAGACCGCTGGCTATGACGATTACTTGGCCGCCGGCACCGTGCCGGCCGACGCCAAATTGTCTTGCTCGGTGGGCGCCTACGGCCAGGCCGTAAGCGAGCACATGTTTGCCATGGTCCTTTCCATGATGAAGCGCCTGCCCGGCTATCACGACTTGCAGCGCGAGCATCGCTGGGAGGATTTGGGGCCGGTCACCTCACTCAAAAACGCCAATGTGCTGGTGCTGGGCGCGGGCGATATCGGCGGCCACTTCGCCACGCTCTGCCGCAACATGGGCGCGCACGTCCGCGGCATCAAGCGCCATCCACTCGTCTACCCCATTGTGTTTGAGGACATGGACGGCATGGACGCCCTGTCCGAGCGCCTGGCCGAGGCTGACATCGTCGCATCCTTTATGCCCAGCACACCCGAGACCCGCGGCCTGGCGAACGCCGAGTTCTTCGCCGCGATGAAACCGGGCGCCTTCTTTGCCAACGGCGGCCGCGGGGGGGGGGGGGGGGGGGGGGGGCCGGGGTG
>UQWV01000026.1 GCA_900544845.1 uncultured Collinsella sp. | reverse complement strand
TCAGTTCCAGATCGTTGTTTTCGCCCGCTGAGCTGGGCCTATGCCGGAATCTCTCCCACAGAAACCACCGAAGAGCCAAAAATGTCAAGAAAAAGCCAGTCGAGAATGAAAAATGCAAGATTCTGGCGTCACGTTGTTTAAACAAAGAGTAATAATATGCATACCGAGCGAGAGCAATGATTGGTTGCGCGCTCAAAGTTTGATCGTGAAAGAGCAAGATCGCGGTCTCTTGGGGAGGAGACATCGATGAAAGCAAATTCAGACAAATCTAAGCAGAGTAGCAAAGCGACACATCGTGTACTAGCAGGTGTTTTGTGCGGCGCTTCCGTTTTGAGCCTGGTGCTGTCGCTCGTCATGCCCCCGATCTCGCAGGCCATTGCCAACGATGCCCAGCCAGTTTCTACCGAGGAAACTGAAATGGGGGGAGGTTCCTCAAGTGAGTCTACTGATGTAGACAACGCTACCGACAGGGATACCGAAAACCAGAATAGCGACGACGCAGAGGGCGACGAGACTGGCTCTTCAAATAGCGATGAGCAGGCTCAGGCTGAGGATCAACTTGAGGGCGAGCTGCAGGCCGAGGACGGCGACTCGTCGAATAACGGTGCCGTGATGGCAGCTGCGGAAGGCGGGCAAACCGAAACAGCGCCCGAGGCGATAAACAGCGCCGATGAGCTGAAAAATAAGTTAACGGACGCAAGCGGCGTGGCTAGCTTCAAGCTCGCGGCTGATATTGAAACCAGTAAGACTATCACGCTCAACAAGGATGGCAGCGATATCACGCTGGATCTAAACGGTTATAAAATTAAACACAAGAGCTTGGATCAACCTCTGTTCAGCATCATCGGCGGCGCGACGCTGACCGTCAAGGATAGTAGGCAAGCTGCTCCGACAGGGATTGAGACAAATCAGGGAAACAAGTACGGCAATCTCGCCTTAATGGAATACGATGCCCAAATTCCGACCAGCCTTACCTACTACGTAACCGAATCGACCGCAAGGGGAACCGGTACAACCGAAACTCTTAAAGCGTATAGGGCTGGCATCGCAGGCGCCATAGTGGCGTGCGGCGGTAACTCTTATCTAAAACTTATCAATTTGTATAAGAACAACGGCAAGGGCGGTACGTTCAAGCTCGAAAGCGGCGTGATCACACAGCAGCAAGGTAGTAGCGTCAGCAGCTTGGTTTATGCCGAAGATGGATCGACCGTTGCCGTGGGCGGCGGCTATATATGCGGTGCTTCTGGCTCGGGTGCGGGTGGCGGAATTGAAGTACGTAATAATTCAAACCTTAGCATCTCTGGTGGCGTAATTGCCGGCAACAGTGCTCCGAGTGGCGGCGGTGTGTTTGCAGGGGGATCTGTAGTCACAGTGACCGATGGCATAATCTCCGGTAACAGCACGCTTGCCGACATGTCTGGATACGGTGGCGGCATTATGGGCGAAGGCAGTAACATCACTGTTTCCGGCGGCTATGTCACCAACAACGCATACCAGTATAATTACAAGAATTACGAACAAAAGATCTACGATGAGCATAACGGCAACGGCTGCCATGGCGGCGGCGGTATCGCTGCCTTAAGCAGTGGCGAGGGGCAGACAAACGGTAGTCTCGCGATTAACGGTGGCTACATCACCGGTAACTATTCTGCCGAGGCTGGTGGCGGTGTTTACGCCGGCGCTTGGAATCGGGCTCTTTCCACGTTTACGTTCTCTGGTGGAACCATAGCCAGCAATGTAGCGCAAAACTCAGAAGGTGGCGGTATCCGCATCGCTGCACCTACCGTTGGCGAATTTAATGTGAGCGGTAACAAAGCCTATATTACTAACAATGCGACCAACACCACCAACGACTGGGGCGGTGGCGGTGTGTTCGTCCAAGGTGGCAACAGCGACAAAGGCGTTGATTCGGCGAGTCTCAAGATTTATAACGCACTGATTACCAACAATCATGCCGAGGGCTTTGGCGGTGGCTTCGCTGCATGTCCGAGTGGCAAGACGGCTATTACCGACACAAACGGTATTGCAATTTTTGGCAACACCGACAACAACGGCAAAAATCGATCGGGTGGCACCAACAAAAAAAGCGAGGACTGGGACTGGAATACAGAAAGAACCGGTGGCGAGATAACTCAGGATTTCATAAAACATGGCCATAAAGATCTATTCCTCATTCGCAAATCAGATAATAGCGACTACATCGCTGCCGTAACTGGCCAGATGCTTGGCGGCGGAGCAGCCAAATGGTCAGGCACGATCGATAACAACACGCTAACGTCTATTGGCAAGTATGAGGGCGCTCAGGCTAAGTTCATGATTGGCCTTAAATCTGATCCGACTCAGGAGGATAAGGATGCTGCTACTGCGGCTGCGACCCTCTACATCACGGGCAACAGTTCCAACATCCACGGCGGCGGCATCATGACCAACGGTGACGTTGTCGCCGGCTCCACCCAAGAGGTCAAGGTTTACCCCAAGATGAAGCTCAACGGCACCAAGGAACTCGAGGGCCGCGATCTCAAGAAGAACGAGTTCGAGTTCATGCTGCTCAAGCAGGGTGCGGATAAGAAAGCTCCCTCGTTTGGCAGTGACGGCACTCTCCAGCCCAATGACTGCTCGGTGGTCAATACGGTGAAAAACGACGGTAACGGCAATTTCGCCTTTGACCTGGGTGAAGTTTATGCCGATGACGAACTTGTTTACTACTTGGTAGAGGTTCCAGGCACGGACAAGGACGTTAATTACGACAAGGCAATCTACAAGATAGATCCTACGGTCACAGAGGATTCGACCAGGATGCACGAGGTGCTTGGTATTAAATACAAGTACTACACGGTAAGTAACGTGAAGATCACCAAGATATCTGATGGCACTACTGAGCCTGAGACCGTGGTTACCCCAACGTCTGAAGGTGACGTTGCATGCGTTGCACTTACTGACGGTGCGACTTTCACCAACACGTACACCCAGTACACCTCCACAGGCTCTTGGACTCCTAAGGCGACTAAGGTCGTTGAGGGTGGCGAGATGAAGGAGTTTACGCTCGAGTTTGCGGATAATGTAAAGTTCAAAGGAGATAGTCTCAAGACTGAGACGACCTCTGCGACGGGCAAGAATCCTCAAACGTTGATCTTTGATTCCATCAGCTATGACTTGAGCAAACTCGAGGGTGGGGATACCACCAAACGCGGTGCTTCCAAGACCTTCACGTACTACGTGCGTGAGAAGAACGATAGCTCGATTTTCTCGCATTACAAATTCGACCAGTCGGTCTACAAGTTTACGGTTGTTGCAACGGATGACACCAATAGAGCCATCGACTGCCAGGTGACCTACAGGAAGGGAACCGTTGACTCTGATGGCAAGTGGAAAGACGCCGAACCCGCCGACCACAAGCTCACCGACGCCTCCATCCCCACCTTCACCAACACCTACTCCACCTCTTTGCCCCTTTCTGGTATGTCGGGCGTCACTCTGACGTACCTTGCCGGCGCGGCGGTGCTTTGCGCTGCTGCGGCCTGGATGCACATTCGTCGCAAGGCGAATGCGAAGGGAGGCGAGCGTCGTGAATAAGAAAGTTTGCTCCTTCCCGATCTTGTTTGCGCTGCTTGCCCTCCTGATCGGCACCTGCGCGGTTGTGTTCCCCGCTTCCGCGCAGGCCGCGTCGACCTCGACCGGTTCCATCACGGTGAGCGGCACCGTGGCGCGCAGCTACGACGCCTACCAGATCTTTAGCGCCAACGTCGTCGACGGCGACAGCGACGCCAAGATCGCCACCGACCTCGCCTGGGCAAGCGACGCCGCGCGCGACGCCGTCCTGCCCGTGCTGCACAGCGCCGGCATGCCCAAGTCCCAGACCACCGCGCAGGAAGCTGCCGAGTGGCTCAACGCCGATTCCCACCTTACGAGCGCGCTGAGCGCACGGCTCGCTCGTTCCCTTCAGGGCTCCGGCACCGTGTCCGTGGCCCTTAACGCGGGCACGACGGCCCAGCTGCCCAGCGGCTACTGGCTCATCGTCGCCGACGACGACGCCATCGGCCAGGACGAGGTCGGCACCGCTCCGATCATGGTCCTGGTGGGCGGCAGCGCCGTCAGCGTCAAGCCCAAGGCCGCGACGCCCAAGGTCGCCAAGCACGTGCTGGAGGACAGCACCGCCGCCTGGCAGAAAGCCGCCGATGCCACGGTCGCCGACGACCTGTACTGGCGCCTCTCGGCCACGGTCCCGGCGGGGCTCACGGCCTACGACGCCTACGCGGTGCAGTTCGTCGACACCATGGGCGCGGGGCTCGACCCCTCCAAGGCGGCCGCGAGCATGCACGTGTACGTGGCGGCGGGGGCTGACGGCGGCTTTGACGCCGTTTCGGCCGACAAGGACGGCCGCGTCGGCACCGAGCCCGCGAAGGGCTGGACCGATATCACGGCCCAGTGCGCCACCAAGGTAGCGGCGGACGGCAAGACCTTCACCGTGCGCACCGGCGACCTCATCGCCGCGCTCGGCGGGGCCGACGCCTTCACCGCGGGCGCCCGCGTGGTCGCCGTGTACAACGCGCCGCTCAACAGCGCATGCAACCACGGCATCGCCAAGGGCAACCCCAACGAGGTCTACCTGCGCTACCCGCGTTCTCCCTTTGCCGACCAGTCCGGCGACGCCGGCTTCACCCGCACGCCGAGCGATGACGCGACGGCCTACACCTGGGATCTCGCGCTCACCAAGCGCGGCAGCGACGGCGACAAGCCGCTTGCCGGGGCGGTCCTGAGCATCGCCGATGACCGTGGTCGCACACTGGCGGCCGACGGCACGTGGGACGCGGAGGGCAAGGCTACCGTCACCACGGGCGAGGACGGCCGCGTGACCGTCTCGGGCGTGGACTCGGGCAAGCTGGAGGTCCGCGAGCTCAAGGCGCCCAAGGGCTACACCGCCTTTGAGGGCAAGCGAACGGTGACGGTTACGGCCGAGGGCCTGGACGTTAAGCAGGTGGCCGCCGCCAAGCCCAAGCTCACCATCACGGCAGAGTCGCCCCTGCGCGCCGACAACGCGGACGGGTCGACGGGCAGCCTGGAGGCATCGCTCATCAACACGCCCACCGGCACGCCCCCTAGCACTATCACCAGAGGCTTTATGCCCTCGACAGGCGATATGGCAATGTACGCCGCGGCCGCCGCAGCGGTCGCCGGAGCCGCGCTCATCGTGGTCGCGCTCCTGGTCAAGCGGGGAGGTGGCAGCCATAAAGAGTAGCTGGCAGCCCCACAGAGAGCGGGGCGAGACGTAACGAAGTAGATGCTAAGACACAGACAGACGGATTTAGATCAAATGGACTTCAAGCAGAAAGCAGAGGAAAAGAAGATGAGCATGAGCAAGAACATCGCACGCCTGGCAGTAACCGCCGGCCTCACAGCAGCGCTGAGCTTTGGTGGTGTGATGGCGCCGGTCACGATGGCGTTTGCTGATGATGTGGCTACTACGACCAATAGCATCAAGATCAACAAGAACAATGAGAATGGCGATGTGACGTACAAGGCCTACCAGATTTTCAAGGCCGATGTTGTGGATGGAACCGACGGGTCGAGCAAGGTCGTTTCGAACATCGATTGGGCGAGCCCTAAGGCGAAGGATGCGGTTCTGAACTATCTTTCAAAGGTACCCAACTCTGGTATCACCCTTAGCTCCTCAGCACAAGCTGCTGCTAAGTATCTGACCGATCATGCAGATGGCACCGGCGAGACGACCCCCATTGAAAACGACAATCTGTTCAACGGGTTGGCAAAGGAGGTCGTGAAGAGCGTAGGCCAGACGGGTTCTTCCTTTACCACCGACGATGTCTTTAAGCCCCAGGACGGGAACGGAAATGCCCTGCAAGGCTATTATCTCTTTGTGACTGACGAGAGCACCTTGAGCACCGATCAGGAAGTGAAGAAGAATACTGGTACTTCGCCGATCTTCGCTGTTGTCGGCGACGCTCTCGTGACCGTTACCGAGAAGACCAGCATTCCCACAGTTGTGAAGAAAGTCAAAAACGACGACGGCAGCAATTGGGCCGACAAGGCCGACTCGCAGATGGGCCAGAAAGTTGAATATAAGCTGACTGGCACCGTTGCCAGCAATATCGCAACGTTCGATACTTACCATTATGAGTTCAGCGATAAGCTTTCTGACGGTCTGACGGCAGATGCTAGCAGCGTCATCGTTAAAATCGGTGATACGATCCTTTCACCCAACACGACTCCTGGCGCCAAGACCGGTTACGATGTTTCGATTGATGCAACTAACACGTTGACTGTAAAGTTTGCCGACCTCAAGACCGCTGCGGAACAGGCTAACGCGGCGCTCGACGGTAGCTCCAATGTCGTTGTCACTTACACCGCTATGCTTGATCCCACGAAGGCTACGAACGTTACTGTCGGCGGCACAGGTAACGACAACGCCGTAAAACTCATTTATTCCAACAATCCCATGGGCGAAGGAACGGGTGAGTCTGTGCCCGATACCGTCCGCGACTACACCTACGCGCTTAAGCTTATCAAGCAGGATGCTGATTCTGATACTACTAAGATTGACAATGTAGAGTTCACCATCCAAGCAACCGATCCTGACGATGTTGGCTCCAAGGATATGTATGTCGGCAGCGAAGGCACTCTTGTCAATGAGGCCTATAAGTTCAAAACGGCGAATGGCGGCAAGATTAATGTCAAGGGTCTCGATGCTGGTACCTACACGGTGCACGAGGTCGAGGGCAGCAACCCTGGCTACAATACGCTGGACGACTTTACCTTCACTATCAAGCCTGAGGGGCTTAATAAAGACGAGGGTGTGGCGCTCGACGAAAAAACAGCTGTAAATACGCTGAAGGTTACTGTGCAGAAACCTGACTCCGCTACCATGGTTACCCCGTCAGTCGACGGCGGCACCGTCACCCTTACCGTCAAGAACAAGAAGGGCTCCAACCTCCCGCTGACCGGCCTTAATGGCGTGACCTTCACTTGGATCGCTGGTGGCGCGGTGCTGTGCATCGGCGTGGCTCACCTCATCCGCAGTCGTAAGCAGGCTGAGGAGTCCGAGAAGGAGTAACGCCCGCTCTCCCATCCCTTTGGCAGGTGGGATGTGTTGGCCATGAGACTTGCGGACACTTTTCTCGTCCATCCACGTTCTTGCTTTGCCATTCTCTTTTCGGGGCAGACTCCGCACTGGAGTTTGCCCCGTTTTTTTGGACAAAGCAGCCAGCCTCCATCGTCCGATGCGGGCTCGTTCGTCATCGCGTTTTTTGACTCGTATGAGGTTCGGTTTAAGGTCCGTAGGCGCACGCGCGGTGCGGACGGTAGAAGGCATTTGCGCCGAAAGCGCAAATAAGAATGCCCGGGGGTCGGATCCCGGGCATTTAACAAAACCAGAAAACTAGGCCGCCCGCGCTCCCAAACATTTACGCGGGGTGCATCGTTTTCTATTGGCATTGTATCCCGAATCGCCCAGCCGATCCGGGATATTCTGAAAACGCAAACACGTCGGGCAAACCCGGACAATGCGGCCAGGCTCCGCCGGATGAGGAATCGTGTTTGTAACTATCGAACAAATGTTTGTCAAAATCGCGTTTACCAGGCGCGGGTGCATACACTCGCGGTAAAATACCCTTGCGACGCATCCCGTGCGCGGGCGGCCGACGACTCGATCGGAGGTCCCCAAATGCTGAAATTCCTTAACGCGCTCGCTGCCCTCGCGGCGGTGGGCACGTTCGTCATCGCGTTTCTTGACTCGTATGAGGTTCGGTTTAAGGTCCGTAGGCGCACGCGCGGTGCGGACGGTAGAAGGCATTTGCGCCACAACAAGCGCAAATAAGAATGCCCGGGGTTAGAGGCCCGGGCATTTAACAAAAGCTGAAAACTAGGCCGCCCGCGCTCTCAACACTTACGCGGGGTGCGTCGTTTTCTGTAGACATTGTATCCCGAATCGCTCAGTTGATTCGAGATATTTTGAAAACTCAAATATGAGTCTATGCCCGACCGGATAATGCAGTCTGGCAGCGTTATCCGGTTTAGAAGCCTGTTAATCGGCTATTATTTGTTTAGACAACCTGAGCTGTAAAGGAGTGACCGGCGATGGTGCAGGGCGCCAAACATATGAAGAGCAATAACGCCGCGGACAACGGTGGCTCAAGCCCTCAGCCCAAACCTCAACCAAAGCCCAAACGCCGCCGCAAGCGACTGCCGCGCTGGGCCGACCGGCTCATCACCATCGTAATCATCCTTATTGGCGTGGGCCTTATGACCTGGCCGTGGATCTTGGACCGGCTCGAGGCCTCGGGCGTGTTCAACCAGATCAGCACCGTGTCCAGCACCGTGGACGCGCTGTCTGCCGAGGAGCGCGAGCGCATCCTGCTCCAGGCTCGCTCCTTTAACGAGCAACTTGCCGGCGAGGCCACCGAGCTCCCCGCCGACCAGATTGAGCCCTACGCCCAGCAGCTCATCTTTGACCGCGACCCCATGATGAGCTGGGTCGAGATCCCCTCCATCGACGTGAGCATGCCCATCTACCACGGCACGAGCGAAGAAGTCCTTATGGCGGGCGTCGGCCACCTGGAGGGCACGAGCCTGCCGGTGGGCGGCACCTCGACGCATTGCGTGCTTACCGCGCACTCGGGCATGCGCAACCTGAGCATGTTCGACGACATCCATTCGCTGGAGCCCGGCGACCTGGTGCTGCTGCACACCATGAACAAGACGCTCGCCTACAAGATGGTGGACTCCGAGGTCGTGCTGCCCGAGGAGATGGAGTCGCTGACCATCGAGCCCGGCGCCGACAAAGTGACGCTCGTCACCTGCACGCCCTACGGCGTGAACGACCATCGCCTGCTGGTGCATTGCGTGCGCACCAAGTACAACAAGAAGGACGTCGACAAGCAAAAGTCGCTGGCCGGCCGCCACTGGGGCAAGCGCGAGTTTGCCGTGCTCATTGTGGTCGTAGCCATTGTGCTGTTGCTGCTGGACATCGTGGTCCACGCGGTCCGCAAGCGCCGCAAGGCCAAGGCCTCGGCATAAGACATTCTCCAGAACCACCACAATGGGGACAGGCACCTTTGTGGTGGTCGGGGGTTCCAAACCATCACAACATTCGATGAAAATCTCGATTTTGACGAAAAGCGTCGAATGTTGTGATGCTTTTCGTTGTGGGCGGGACGGTTTTCGCTATGGACGGTGCGGTTTCGCTGCAGAACCGCCAGCCCGCCGCCTGCCAACCGCCGCCCTCGTTACGTTTTCGCTGCATTTAGGTAAAGCGCCTGCTCCAAGCGGCGTTGCCTTGTATACTAGAGCGGTTTATCTGTTATGCGGAAGGGAGCGCCTATGGCACTCAGCGAGAAAGACGTGCGCGGCATCGCCGAGTACGCAAAGATCGCACTGACCGATGACGAGCTCACCCAGATGACGTCCTACATGAACGACGCCGTCCAGATGCTCGAGCCCGTCCTGCAATATGACTTGCCCGACGTGGAGCCCACGTTCCATCCTATCGGAAGCCTGTCCAACGTGATGGGCGATGACCTGCGCGAGCCCGAGCGCGACCTGCCGCTCGACGTCGCGCTGGAAAACGCTGGCAGCGCGCGCGACCGCTACTTCCGTGTGCCGTCCATTTTGGGAGAGGGGGAGAGCGAGTAATGGCGCAGAGCTTCGATTCCCTTACCGCCGCCCAGATCGCCGCGGGCGTTGCCGCCGGTGACTTTACCGCTACCGAGGTGGCCCAGGCCTCTCTTGCCGCCATCGAGGCGCGCGAGGGTGGGGTCCAAGCATTCCTGCAGGTGGCGCCCGAGCTTGCGCTCGAGGCCGCCGCGCGCGTGGATGCCGACCGTGCCGCCGGCAAGCCGCTGCCCCCGCTTGCGGGCGTGCCGCTGGCCATCAAGGACAACATGAACCTCGTGGGAACGCGCACCACCTGCGCTTCCCGCATGCTCGAGGACTACCAGAGCGTCTACACCGCCACCTGCGTCCAGCGCATGCTCGATGCCGGCTGCCTGCCCATGGGCAAGGCCAACATGGACGAGTTTGCCTTTGGTAGCTCTACCGAGAGCTCGGCGTTCCACCGCACCAACAACCCCTGGGATACCGAGCGCGTGCCCGGCGGCTCCTCGGGCGGCTCCGCTGCAGCCGTCGCCGCAGGCGAGGTCGCGCTCTCGCTGGGCTCGGATACCGGCGGCTCCATTCGCCAGCCGGCGTCGCTGTGCGGCGTGGTGGGCTTTAAGCCCACGTATGGTGCCGTGAGCCGTTACGGCGTGGTTGCCTTTGGCTCGTCGCTCGACCAGGTGGGTCCCTTCGGCCGCACGGTCGAGGATGTCGCGCTGGCCATGAACGCGCTTACCGGCGCGGGCCACGATCCGTACGACTGCACCAGCCAGGATTGCGCCGTCGACTTTACCGAGCATCTCAACGACAGCATCGAGGGCAAGCGCGTGGGCATCATCCCCGCGTTTATGGAGGCCGAGGGCCTGACGCCCGAGGTCAAGGCCGCTGTTCAGCGCGCCGCCCAGGAGCTGCAGAACCAGGGCGCCGAGCTGGTCGAGGTCGACCTGCCGCACCTGGATGCCGCTATCGCCGCCTATTACGTCATCGGCCCGGCCGAGGCGTTCTCCAACCTGGCACGTTTCGACGGCATTCGCTACGGCTATCAGGAGGAGGGCTGCGCCAACCTGTCCGACCAGAGCTCGCTCTCGCGCGCCCACGGCTTTGGCGCCGAGGCCAAGCGCCGTCAGATGCTCGGCGCCTACCTACTGAGCTCGGGCGTGTACGACAAGTACTACTACGCCGCGCAAAAGGCCCGCACGCTCATCACGCAGGACTACGACGCCGCGTATGCCAAGGTGGACACCATCCTCATGCCCGCCTCGCCGCGCACGGCCTTTAAGTTTGGCGAGATCAGCGACCCCACGCAGATGTACCTCTCCGACCTGTACACCATCTCGCTCAACATTTGCGGCAACGGCGGTATCTCGGTGCCGCTGGGCCTGGGCGAGGATAGCAAGCTGCCCGTTTCTGCCCAGCTGGTGGGTCCGGCCTTTAAGGACCGTCAGCTGCTCACGTTTGCCCGCGCCCTGGAGCGTGGCTTTGCCGATACCGCCACGGGTGCGCCCGCGCTTTCCGTCGCGCCCGATTTTGCCGGGAAGGGAGGCGAGCTGTAATGAAGGAACTTTCCGAGGTCCTGCAGGATTGGGAGGCCGTGATCGGCCTGGAGATCCATACCGAGCTCACCGCACTCGATACCAAGATGTTCTGCAACTGCAAGCTCAGTCACGATGACGAGCCCAACGCCAATGTGTGCCCGGTGTGCCTGGGTCTGCCCGGCGCCCTGCCGGTGCCCAACAAGCGCGCCATCGAGAGCATCGTCAAGGCCGGTCTCGCCACCAACTGCGAGATCCAGCGCCATTCGATGTTCTACCGCAAGCACTACTTCTATCCCGACATGGCCAAGAACTTCCAGACCACGCAGGGTCCGGTCGCCTTTGCCATGTACGGTCACCTGGATCTGGACGTGACCGGTCGCGGTGCCGCCGAGCGCCCCGACTGCGCGTTTGGTGAGGCCGAGGCCCAGAGCCTGGCGAGCGCCTCGGCCAACGCCGAGGGCCTGTCCACGTCCATGACGTCGACCATGCGCGAAGGCAACCAGCGCGCCGGCCATCTGGCCAGCTATGACGCGTCCAACCTGCAGATGCCCGAGCGCCGCGAGGACGGTTCCTACACGGTGCCCATCCGCATCCTGCGCATCCACATGGAGGAGGACGCTGCCAAGATGGTCCACGTGGGCGGCGCCGAGGGCCGCATTACCGCCGCGGCCGAGTCGCTCGTCGACTACAACCGCTGCGGCACGCCTTTGATTGAGCTCGTGACTGAGCCCGACTTGCGTACGCCCGAGGAGGCCCGCCTGTTTATGGAGAAGCTCCGTCGCATTTTTGTGACGCTGGGCATTTCGGACTGCTCCATGGAGAAGGGTTCCATGCGCTGCGACGGCAACGTGTCGCTGCGCCGCCGCGGCGAGACCAAGCTGGGCACCAAGACCGAGCTCAAGAATCTCAACTCGTTTAAGAGCCTGCACGATGGCCTTGCCTACGAGATTTGCCGCCAGGCCGAGGTGCTCGAGGAGGGCGGCATCATCTATCAGGAGACCCGCCACTGGGAGCCCAGCCGCAAGCGCACCGTGGTCATGCGCGTGAAGGAGACGGCCGACGACTATCGCCTGTTCCCCGATCCCGACCTGGCGCCGTTCGATCTGGACGACGAGTTCATCGACCGCTGCCGTGGCGAGATTCCCGAGCTGCCCGATGCCAAGCGCGCCCGTTTTGAGGCCGACTTTGGCATTAAGGCTGCCGATGCCGAGCAAATCGCGGGCGACCCCGAGTTTGCCGAGTTCTTTGAGGCCGCCGCTGCTGGCATGGCTGGCAAGGAGGCCCAGACGGTCGCAAACTTGCTGGTGAACGAGATGATCGCCTACCTTAAGGGCGCGGGTGTGTCGCTCGCCGAGTCCGGCATTGCACCGGCCCAGGTGGCAGCGCTGGCTAAGCTGCTGGCGACCGATGCCATCAGCTCCAACCAGGCGCACGAGGTCTTTGAGGCCATGGCCCAGACCGGTGATGACCCCAACAAGATCGTCGACGAGCGCGGCATGCGTCAGGTGAGCGATGCCGGCGCGCTGCAGCCGATTGTGGACGAGGTGCTGGCAAACTGTGCCGATCAGGCGCAGCAGTATCGTGACGGCAACCAGAAGGTCATCGGCTTTTTGGTGGGTCAGTGCATGAAGGCGAGCCGCGGTAAGGGCAACCCGAAGCTCTTCAACGAGTTGCTGAGAACGTCGCTCTCGTAGCTGCGAGGCCGGGGAAGCCCCGAGTCGCCGGGGTGTTTCCTCCAAATTTCAAACAGTCCTATGCAAGACGAAGGCCACATTTAGTGGCCTTCTTTGCATGCGGAACTCATTTGGAGCAAACACCCCGGCGACTCGGGGCTTCCCCGGCCAGACGACTCGGCCGTTCGGGTCAGGCGAGCTGAATGGAATAGAGTGAATGGGCGCGCCGTTGGCACGCCCATTGTTTTGAGGGGAACTCATTGAGAGGCAAGGCCCTGCGCCCGGCCCCTCGGTTCCGTGACGACTCGGCCGTTCGGGTCAGGCGGGCTGATAGGAAAGATGGTGGCGGAGGCGCCACTGGCGCCTCCGCCTTTTCAATGTGATGAAAGTGTGGCGAAATGAGCTTAAAACTTCCGTAAATGTGATAAATGTCACATTTTACCTAGGGTAAAATGTGGGAAATATCACGTTTACGGAAGTTTCTTTGCGGGAGGTTCGGCCATGCAGCGAGATATCATTGCCAAGCTTAACGCTTGGAAAGCGTCAGAATATCGTAAGCCGCTTATCCTTAAGGGGGCGCGCCAGGTTGGAAAGACGTGGGCGCTTAAGGAGTTCGGCCGAACCTCGTACATCAATTATGTGTATCTGACGCTCGAGGAGCCGTCACCTGGGGTACAGAGCGAGTACGCTCAGTTTTTCGAAGGTACGCGCGATCCTCGACGGATCATCTCAAATCTTTCCCTGGCACTTGGACAGCCTATCGATCCTGGCGAGACGCTGCTTATTATTGATGAGATCCAGGATTGTCCTTCTGCAGTCGGTGCCCTTAAATACTTCTGTGACGAGGCCCCCGAGTATCACGTCGCATGCGCAGGGTCTTTGTTGGGCGTTCGCTTGTCCCGTGAGACCAGCGCTTTTCCGGTGGGAAAGGTCGAGTTCATGGAGATGCGCCCCATGAGCTTTTCCGAGTTTCTGAAAGCCGAGGGCGCTGCAAACTACGACGAATACCTTGGCGGCCTGGATCAGATCGAGACAGTGCCCGATTTCTTCCATGTCCGTCTCGTCGAGCATCTTCGTCGTTATTTTGCATGCGGCGGCATGCCAGAGGCTCTTGGCCGGTGGGTGGAGACGGGCGATATCGTTCAGGTCGATAAGGTGTTGTCTGATCTCTTGGATTCCTACGAGCGCGATTTTGCCAAGCATGGTGGCCGTGCGCAGTTCGCCAAGCTTTCGCAAATATGGAACTCGATTCCAGCTCAGTTGGCGCGCGAGAACAAAAAGTTCGTTTGGGGTGCGGTGCGCGAGGGGGCTCGTGCTCGAGAATACGAGGATGCTCTGGAATGGCTTGCCGATGCTGGGCTCATCACGGCGGTTCGCCTTAATGCTGCCGGTGGTGTGCCGCTCTCTGCGTACGATGACCTCAAGGCATTTAAAGTCTACTGTCTTGATGTCGGCTTGCTGCGCCGCATGGCAAGGCTGGATGCGTCCGCTTTTGCCATCTCGGATGCGCTTTTTTCGGAGTTCAAAGGTTCGTTCGCCGAGAACTATGTGCTTCAGGCATTACTTTCACAGTTAGATGCTGCTCCGCGTTATTGGACAAACGAGAAGCCGAAGCACGAAGTCGATTTTTTGATTCAAGTCGGAAACGAAATCGTTCCCGTCGAGGTCAAATCGGGAGAGGTGGTTCATTCCAAGAGTCTTAAGTACTATGCTGACAAGCATGCGGAGACGACTCCGCTGAGGGTCCGCTACTCACTTAAGAACCTAAAGCTCGACGACGGGGTGCTCAACATTCCGTTGTATTTGGCTGATCGATCTGTCCCTCTTATCAAAAAGGCGCTTGATTGTGCACATCTTGACGTTTAGATCCTGGGCGAGCTGATGGGCGGCGGCTAATTAAATCGCTCCGTAACGGCCAAGGAGCTTGGACCTTAGCGGTGCTTGCTTCGCCAAGCCGTGGGTGTCATGCCGGTGTGTTGCTTGAAGGCTTGGGCGAAGGCGGCCTGCTGAGGGTAGCCTAGACGCTCTGCCACCTGCGCTATCGTAAGCGAGCTATCGGCCAAAAGGTCCTGTGCTCGCTCCATACGGCGTCTGCGAATGTAGGCGCCCAGGGACTCGCCAGTTTGGGCCTTAAAGGTGGCGCATAGTTTGGAGCGGCTTGTGTAGAGCCTCTCGGTCACCTCGTTGATACCCACGCGTCTGCCTTTGTCGAGCGTGCGCTCAATCATTGCCGTTGCTTCTTCGGCAATGGTTATGCTGACACGTGTGTCTGCCGCCTGCCGCGCCTGCTTGTGGGCCGCGCGCGAACAGGCGAGCTCCGCGACCATGGTCTCCACGATGCCCTGCATATAGACGTGTCCGCCTGCGGTGCGGGCGCGGTCCTCGTTAATCCTGCGCAACGTGTGGCAGATGGCAGACGTCGCCTCCTCGTGCCATGGCTCGGCAAACGCCTCAAAGACCCCTGCGAACTCGGTGGGATAGCGGTGCTCCAGTTCGTCAAAATATCCAGGCAAAAAGAGCACCGAGCGCGAGTGATAAAGCTGCCCTGCAAACAGTGGGCTTAACTCCTCGCCACAGTTATCTTGGATAAAGCTGCACACGGCATTGTTTGGCCACGGTCCATGCAGGGGTTTAAGGTTCGCAGGCGTTATGCCGGCTTCGGGCATGCACATGAGCGTGGGCGCGCTGACCTCGCTCACGCACGCGTACGGTTCGGGTGTGTATTCGGCCAGGTACATATCGTGCATCGGGGTAATGAAATGCTCCATAACGATGCAGGCGGGGGAGAGAGGCATGATCCATGCGCGGCCGTGCGCCCGATCGTTTGCCACCTCGCCGGTAAAGACAGCGCCCTTGCCGGAAAGCTCCAGGCCAAACTGCTCAAACTGTGGTGCGTAGAGCTCAGTTATGTCGGTTGCGGCCCGATACATTTTCAAAAGCGTCCCCTTCCTTTGCGAAAACGTCCACGCCTGGCTCGATTGTGAGCCTTGACTAACATATCAATGATAAGTTGATTGAGGTTAACTCTCAAGCCGTCAGAAGGGAACCTCATGGCAAAGGGATCAAAAAGGGAAGGCGTCGGTATCGGCGAGTTGCTCGCGTATGCCGGCGACCGTAAATTCCTAACTTATTTGGGCATGGCTCTCTCGGCGCTCTCGCAGCTGCTGAGCTTTGGCCCGTACGTGTGCATTTGGCTTGTCGCGCGCGATCTGATCGCCGTGGCACCTAACTGGAGCGAAGCCACTAACATCGCGATGTATGGCTGGTGGGCCGTGGGTTTTGCGCTGGCGAGCATCGTGGTCTATTTCGTGGGACTCATGTGCACGCACCTGTCCGCGTTTCGCTGCGCGTCCAATATTCGCAAGACTACGAGCGAGCACCTGCTTAAGCTGCCGCTTGGCTACTTTGACACGCACGCCACCGGTGAGCTGCGTCGTGTTGTAGACGGATGCGCCGCCTCCACCGAGACTCTGCTCGCGCACATGCTGCCCGATATCGCGGGCGCCGCCGCCATGGTCGTGGGCCTGCTCGTGTTGCTTTTAGCCCTCGATTGGCGCTTGGGCGCGGCATGCCTTATCTCGGTCGTCGTTTCGTTTGGCGCCATGGCCACCATGATGGGCGGCAAAGGCGCCGAGTTCATGAAGGCCTACATGGGAGCGCTGGTCAAGATGAACAAGACCGGCACCGAATACGTACGCGGCATCCCCGTGGTCAAGGTGTTTCAGCAGACGGTCTACTCCTTTAAGGCCTTCCACGATGCGATCGCCGAATACGCCGACATGGCACAAAACTATGCGGGCACGTTCTGTCGAGGTCCGCAGGTACTCAACCTTACCGCGCTCAATGGTCTTGTGGCATTCCTGTTACCCGTGGCGTTGCTGTTGGCGCCGGGCGAGACGGACTTCGCGCATTTTATGGCCAACTTCACGTTTTACGCGATATTTTCGGCCGTGGTGCCGACGGCCATGACCAAGCTCATGTTTGTGGGCGAGGCCTCTCAGATGAGTGCCGATTCGCTGGCTCGTATTCGAAGCATCATGGATTCCAGGCAGCTCTCTGTGCCCGCCCAACCCAAGCACCCTGCCGGCAGCGACGTGCGATTTGAGGATGTGAGCTTTACCTACGAGGGCGCCGAAGCGCCTGCCGTTAGCCATGTGAGTTTCAGCGTTCCCGCTGGTAGCACCCTCGCCTTGGTGGGTCCCTCGGGTGGCGGTAAGTCAACCTGCGCAAGCCTGATCCCGCGTTTTTGGGATGTTTCCTCGGGTCGAGTGCTCGTAGGCGGTGTGGACGTTCGCGATATGGATCCGCACGAGCTCATGGACCAGGTCGCCTTTGTGTTTCAGACCAACCAGCTGTTCCGCCAAACACTTGCCGATAACGTGCGCGCCTCCAAGCCTGGAGCCACTGACGACGAAGTGCGCGCGGCCCTCTCCGCGGCCCAGTGCGACGATATCGTGGCCAAGCTCCCGCAGGGCATCGACACCATGCTCGGTGCCGGCGGGGCGTACCTTTCGGGCGGCGAGGTCCAGCGCGTGGCGCTCGCCCGCGCAATCCTTAAGGACGCGCCCATCGTGGTGCTCGACGAGGCCACAGCCTTTGCCGACCCCGAGAACGAGGCGCTCATCCAGCGCGCCTTTAGCAAATTGGCGGCGGGCCGCACGGTCATTATGATCGCGCACCGGCTTTCGACCGTGGTGGGGGCCAACAAGATCGTGGTGCTCAACCAGGGTAGTGTGCAGGAGGCTGGCACCCATGCCGAGCTACTGTCCCAAAACGGCCTGTACGCCAAGATGTGGGCCGAATACGAACAGGCTGCGAGCTGGAAGATCACTGCTGCTGCCGCGGATGCCGCCGTCACGAAGGGAGGCGAGGCCTAAATGTTCGCCTCATTCCAAAAGAAGTATTTCCTATCCGATAAAGGCATCGCCGGCGTTAAGCGCGGCATTTTCTGGACCACGCTCACCAATCTCATCACTATGGCCGGCATGGGCTTTTTATTCCTGGTCATGGGCGGTTTTGTCGAACATCTCGCCACCGGTGCCGACCTGCCGGATGCACTGCCCATCGTGGGTGGTCTCGTTATCTTCTTTGTGCTGCTCTTTGCCTCTAACTGGCAGCAGTACTACTACACGTACTGCATCTTTTACGAGGAGTGCGGCAAACAGCGTATGGAGATTGCCGAGCGCCTGCGCAAACTGCCGCTGTCGTTTTTTGGCCGCCGCGATCTGGCCGATTTAACCGAGACCATCATGGGTGACGTCCAGGCCATGGAGCATGCCTACAGCCATGTGCTGGGAGAGCTCTGGGGCGCCATCATCGCAAGCGCCATCGTGTTCGTGTCATCGCTGTTCTTTTGCTGGCAGCTTGCCATTGCGGCGTTTTGGAGCGTGCCCGTGGCCTTTGCCGTTCTGTATCTAACGCGCGGTCCCATGACCCCGGTGTTCGACCATGTGCGTGCCGAGAAGGTCAAGGTTACCGAGGCGATCCAGGAGACGCTCGACTGCGTGCGCGAGATCCGCGCCACCAACCAGGAGGCTCATTATCTTGAGGGGCTCAACGCCGTGATCGATGCCGAGGAGCGCGAGACCACCAAAGGCGAGCTCGCCAACGGGCTTTTGGTCAACTCCGCCTTTGCCATCCTGCGCCTGGGGATTGCCACCACGTTGGTCACGGGCGCCGCGATGGTCGCCTCCGGCCAGGTCGACTTTTTGGTGATGTTTGCCTTCCTGCTCATGGTGAGCCGCATCTATGCGCCCTTTGATCAGGCGCTGATGCTGATGTCCGAGCTGTTTGTCGCCGAGTCGTCGGCCAAGCGCATGCGCTCCATCATGGAAGAGCCCGTGGCGCGGGGCAGCGAGCAGTTTGAGCCCGTGGGCCATGACGTGGTGTTCGATCACGTGGCATTTGGCTATGGTGCGGGCGAGGACGGCCGCGCCGGCGAGAAAGTTCTTACCGATGTGAGCTTTACCGCCAAGGAAGGCGAAGTTACGGCACTGGTCGGTCCTTCGGGTTCTGGTAAGTCTACGGTGAGCCGCCTTGCCGCGCGCTTTTGGGATGCCACCGAAGGCACGGTCACCGTGGGTGGCGTGGATGTTGCGAGCGTGGACCCCGAGGTGCTGCTGCGCGGCTACGCCATTGTGTTCCAAGACGTGCTGCTCTTTGACGACACGGTGATGGGAAACATCCGTCTTGGTCGTCGCGATGCCACCGATGAGGAAGTGCTTGCTGCCGCGCGTGCCGCCAACTGCGACGAGTTTGTGAGCCGCATGCCGCAGGGCTATGACACCATGATCGGCGAGAACGGCTCCAAGCTGTCCGGCGGTGAGCGCCAGCGCATTTCCATCGCCCGCGCACTGCTCAAAGACGCGCCTATCGTGCTGTTGGACGAGGCGACGGCGAGCTTGGATGTGGAGAACGAGACCGTGGTGCAGCAGGCTCTCTCCCGTCTGCTCGCAGGTAAGACGGTTATCGTGATTGCCCACCGTATGCGTACGGTGGAAAATGCCGACAAAATCGTTGTACTCAAGGATGGCGTGGTTGCCGAGCAGGGCACTCCGGCGCAGCTCAAAGCAGCAGGCGGAGAATTCGCCCGCATGGTCGCACTGCAAAAGGAAGCAGCTACCTGGCAGTTGTAAGAAGGGACAAAGGGACAGTCCCTTTGTCACATTGACAATCGCTTACTCCGCATCGTTAATTTTCAAAAGGTTAGCCATGGCTGACCTAGATAGTTAGATAAAATTGAGATATTTCAAAAGCGTGCTCGAGCAAACTTATTTACTCGGGTGCTGAGGCACCGTGCCGCAATTGTTGCGGCAAAAGGGAGAGACATCATGAAGAAGTCCACGTTCAACACCCTGCTTGTTGGTGGCGGTTTTCTGCTCGGCACGGCCGGCATCAAGCTGCTCACCAGCGCTCCGGTAAAGAATGCCTGCGTGCAGGGTATCGCGTGCGGCATGCGCATCAAGAACGGCTACCAGGACATGGTCGAGCAGGCCAAGGCTAATGTCGACGACATGGTTGCCGAGGCGGCCTACATCACCCAGAGCGAGGCCGCTGCTGACGAGGCAGCCGAGTAACGCTCCCAGGCACAAACTATGAGATTCTCGATTATCAGCGAGATCCCCGGCAGGACCCGTCTTCAATTGGCGGGTCCTGTGCCAGAGAGCGATCTCGATGCACTTCTAAAGCTTGGCGGCGATATCGATGGCGTGCGCAAGGTGCGCGTGTATGGCCGCATTGGCCAGATGGCGCTGGAGTACGATGAGCCGCGCCGCGCGAGCGTGCTCGATGCCTTGGGCGCGCTCGATGCTCAAGCTATCGCCGATGCCAAGTCGGGCTACGTGATGCAACTCGAGCCGCGCAAGCACAAGCTCGTCATGGATCTTGCCACGCTTGTCGGCGCCCACTATGCGCGCCGATGGTTTTTGCCCACGCCCCTGCGTGCGGTGTTTGTCGTGGCCGGTTACATGACCTTTTTGCGTGCCGCCCTCCGTGAGCTCGCGCAGCCGCGCCTGACCGTTCCCGTGCTCGACGCTTCGGCCATTGGTATCTCGTTCGTCAAACGCGACGTCGATACCGCGGGCCAGACGATGTTCCTGCTCAATGTGGGAGAGCTGCTCGAGGACTACACCCGCGCCATGAGCGAAAACGAGCTCATCAACTCGCTGCTCGATGTGCCCGACAAGGCGCAAAAGGTCGTCGGCGACACCGAGGTAAGCGTTGCCGCGACCGAGCTTGAGCCCAGCGATCTGGTCGCCGTGCGCACCGGCATGTCCATTTGCATTGACGGTGTGGTCGAGCAGGGGAGCGCTATGGTCAACCAAGCGACCCTGACCGGCGAGCCGCTGGCCGTCGAGCGCAGCGTGGGCGACGACGTGTTCGCCGGCACCGTCGTGGAAGACGGCAGCATCTTGGTGCGCGTGCGCGCCAATACGGCTCAGACCAAGCTCCGCTCAATCGTCTCGCTCGTGCAGACGGCCGACTCGCTCAAGTCCGAGGGCCAGTCGCATATGGAGGACCTTGCCAACAAGATCGTCCCGTGGAACTTCCTGCTCGCGGGCCTGGTTGCTCTTACCACCCGCAGCCTCATCAAGACCTCAGCGGCGCTGATGGTCGACTACTCGTGCGCACTTAAGCTTACGGGTTCCGTCGCCGTCATGACTGCCATGAGCGATGCTGCCAAGATGGGCGTCATGGTCAAGGGCGCGAAGTACTTTGAGTCGTTTGCCAAGGCCGACACCATTGTGTTTGATAAGACCGGCACGCTGACCGAGGCGCAGCCGCGCCTGGCTTGCGTGCTGACGACCGATGGCTGGAGCGATGACGAGGTCCTGCGCCTTTCCGCTTGCTTGGAGGAGCATTTCCCGCATCCGGTGGCGCGTGCCGTGGTCAATGCGGCACGTGAGCGCGGGCTCGAGCATCGTGAACGCCATGCTGCTGTCGAGTACATCGTGGCGCATGGTATTGCTTCGTCCATTGAAGGGCGACGCGCGATTATCGGCTCGGCACACTTTGTGTTTGAGGACGAGAGCGCGCAGCTCGATTCCGACATTAAGGAGCGCATTGAGTCCCAGATGCAGGGGCTGTCGCCGCTGTATCTGGCGGTCGACGGCAAGGTCGTCGGCGTGCTCGGCATCGAGGATCCGCTCAAGCCTGGTGTCCGCGAGGCCATCGCCGACCTACATGCGCTGGGTGTCAAGCACGTGGTCATGCTCACGGGCGACTCGGAGCGCACGGCCGAGCGCATTGCTCGCGAGGCAGGTGTCGACGAGTTTAAGGCCGAACTGCTGCCCGAGGACAAGTACGCCTATGTGGAGCGCATTAAGGGCGAGGGGCGTCACGTTGCCATGGTGGGCGACGGCGTCAACGATTCGCCGGCGCTCGGTTTGGCCGACGTGGGCTTGGCGATGGGTGGCGGAAGCGACATCGCCAAGGAGGTCGCCGATATCATCCTGACCGATACGGATCTGGCCGCGATCGTGCGCCTGCGCCGCATGAGCCAGGGCCTCATTGATCGTCTGACGAGCTCCTACTCTAAGGTGATGCTCACCAACTCAGCGCTCTTGGCACTGGGCATTACCGGCACGATTACCCCGCAGACGTCATCGCTGCTGCATAACGGCTCGACGATTGCCTACAGCCTGAGCAACGCGAAGGCTTACCTGCATTAGCAGACGTGTTCGCCCACGTTATCTGGCCTGCGCCCAGACGGCATCGGTGTCGTCCAGGTGCAGGTCTTTTGCATTTGACCATTTGCTAGCTTCTCTATAAAGTGGTGCTAGCATGGCTAGCAATTGAAGGGAGCGGGATCGACGTGGGTGCTGTTAGTGGCATGGCGCAGGTGAATGTTCGCGTAGATCGCTCGGTTAAAGAGCGCGCCGAGGAAGCGCTACAGCTTTCGGGCAGGTCACTGCCCGAGCTCATCAAAAAGGTCGTGGCCAAGGTCGCACAGGGTGGCGGGCAGTGTGAGGAAGTGCTTGCGGCCGTCGACGACCGGCAGCAGACCGTCGCGCCCGATACGCCGTTCGCCGCGTCGTGGGCAGCGGCAGACCGGCTTTATGCAGATTTGGGCATCGCTGTGTCGCCCGTATCCGACGATCGCGGTTGGGACGCAATCTATTCTGAAGCCATGGATGAGCATTATCGCCAAAAGGGGATGATCCTGTGAGCGGGGCTTCCCTCAAAATAATGGTGGATGCCAACGTATGGGTTGATTCGTTTTGCGTCGACCATGCCGAGTCGCTTGCCGCGCGTGCGTTTATTGGACAGGCGGCGGAGACGGGGGCGTTGCTGTTCTTCCCGGTGCATATCGCTAAGGACGTGCTGTACGTTGTCCAACACGAGCTGAAGCGTAGCGTTCTTGCCAGCGGGGGAGCGCTCGACGAGGCTTCTGCCCGCGCGATTGGCGATGCGGCGCTGGCGTTTGTTCGGAATATGACCGAAAACGCTATGGCCGTGGGCGCCGATGCATCTGATCTGTGGCTAGCTGACAAATATCTGACGCTCCATCGCGATTACGAGGACAACTTGGTACTCGCCGCGTGCAAGCGCGCGCAGGTTGATTACTTGGTGACCAACGATCGCAAGCTGCTCGAACATGCCGATCTTGCAGCAAAGACACCTCGTCAAATGATGCCGATTCTTGCTTTGGCCGAACGTGGCCGCGCGGCTATCGGTTGACGCGAACTGTTTGCGGGCCTCTTGGACGACGATGCGCCAAGGGGCCCGCGTCTGCTATTTACAAAAGCTCGGCCTTGATGGCGGGACTTTCTGCGAGCTGCTCGGCTGCCTTTTCGCCGGAGCTGTCGAGTGCTGCCAGGCTGCGGTAGACCCACTCGTTGACCTGGGTGTTCTTGACGCCTGCGGTCTGCATAAGGGCACCTACCTCGCGGATTGCTGCGAACAGATCGGCTTTGGGACCCGCGAGCTCGACCTCAATGCCGTGGTAGGCGGTCACGCCGCGGTTCTCACTCACGTGGTCGATAAAGCCCTCGACGGTCTCAAGCTGCTGGGCGAGAGCTGCATCATCGTCAGCGTCCAGCGCGACGAGTGCGTTCGATACCGTGAGGGCGGGATGTCCGCAGGGGACAAAGCCCTCGATGACATCCATAGCTTCGGTAATGGTTGAGCCCAGGCCTGCGAGGGCATTGACGAGTTGCTGCTTGGTATCCATAATGGTCCTTTCGACGGGTCAATTTTGCTTGGCGAAAATATACGTGACGCGATCGGTAACAAAAGTGCGAAGTGTGGCGCACATTGGGGTCTTCACAGCTCGTGCATAGAACAGCTGTCCGCTTTCAGAACGTGGTAAGATAACACTCCACAAGCGGGGCTCGCCCTGCATGTTCCTTGAAAAGTCGACGGGTGTTGGGTGCTCGTGCCCAATGCCATCCAGACTTCCCGACATTCGGGGGCGACTGGTTTCGACACGATAGCTCTGAGAGAGGAAGCAAGCCGAGGTCTCCTCGCCTCGTTAAACAGGGGTACCGTCAAATTGAATTGACAACAACTCTTCTTTTGAGCCTATGGCTCTCGCTGCTTAGTTTATAGCGGCGCGTCAACCCGGTGATTTTCCCGACACCGGCGCGACGTCATGTTAGGGGAATGCTCCTGCGCACGTAATCGGTATGGCGCGGGCTAAGACCGAACCGGTTAGGACGCCGCGAGCGTGTCGCTGCGCGCAAAGTGTCCGAGACTAAACCAGCGACTGAGCTTGGAGATGCCAATCAGGGGGCTTTCGTGGACCGGAGTTCGATTCTCCGCGCCTCCACCAAAAGTAACAAGCAGGTAGAGAAGTGTCTCTACCTGCTTTTTTATTACTTATAGATACCGCGGAGAATCGAACTCTATGCAGGGCGCGGGCGTAAAGAAAACGCGTAAGCGTTTTTAGCCCGCGGGCGAGGACGCCGGCAGGCGGCCGAAGCCGGTGCGGGTTCGCGAAGCGAACACGCGGATTCTCCGCGCAAAGCCCCAACCCTATATAGATGCGATGTTTATCGAATTTCAGCTGGCCTCGCCCAGCATCAACGGATCCCCCGTACCGCGGAGAATCGAACTCTGCTCAAAAACCTGCGCGCCCTCCATCCCAAAACTGGGTAGAAGAAGGCCAAAACGCAATCGCAGGAGGTCGATATGACTGCAGAAGATAAGGCAAAGAACGCCGGCAAGGTCGCGCTCGTCCTGGAGGGCGGCAGCTTCCGCGGGCAGTTTACCGCCGGCGTGCTCGACGTCCTCATGGAGGCCGGTGTCGAAATTCCGGCGGTGTACGGCGTCTCGGCCGGTGCGCTCAACGGCGTCAACTACAAGTCGCACCAGATCGGCCGCACCAACCGAGTCAATTTGACCTTCTGCAACGACAGCCGCTACATGGGCGCCGCGTCGTTTGCGTCCACGGGTTCCATCGTGGGTTACGACTTTATCTTCAACGATGTCCAGGACCGCCTGGATCCCTTTGACAACGAGACGTTCGATGCGAGCCCCATCGAGATGTACGCCGTCGCGACGGACATGCTCTTTGGAACCGCCGCGTACCTGCCGGTCAAAAGCGCCGTACTTGACCTCGACGCTGTGCGCGCATCGACCTCGTTGCCGCTGGTGACACCGCCGGTCGAGATAGACGGGCACAAATACGTCGACGGCGGCGTGGCCGATTCGGTTCCTATCGAGCATGTGCTCGAGGAGGCGGGCTTCGATCGCGCGGTTGTCATTGTCACGCAGGACCGCTCGTACGAGAAAAAGCCCTACGAGTTTATGCCCGCCGCACGCGCCCGCTATGCCGACTATCCCTACCTGCTCGAGGCTATCGAGACGCGCCACGACCGCTATAACATCCAGCGAATGCATCTGTGGAAGTATGAGCGCGAGGGCCGCGCGCTGGTCGTTGCTCCGCAAAAGCCGGTCGAGGTCGGTCACGTTGAGCACGATTCGGCAAAGCTCCTCGACCTGTATATTCAGGGCCGCCAGGAGGCAAAGCGCCTACTGAGTGATATCGAGGCATTTGTCGAGCGCTAGTGTCGCGACGTCATGACCCATGGATGACATGTGCAGAAACTCTGGTCGGAGCCAAAATACCTGTTGACTCGGGCGGCGAGCGGGGTAATATGGACGGGTTACTTGCAGAGCCCCGTGAATCTCTGTAACAACACGTACTGTACATGGAGGAGTCTAAGTGATTTCGAAATCGACTCACTACGCCAAGCAGGGCGAGGTCCAGCGCAACTGGGTTCTCGTCGACGCCGATGGTGCTGTCCTGGGCCGTCTTGCCACCCAGATCGCAATGATCCTGCGCGGTAAGAACAAGCCCCAGTTCACGCCCAACAGCGACTGCGGCGACTTCGTTGTCGTCATCAACGCCGATAAGGTCCAGCTTACCGGTAACAAGGCCGACACGAAGACCTATTATCGCCACAGCGGCTACAACGGCGGCCTCAAGGCTGAGAGCTTCCGCCAGGCTATGGAGAAGCACCCGGAGAAGGTCATCGAGCGCGCCGTTCGCGGCATGCTGCCCAAGACCACCCTCGGCCGTGCCCAGATGACCAAGCTTAAGGTCTACGCTGGCACCGAGCATCCGCATGCTGCCCAGAACCCCACGAAGATTGAGCTGGAGGCTTAAAGATGGCTGAGAACACCGTTGTCTACCAGGGTACCGGCCGTCGTAAGAACGCCGTCGCCCGCGTCCGTCTCGTCCCCGGCACCGGCAAGGTGACCATCAACAAGCGTGACGCCGAGCAGTATTTCGGCCGTCATCAGCTCGTTGAGAACGCCCTTGCTCCCTTCAAGGTGACCGACACCGCCGGTCAGTTCGACGTTATCGCTCTGTGCGATGGCGGCGGCATCTCCGGTCAGTCCGGCGCTCTGCGCCTGGGCATCGCTCGCGCTCTTCTGAACGCTGGCGACTACCGTGCTGACCTCAAGAAGGCCGGTTTCCTTACGCGCGATGCTCGCGTGGTCGAGCGCAAGAAGTACGGCCTCAAGAAGGCCCGCCGCGCTCCCCAGTTCTCCAAGCGCTAAGGTTTTATCTCCTTTCGAGATACAATGTACAAGCGGGGCCTGCCGATTCCTCGGCGGGTCCCGCTTTTCTTTTTCGACTAGGGTGGGCGGTTGCATATCGCCTGCTAGGGAAGGAGCGATCCTATGCCCCAGAACATTTTCGGTACCGACGGCGTCCGTGGCGTCGCCAATGCCGACCTCTCGTGCGACCTCGCGTTTCGCTTGGGCCGCGCGGCGACCAAGTTCCTTGGTCCGGATATCTGCATCGGCCGCGACACGCGTCTTTCGGGCACCATGCTCGAGAGCGCTCTGACCGCCGGCATCATGGCCGAGGGCGGCCGTCCGCACTGCTGCGGCGTCATCCCCACGCCTGCCGTGGCACTGCTCACTGTTCAGAACGAGCTCGATGGCGGCATCGTCATCTCCGCTTCGCATAATCCGCCGGAGTTCAACGGCATCAAGTTCTTTAGCCGCAAGGGCATGAAGCTTCCCGATGCTGTCGAGGAAGAGATCAGCGCCTGGGTCACGTCCGAGGAGGCCATGGCTGCCGATACGCTGCCGACCGGCGCCGGTGTGGGTCACATCATCAAGATGAAGGACGCCCGCAAGGCCTATGTCGATCATGCCATCAGCACGCTCGACGGCCTTAAGCTCGACGGCCTGGTTGTTGCTGTCGACTGCGGTCACGGTGCTTCCTGCCAGACCACGCCTGCCGCGCTGCAGCGCCTGGGCGCCACGGTGCATGCCATCAACACCGATTACTGCGGCACCGACATTAACGTCGAGTGCGGCTCCACGCACCTTGAGCCCCTGCGCGAGCTCGTGCTGCGCACCCACGCCGATATCGGCCTGGCCCACGACGGCGATGCCGATCGCGTGCTGTTCGTGGACAGTGAGGGCAACGAGATCGATGGCGACTACATTCTTGCCATCTGTGGCTCCGACCTGGCCGCTCACGGCAAGCTCGCCAACTCCGAGATCGTCTCGACCGTCATGTGCAACCTGGGCTTCTCCATCGCCATGAAGGAGCAGGGCTTTGAGATGGTCCAGACCGCCGTGGGCGACCGCTATGTTCTTGAGCGCATGCTCGAGGACGGTGCCGTTATCGGTGGCGAGCAGTCCGGCCACATCATCTTCCTGGAGCACAACACCACCGGCGACGGTCTGGTGACGGCTCTGCAGCTGCTGGCCGTGCTCAAGCGCACCGGCCGCACCCTTACCGACCTTGCCAGCATCATGAAGAAGTACCCGCAGGTGCTCGTCAACGTGCATTCGGACAACAAGGCCGGCCTGGACGATTGCCAGCCCATTTGGGACGCCGTCGCTGCCGCCGAGAAGGAGCTCAACGGTCGCGGCCGCATCTTGGTGCGCCCGAGCGGTACCGAGCCGCTGGTTCGCGTTATGGCCGAGGCGGAGACGCACGAGCTGACCCAGCGTGTTGTTGACGATATCGTCGAGGTTGTCAAGCGCGAACTTCCCTAATGGCCAAAAACGGGTGCCAAGTGGTAAACTGACAAGGTTATTTTGATTGATTGGTATGTCCGAGGGGGAGCATGTTCACTAAAGTCCTAAGGTCTTTTGGTATGCGTGGTCGAGTCCTTACGCTGGATGCTCCCATCTCGGGTGATGTCATTCCGTTGTCCGAGGTCAATGACCAGACGTTTGCCACCGGCCTTTTGGGCCAGGGCGTGGCGATTCAGCCTACCGGCACGCGCGTGATTGCGCCGGCAGACGCCAAGGTCGAGGCCATTTTTCCCACGGGACACGCCGTTGCGCTCAACACGGTCGATGGCTTAGACGTGCTCATCCACGTTGGCTTGGACACTGTTCAGCTTGAGGGCAAGCACTTTACCGTACATGCGCAAGTGGGTGACATCGTCCATAAGGGCGATGTACTCATCGAGTTCGATCGCGAGGCAATTGCTGCCGAGGGCTACGATGTGACGGTTCCCATCTTGGTGTGCAACTCCGTTGAGTTCTCGAGTATCAAGGGCTCCGTTGGTGTGCATGTCGAAGAGATGGACCAGCTCATCGTTGCTCGCGAGCGCTAGCAAGTGCACGTGGCCATTAGCCTACAATTCAAACACGTTTACGGCGGCCGCCCTTGAAAGAGGACGCCCTCCGTGGCAAGATGGGATTTGTCCGAAGCTAAAAGGCTTTGGGTCACCGTGGACGGGCAGGGGCCTCGACGCGGCTAGACACGAGACACATACATTACGCGACCTCGCCCTGGTGGCCGCACACGTTGGTTGCGGCCGACGCGGGCCGCGGGCAAGTGCTTGTAAGGGAGCCTTGCCTCTCTTGTACGAGAAAGGACGCGTAATGAAGATCATTAAAGCTAAAGACTACGAGGATATGAGCCGCAAGGCCGCCAATATCATCTCGGCGCAGGTTATCCTCAAGCCCGACTGTGTGCTGGGCCTTGCCACCGGCTCCACCCCGATCGGTGCCTACAAGCAGCTCGCTGCTTGGTACAAGAAGGGCGACGTCGACTTTGCCGAGGTCAGCACCTATAACCTGGACGAATATCGCGGCATTTCGCACGACGATCCCAAGAGCTATCACTACTTCATGCGTGAGAACTTCTTCGATCACATCAACATCGACCTGAACAACACGCATGTGCCCGACGGTTCCAACCCCGACGCCGCCGCTGCCTGCTCTGAGTACGACAAGATCGTCGCCGACGCCGGTTACCCGGATCTGCAGCTGCTCGGCATTGGCAACAACGGCCACATCGGCTTCAACGAGCCCGATGACCACTTCTCCAAGGGTACGCACTGCGTCGACCTCACCGAGAGCACCATTCAGGCCAACAGCCGCCTGTTCGACAGCATCGACGATGTTCCCCGTCAGGCCTACACCATGGGTACCCAGACCATCATGTATGCCCGCATGATCCTGGTCGTCGCCAACGGCGAGGCCAAGGCTCAGGCCGTGCATGACATGTGCTATGGTCCGGTTACGCCCGAGTGCCCGGCTTCGATCCTGCAGCTGCACACCAACTGCGTTGTCGTTGCCGACGAGGCCGCCCTTTCGCTCTGCGAGTAGCGCGAATCCTGCACCTCGACATAGCCTTGATTAAGGCCTCCGCTTTGCGGGGGCCTTTTTGCTATCCCTTTCCGCCCACTTGACCAAAAACTTGCCGCAAGCTTGACGAATGCCGGATGTCCAACAGCTTGATTCATTCTATACCAGATTCTATGCAAAAATGCCACTAGAAGGTCGTAGACGGTAGCGGGTGCTAGGCGAGTTGAATGACATGGCTGAACCTTGT
>UQWV01000025.1 GCA_900544845.1 uncultured Collinsella sp. | reverse complement strand
CCGGAGTGACTGGTTCAGACGTGTGCTCTTCCGATCTGACGCTGCGCGCCGTCCAGAACGACAATTTGTCATTCAAAAGGCAAGGCATGACCAAAAGGTCTATGCCTTGCCTTTTTCATGCCAACTTGTACGTTCTGGACGGCGCTCGCTGTCCGTCCTCTGCCTGCGGCGCTTTCCATTGTTGGTGCAGAGGGCGCTTTGCCTACTCTGGCGGGCTTTCGCTGGCTTATGCTCAACCTGCGGCGCTGCCATTGTTGGTGCAGGGGGTAGCTTGCTCGCTCTGGTGCCCGTTCGCTGGCTTTGGCTTTGCCTGTGACGTTTTCATTGTTGGTGCTGAGTGCCTTGTTTCCCGTCCCAAATGATCTACCCCGGGTCCCCGGTGGTTGCGGTGGGCGTGTTTGGTTGGTGCCTGTTGATGGTCTGGGTATCGAGGAGGGCGGGCTCCGTTATAATCGCCTAGAACATTAATTGGAAACGGGACGGGAGCCATACATGCGCCAGGGTTTCGACAACGCGAAATATATCGAGCTGCAGGCCGCTCATATTAAGGAGCGCATCTCGCAGTTTGGCGGCAAACTCTATTTGGAGTTTGGCGGCAAGCTGTTTGACGACTATCACGCGAGTCGCGTGCTGCCGGGTTTTGAACCGGACAGCAAGTTCCGCATGCTCAAGAGCATCGCCGACGATGTCGAGGTTATCATCGCGATCAACGCGAACCACATCGAGAAAAACAAGGCTCGTGGTGACCTCGGCATTACCTATGACGAGGATGTGCTGCGCCTGGTTGACCTGTTTCGCGGCAACGGCTTTGCCGTCGCGGCTGTGGTCATCACCCAGTATGCCGGCCAGCCTGCTGCCGATGTGTTCCGCAACCGCCTGAACGCGCTCGGTATTCCCGCCAAGCTGCACTATCCCATCGAGGGGTATCCGCACGATGTCGATCTGATCGTGTCCGACGATGGCTACGGCAAGAACGAGTTTGTCGAGACCACGCGTCCGCTCGTTGTCGTGACGGCACCCGGCCCCGGCTCGGGCAAGCTCGCCACTTGCCTCTCGCAGCTGTATCACGAGCATAAGCACGGTACCGCCGCCGGCTATGCCAAGTTCGAGACCTTCCCGGTCTGGAATCTTCCTCTGACGCATCCGGTCAATATTGCCTACGAGGCCGCCACGGCTGACCTCGACGACGCCAATATCATCGATTCGTTCCACCTTGAGGCCTACAACAAGACCACGGTCAACTACAACCGCGACGTCGAGGCCTTCCCGGTAGTCCGTGCCCTGATGGAAAAGATCCTGGGCAAGAGCCCCTACCAGAGCCCTACGGACATGGGCGTCAATATGGTCGGCTTTGCCATCACCGATGACGATGCCTGCCGCGACGCTTCCAAGATGGAGATCGTCCGCCGCTACTTTACCGCGGTCGAAAATGTGCGCCGTACCGGCGTGGGCGATGAGCAAGTCGACCGTCTCAAGATTATTATGAAGAAAGCCGGCATCGATAAGAACTACTCACCGGCGCGCTCGGCGGCCCTCACCAGGGAGCAGCTGACGGGTGGTCCCGTGGGTGCCATGGTCATGCCCGATGGCTCCGTGGTGACCGGTAAGACCTCCACGCGCCTGGGCGCCGCAAGTTCGCTCATTATGAACGCCCTCAAGCATGTCTCGGGCGTCGACCTTGAGCTCGAGGTCATTAGCGATGAGGCGATCGAGCCCATCAGCAAGCTCAAGACGCATTTCCTGGGAAGCAAAAACCCGCGCCTCCACACCGACGAGACGCTTATGGCGCTGTCGATCACCTCGGCCACGAGTGAGACGGCCGCTCGCGTCCTTTCGGGCCTGGAGCAGCTGCGCGGTTGCGATGCCTTCTTTAGCGTGATCATCTCGCCGACGGACGAGACGGTACTGCGCAAACTGGGTATCAACGTGTGCTGCGAGCCCAAGTTTGAGCGTCGCGGTTTCTTCCATCGCTAAGTTTGAAGCACCGCGGTAATTGCATTGCATTTTGGCCGTATCGGGTTAGCGCCCGGTACGGCTTTTTGATCAATAAAGCGCCTATTTCGGCGAAAAATAGCTGTTTACCTGCCTAGAAACAATTTGAGCGGTATACAATAACCGTAACTGTTTCATCCTTAGCGGGATGCCGCATGATGGACATTACCTGCCATCGTGAGGTGTGTCGGTCGCGCACGGCGCGTTAGATGCTCGTGCTCGGTTTGAGGAGGCTGCTATGGCGGGCAAGGGTCGTGCGAGTGTCAACGATATGAAGCGTGTCGAGGTGCTGGTGTTGATGGAGATCGACCAGCAAACCGAAGACAATGGCGGGCCGTATGGTTTCTCGCGCAAAACGCTTGCCGAGCGCGTGGGGGTTTCGCCGTATCGTGCCCGCGCCGCAATCGATCGCTTGGATTCCGAAGGCATGATTGATGTCGTCTCGCGTTATAGCGACGACGGCGGTCAGCTTGCAAATGGCATTTGCCTCACCGAACGCGGCGAGTGGTATCTTGAGGGCGTCCGTACCGGCATGCTCGTTCAAGAAATGCTTGAGGACGAGGTTGCTGATCGATAGCAGCATGTAACCCTTGCCATAGCGACGCCGCCTGGGAAACCGGGCGGCGTTTTGTTTCAAGATTGAGAAATGCAATCGCACGCGAGAAAAATTGCGAACGGTCCGCGGCGCGAGTATTACAATGAAGACCCGTAAGATGTGGATAAACAACTTCTACGGGAAGCGCAGGTAACTCAATATGACCAAGCATGTGTTCGTGACCGGCGGCGTGGTTTCGTCTCTGGGCAAGGGTATTACCGCGGCCTCGCTGGGCCGACTGCTCAAGTCGCGCGGCTACAAGGTAACGATGCAAAAGGCCGACCCGTATCTGAACGTCGACCCCGGCACCATGAGCCCGTTCCAGCATGGCGAGGTCTTTGTGACCGAAGATGGCTACGAGTCCGATCTGGACCTGGGCCACTACGAGCGCTTTATTGACGAGAACCTGACCCGTGATTCCAACTTTACGACTGGTGCCATCTATAAGAGCCTGATTGCCCGTGAACGTCGCGGTGACTTTTTGGGCGGCACCGTGCAGGTGATTCCTCACGTCACGAACGCCATTAAGGATAAGTTCCGTCGTATTGAGGAGCAGACCGGCTCCGACGTGGTCATCACTGAGTTGGGCGGCACTATCGGCGACATCGAGTCGCAGCCGTTTGTCGAGGCCATTCGCCAGTATCGCAAGGAGGCCGGCCCCGAGAACGTCTGCTACATCCACGTGTCGCTCGTTCCCTATATCGCCGCCGCCCACGAGGTCAAGACCAAGCCGACGCAGCACTCCGTTAAGGAGCTCCGCAGCTTTGGTATCCAGCCCGATATTATCGTTCTGCGCTCCGACCACCATATCGACGATGCCATCCGCGGCAAGATCGCAAGCTTCTGCGACGTCGACACCGACTGCGTCTTTACCAACGAGGACTGCGCGAGCATCTACGATGTTCCGCAGCTGCTCGCCGAGCAGGACTTTGACCTGCGCATTTGCGAGCGTCTGGGTCTGGACCCGCGTGAGCGCGACATGAGTCAGTGGAACGAGTTCCTGCGCAAGCAGAACCATGCCAACCAGCACGCCGACAAGGTGAAGATCGCCGTCGTGGGCAAGTATACGCAGCTGCCCGATGCCTACCTGTCGGTTATCGAGGCCCTGCACCACGCGGGTGTGTTCTACGATCGCCACGTTGACGTGCAGCTGGTCGATGGCGAGAGCCTCGACGAGCAGAATGTCTCCGAGGTTCTGGGCGACGCCTCGGGCATCCTGGTCCCCGGCGGCTTTGGCAAGCGCGCCCTGGAGGGCAAGATCCTCGCGGCCGAGTTTGCCCGTGAGCACAAGATTCCGTATCTGGGCATTTGCCTGGGTATGCAGGTGGCCGTGTGCGAGTTCGCCCGCAACGTCGTCGGCCTTGCCGGCGCCAGCTCCTCCGAGTTCGATCCGGACGGCCCGTTTAGCGTCATCGATCTGATGAGCTCGCAGGAGGACGTGACCGAGAAGGGCGGCACCATGCGCCTGGGCGCCTATCCGTGCAAGCTCGCCGCCGATACCCTTGCTCGCGAGGCATATGGCGAGGAGCTCGTCTACGAGCGTCACCGTCATCGCTTTGAGTTCAACAACGCCTTCCGTGACCAGCTCGAGGACGCCGGCTTGGTTATCTCGGGTCTGTCGCCCGACGAGCGCCTGGTCGAGATGGTCGAGCTGCCGCGCGACGTACATCCGTGGTATGTGGCCACCCAGGCTCACCCCGAGTTCAAGAGCCGTCCGACCAACCCGCAGCCGCTGTTCCGCGAGTTCGTGCGCGCCTCGATCGGCCAGCACGAGGGTGTCGACCGTCTGCAGGTGACGCCCAAGAACCTCGCTACGGACTAAGGGTGCCGGAGAACCAGGAACATACCGAAGCTACTCCCTCGTCGCTCGCTGTGGTGGCGGGGGAGTATCTCGATTACCTTGCGGTCGAGCGGGGTTTGGCGCGCAATACGATTGCGGCCTACCGTCGTGACCTGACGACGTACTGCGCCTATCTGGAGCGGGCGGGCATTGTGTCTTTTGAAGAGGTGACCCGTCAGGTCGTGGAGGACTTTATTGCCGATCGCCGCGACGGAGGCTATTCCGACGCCTCGGTGGAGCGCGCGCTTGCTGCCGTGAAGGGCCTGCATGCCTTTTTGGTGCGCGATGGGGCCGTGGCCCAAAACCCGACGGCGGCGTTGCGCCTGCCCAAAAAGGCAGATCGCCTGCCGGAATACCTTTCGGTGGAGGATGTCTCGGCACTGCTCGATCAAGACTTTCCCGAGGGCGAGATGGGGCTGCGCGATCATGCCATCTTGGAAGTGCTCTACGGATGCGGTTTGCGCGTGAGTGAGCTGGTTGGGCTCGATGTGGGCGATATCCATATTGATGACGGGTTTGTCCTGGTGCGCGGTAAGGGCTCCAAGGAGCGTCTGGCCCCGTTGGTGGGAAGCGCGGCTCGCGCCCTGACACACTATATAGGTGACGGGCGCACTCTCCTGGCCGCGCATGCTCACGGGATGGAGACCTCGGCGGTCTTTTTAAATAAGAACGGACGTCGCCTGTCGCGCCAGGCCGTGCATGCGATATGCGAGCGGTATGGGCGCCAGGTGGGGCTGGTTGGGCTCCATCCCCACACCCTGCGCCACTCCTTTGCCACCCACATGCTCGCGGGCGGTGCCGACCTGCGTGTGCTGCAGGAGATTTTGGGCCATGCCGATATTTCGACCACGCAGGTCTACACGCATGTCGACCGCACGCAACTGACCGAGGTCTATCTGGCGGCGCATCCGTTGGCACATCGCTAGCACCTCGCTGACCTGCATATTTATAAATATTAAAGGGGACGGGCCCCAGATTGCCGAGACGCACTTTTGCGCACATGGGCAATCTGGGGCCCGTCCCATTTTCGCCAGACACCGACGCGTTGGTGGGCCGTGTGTACCGTGGGTGGGGGAGTTTGGGGGCGATGTGAACGCCATGTAAAAGGACGCAAAAATCGCCTCAAGGTCAACTTGAAGGTTGAGGTTGAAAGGCGGGGTGCCACAGGTGGCATCCCGCCGTTGCTGTAAACACAACATATTGTGTTTTCGAACATATGCTTGGGGGTGTTTTGCAATATATGGTGGGTGGAGTAGTGGGGCGGGGTGGGGGAAGGGATGGGGAAAGGTGTTGAAAAATGGGGCGGTTCCCCATATTATTAATGACGTCGACAGGCGGGGTGGTTCCCCGCGTACGTGCCATCTGAGTAACCGAGGGGAGGGCGCACATGGGAATGACTGGTGCATACGAGCGCAATCTCGATGCAAAAGGTCGTCTGTCCCTGCCTGCACCCCTTCGCGAGGAGCTTGGAGAGCACGTTCGCGTGTTCAAAGCCCTGGATGTCGATGCTCTGTACGTGTTCTCTGCCGAGGCCTTCGATAAGTGGGTCGAAGGACTCTTCGCGGGTCGTGAGGGCCACGAGGGTTTTAACCCGCGTGACATTAATGACCAGAAGCTCATGAGGGCGATCAACAAGCGCACCACGTCGATGGATGTGGACAGTGCCGGTCGTATCGGTCTTTCCGAGTCTCTCCGCAAGCAGGCGAACCTCGACCGCGAGGTCACGGTTGTGGGCAACTACGACCACCTTGAGGTTTGGGATCGCGCCGCGGCCGATGAGGACGATGACGATGAGGCCCTGCTGGACCTCTTCTTCTCGTAAGGGCAAGGCACGGGTAACGGATGGAGCGTGGGATCTTGACACAAGAATATCGGCATGAACCTGTCATGCTCGGCGAAGTGCTTGAGTCGCTGCGGCTAAAGAGCGGCTCCGTTGTCTGCGATTGCACCCTTGGCGGTGCCGGCCATTCGGTAAAGATGGCCGCGCAGGTGGGGGGGACGGGCCTTTTGCTCGGCGTCGATCAGGACGACATGGCCCTCGAGGCCGCTGGCGCCCGTCTGGACCGCGAGGTTCCCGGCGTTCCGCACCAGCTGCTGAAGGGCAACTTCGGCGACTTGGACGAGCTGCTTTGCTCGGCCGAGGTGCCCGGGGTCGATGGCTTCCTGTTCGATTTGGGCGTTTCGTCGCCGCAACTCGATATCCCTGGCAGGGGCTTTTCGTATAACGAGGACGCCCCATTGGACATGCGGATGGATCCGGGTAATAACACCTTAAACGCAGCTGAGGTCATCAACACCTATAACGAACACGACCTCGCCCGGATTCTACGCGTCTACGGCGAAGAGAAGTTCGCCTCGCAGATCGCGCGCGAGATCGTGCGCCGCCGCGAGCAAGAACCGATCGAAACCACCGGCCAATTTGTCGAGATCATCAAGGCGGGTATCCCGGCTGCCGCTCGTCGGCATGGTGGACACCCGGCCAAGAAAAGTTTCCAGGCCATTCGCATCGAGGTCAATCACGAGCTCGATGTGCTCGAACGAGGGCTTGATGCCGCCACCAGGTGGCTCAACCCGGGCGGACGTATCTGCGTCATCTCGTATCACTCGCTCGAGGACCGTATCGTAAAGAACCACTTTAAGGAGATGAGCCAGGGGTGCACGTGTCCGCCGGAGATTCCGGTGTGCGTGTGCGGCAACGTGCCGATACTCAAGGTCATCACCCGCAAACCCCTGGTTGCCCAGCCTGATGAGGTTGAGCGCAACCCTCGGGCGAGATCAGCCAAAATCCGCGTGGCGCAGCGTCTGTAGGCGCGACCGCGCGATATTGGACCTCCCGCTCGCACCATAAACGAAGCTTAAACACACTACCAACGTACTCGGGATGGGAGGCGGCATATCATGGGCTACAACACTTCAAGCGCAGCACTCGCCTATGATATGAACGCCATGCCCGCCTATCGTGAGACGCCGCAGGCCCCCGTTGCTCCCCGTGAGCAGCGCGCGCCGCGCTTTGATGTCTACACGGGCGCGGGCCGTCAGGCAAACCAGGCGGTCAGCCCGGTTTTCATGAGCGTTCTTAAAACGTTTTGCATCATTGCGGCTATCTTCATGACGATCGGCGTCGCCCGCGTGGCGCTCGCCGGCGTTACGGCCCAGGTGCTCAACAGCAACGCCGAGCTTACCAACACGCTCGAAAAGGCGACCGATGAGAGCTCCGACCTGGAGGTCATGCATTCGGTCTATGGCGCCGACACGCGCATTCGCGACCTTGCGGGCGCTTATGGCATGGTGGAGCCCAGCGAGAGCGTTACACTTCACTTTCCGCCGGATGCAGCCGCGGGCGCCAACGCGACCGCGACCGCTCAGTAGCAAGACGGTAGCTGAGTATGACAAATGACTATCGCCGCGGTTCCGATGGGGGCCGCGGTTCTGGACGTCCCTCGTCGCGGGGACGTTCTGGTTATCAAGGAACGGGTCGGCAATCTTACAACGCCGGGCAGTCCCGCGGCAACGACCCAGCGTCGCGACTTCGCGGCTCGGGCGGCCCTCAAGTGCATAACACCAGGTCGCGCAAGAGTTCGTCGACCGAATGGCTCACAGGCGCGCCTCTGCCTCGCCGCAAAGCCGTCATGGGCTTCATCGGGCTTGGCTTGGGCTTGGGCGTCTTTCGCCTTGCCGACTATCAAATTGTCGAAGCCGATAAACTGCGCGAGCGTGCCGACGCGCGCCGCCTGCTTGCGCAGACCCTCTATGCCAAACGCGGCACCATCTACGACCGCAACGGCAACGTGTTGGCGTCGTCGGTCGAATGTCGCAACATCGCCGTGAACCCGCAGCTTGTCGAGGATGTTGACAAGACGGTGTCGGCGCTGGTCAAGGCAACTGGAATCGATAAAAAGACCTGCCGCAAGCTCGTTGAGTCCGATGGAACCTGGGTGTATATCAAGCGCCAGGTGGACGAAGACGATGTTGCGGCGCTGGAGAAGAAGAACCTGCCCGGCGTGCTTTTTGAGCAGGCCATGAAGCGCGTATATCCATACGGCAATCTGGCATCGCAGGTGCTGGGTGTAGTGAATGTAGACAACGACGGCCTGACGGGTCTGGAAAAGCAATACAACAAGCTCTTGACCGGCACGAACGGTTCTCTTGTGCGCGAGCGCGCGAGAGATGGCAGCTATATCGCGGGCGGCGCCTATAAAAAGGTGGCTGCGGTCGACGGCGTTGATATCGTGACGACGCTTGACGTCAATATCCAGCGTGCGGCAGAGGACGCCCTGGCCGAGGCGGTCGAGAAAACGAAGGCCAAGAACGGTTCGGCCCTTGTGACCGATCCTACAACGGGTGAGATCCTTGCCGCCTGCTCGTACCCGACGTATGACCAGACCGATCTGGAAAATGCCAACACCGAGGATATGAACCTGCGTCTCGTCACCGATGCCTATGAGCCCGGCTCGGTCTTTAAGACGCTCGTGGCGGGCACCAGCTTTGATTTGGGCGTCGTGCGCTCGAGTACGTCGTTTGAGGTGCCGGCGAGCATCAAAGTGGGCGACGATACCGTCACCGATGCCGATAAACGCGACTACGCCATGACCATGGATGTGCGCGAGATGATGCGCCGTTCGTCCAACGTGGGCTTTATCCTGGTGGGGCGCAAGATCGGCGCCGACGACTTTGCCGCCTATGTGGACAAGTGGGGCATCGGACACAGCTCGGGTGTCGATTTTCCGGGAGAGAGTCTGGGCATCGTCAAGGAGCGCGACCAGTATGATGGCGCCACGCTGGGCTCGATGAGCTTTGGCCAGGCACTGTCCGTCTCGCCGATTGAGATCGCACGTGCCGTGGGCGGCATCGCCAACGGCGGCGTGATGATGACCCCGCACTTCTATAAGTCCAGCAAGGGCGATGAGAAGGATTGGGGAGAGGGCGAGCGTGCGATTTCGCAGAACGCTGCCGCGCAAGTGACGTCGTGCATGCAGACGGTCGTCGCCGAGGGCACGGGCGTCGGCGGCGCAGTGGATGGCTACGATGTGGCGGGCAAGACCGGCACGGCCGAGCGCGCTGACGAGAACGGCGGATATCTTAAAGAGAACTACATGTCGTCCTTTATGGGTTTTGCGCCGGCTCAGTCGCCCAAGGTGCTGTGCTACATCACGCTTGATGGAACGCCGAGCGGTTCGGACGCCGCTGCGGTGCCATTCCAGTCCATCATGGCCAACGCGCTCGATGTACTGGGTATCCCGCGCACAAAGTAGGGGGTTACAATCTTGGGCGTGGTCCATTGTCCAATCTGAGGGGTGTTCACATGCCCTGCACCACGCATGCGCGGCGCTGGGATACAATACGCCGATAGCATTATTAGGTTTACAGGGGAGCTGCAATGATAGAGATCGCCGTCAACAACCTCGCGGCCGCAACAGGGGCCCGAACCGTGACGGGAGAAGCCGATCGGGTATGCCGCGGGTGCGTTATCGACTCGCGTCAGGTCGAGGAAGGGACGATTTTCGTCGCCTTTCCCGGTGAAAACGTCGACGGCAATGATTTTGCTTCCCGTGCCGTCCAGTCGGGTGCCGGCGCCGTCGTAATGACGCGTGAGCCCGAGGCCGAGCTGGTCTCGCTGGCACAGGACAAGGGCTGTGCCATCTTGCTGACCGATGATCCCGAGGACTTTCTGCTGCGTTTGGCGCACACGTACCGTCTGGAGCTTGGCTGCCTGGTCGTTGGTATTACCGGTTCCATCGGCAAGACGACGACCAAGGACGTGCTCGCCGCCGTGCTCGCCAAGCGCTATCGTGTCTGGGCCACCAAGGGCAATTTCAATAACCTGATCGGCATGCCGCTCACGGTGCTGAGCGCTCCCGCCGATACCGAGGTCCTGGTGCTCGAGATGGGCATGAACCATTTCCACGAGATCGAGCGCCTGTCCCAGTCCGCCAATCCCAACCTTGCCATCGTGAGCAAGATTGGTACCTCTCATATCGGCATTTTGGGTAGCCGCGAGAACATCGCCCGCGCTAAGGCCGAGATTGTCCAGGGTATGTGCGCCGCTGGCGACTTCTTGCCGCTGCTGGTTTTGGGCGGCGAGGACGACTTTACGCCGTTCATTCGCGATACGTTCGCCCAGCCTGCTGGTATCGACGTGATGCTGGCCGGCGTCTCGGACGATGATGAGGTCCGTGCCCGCGACGTTCGAGTTGATGACGAGGGCCGTCCGGTCTTTACGCTCGATTTTGGTCAGGGCGAGACAATCGATACCATGCTTGCCATCCCCGGCGTGCAGTCCGTCCCAAATGCCGTTAAGGCCGCCGCGGTTGCCTATCGCCTGGGCGTGACGCCCGAGCAGATCGATGCTGCCTTTAGGGGGCTTACGATCACGGGCCACCGTCAGGAGATCAAGCGCGCCAAGAGCGGCGCCCGTATCATCGACGATTCCTATAACGCCAGTGCAGAATCCATGGCTGCCGGCCTCGATCTGCTGTGCTCGCTTTCGTGCAGGGGCTCGCGCATGGCGGTCCTGGGAGAGATGGGCGAGATGGGCGACGAGGCTCCCCGCATGCATGAGCTCGTGGGTGCCTATGCCGCCGCCAAGAAGCTTGACATGCTGGTGTGCGTGGGCGGCGAGCTGGCCCAGCTTATGGCCGATGCTGCGCGCATGATGGGCATGGACGAGGATCGCATTCAGGTGTTTTCCAATTATCAGCAGGTGCTCGACCGCATGGGCGGCGCACTTGAAAATCATGATGTTGTACTGGTCAAGGGTTCCCGTTTTGTTGAGCTCGACCGCTTTGTGGAAGGTGTGTGCTAGCCCATGTTCGGCAATCCCTCGTATCCTACGTATCAGGCCTTTTTGGGGCTTGGCATCGCTGCTGCCATTGCACTGCTGCTCATGCCGTGGTGGATCAAGCTGCTCAAGGTCGAGGGTATCGGCCAGCAGGTTCGTGCCGACGGCCCCAAGCGTCATTTGGTTAAGCAGGGAACGCCCACCATGGGTGGCGTTGTCATCCTCGTCGCGATCTCGCTGACCTGCCTGCTGATGGGCAAGCTCACCACCGAGCTCGTACTCGTGCTGCTCGCCACGCTGGCGACCGGCGTGCTGGGCCTGATCGACGACCTGACCTCCGTTACGCATGGGCGCTCGCTCGGTCTGACGCCCCATGCCAAGATGATCGGCCTAACCATTATCTGTGTCACCTTTACGGTACTTGCCGTCAACTGGTGCGGTGTCGCCCCCGAGATTCGTTTTCCCGGTGGGTTGACGATCGACCTTGGCGTGCTTTCGACCACCATCTGCGGCTATTCGTTCCCGTGGCTCTATATTGTCTTTTGCTGGCTGATGATTGCCGGTCTTTCTAATGCCGTGAACCTGACCGATGGCCTTGACGGTCTTGCTGGCGGCACCTCCATGATCGCCATGCTCGCCATGGCTGCCATGGCGTTTTTGCACGGAGACGTGAACCTGTCCATCTTCTGCACCGCGTGTGCCGGTGCCTGCTTGGGCTTTCTGTGGTTCAACTGCTATCCGGCGAGCATCTTTATGGGTGATACCGGCTCGCTTGCTCTGGGCGCCGCGTTTGCCTGTACGTCCATCATGACTAACACCGAGGTCGTCTCCCTCATCATCGGCGGCCTGTTTATCGTTGAGACCCTGTCGGTCATGATTCAGGTTGTCTACTTCCACTTTACGCACAAGCGCGTCTTCCTTATGGCGCCCATCCATCATCATTTCGAAAAGAAGGGTTGGGCCGAGACCAAGGTCGTCATCCGTTTTTGGATTATCGCTGCGGCATTTGGTGCCGTTGGCCTTGCTCTGTTCTTCCAGTTGGGATAGTGGTCTTTCATGCCTCTTGCTGATGTCTTTAGCCTGCTCGTTTTGGGTCAGGGCAAATCCGGCCTCGATGTCGCCCGCTGGGCGCTGGCACATCCAGAGCGCGTAAGCGCCGTTACCGTGTATGGCGGCGGCACCTCTGAGCCCAATGACGCCACGCGTGCGCTCGAGGCTGCTGGTGCGTCGTTTGTCTATGGGACCGAACAGGTCGAGGGCGCCTATGACGTGTGCGTGACATGCCCGGGTATTTCGGAGTTCTCGTCCTTCTTTAAGGCGGGGCGTGAGCATGCCGCTCAGATTATGGGCGAGCCCGAGTTTGCCTATCGCTTGTCTCCCCAAAATTGGATTGCCATCACGGGCACCAACGGCAAGACAACTACCACGTCGCTGACTGATTATCTGCTCAAGGCCGCCGGTGAAGCCAGCGTGGCCGTCGGCAATATCGGTGAGCCGCCGGTGAACGAGATCGACGGCCGCGCACATAATGAGTGGTTTGTGGCCGAGCTGTCGAGTTATCAGATTGCTACGACCGCCGAGCTTCATCCTCGCGTGGCGGTGCTGCTCAACATCACGCCCGACCACCTGGGCTGGCACAAGAGCCACAAGAACTATGCGCTTGCCAAGATCAAGTTGTTCGAGAATATGGTCGACGACGACCTCGTGGTTATCGACGTTGAGGATGCCGGCATCCATGAGTTCGATGAGTACATCTACATGCCGGGCCGCCGCATCTGCAAGGTCGCTTTTGACGAGCCCGAGGGTGCAGACGCCGCCTTTGTGCGCGACGGCAAGTTGGTCGTCCGCCTGAAGGGCGTCGAGACTCAGCTTGTCGCCACGTCCGAGCTCAAGATCTCGGGCCACCACAATGTCATCAATGCCTTATGTGCCGCCACGGCTGCTCTGGCCGTCGGTGCCGATGTCGATGGTGTCCGCCGCGGTCTGGCCTCGTTCCAGCCGCTCGAGCATCGCGTGGAGCCGTGCGGCGAGATTGACGGTGTGCGCTACGTCAACGATTCCAAGGCGACCAACACCGACGCGGTCGAGAAGGCACTGACGGCATTTCCCGATGACGACGTGATCTTGCTGCTCGGCGGCCACGATAAGGGCACGCCGCTCACGGACTTCGCGCGCGTTGTTATGGATAACGTGCGCTCGGTCGTCTGCTTTGGCGATGCGCGCGAGCGCTTCACCGCCGCTATGGACGAGGCCGATGTCGATGGCGATGTGGATATCGCCCAGGCGGATGACCTACGCGATGCCGTGGACGTTGCCCGTTCGCTGTCTAGCCGTGGCGACGTGATCTTACTTTCTCCTGCCTGCTCTTCGTTCGATGAGTTCTCGGGCTATGAGGAGCGCGGCCGCGTGTTTAAGGACTATGTGGCGCAGCTTGCCGCTGCGGCGAAATCGCAAATGGAATAGGGGTTGCCGGTGAGAGAGGAGAGCCCCCGACAAGGTATGAGGAGGCCCGACTCGGACCGTGCTTCCTCGCGGCGCAGCACACCGCGTTCCGGTCGCGGCGGGCAGACGTTTAGCGAACGCTATATTGCCGGCGTTCCCGCCCGTATCATGCGCCCCCGTCTGATATTCATGGCCTGCCTGTTTACCTTGGTGTGCTTTGGCCTGCTGATGGTGTACTCGGCGTCTTCGGTCGAGGCGCTGCACGAGAATGGCTCGGCGACGTTTTTTCTGTTTCGGCAAGCCGCGTTTGCCGGAGTTGGCGTGCTGGCTATGGTTGCCATCGTGCGCATCTTGCCGGACAGTTGGTTTGGGGAAGACGTGCTCAGGATCTTCCTCATAGGCATGATAGGGCTACTGTTTCTGGTGTTCTTGGTGGGCAGCGGCAGCCGTGGCGCCACGCGCTGGCTCAACATCGCCGGCATTCAGTTCCAGCCTTCCGAGTTTTTAAAGCCATTTGCCATTGCGTATTCGGCCATCATGCTCGATCGCTTCTTTTCGCCCGGTGGCAACATCAACGAATTCCTTCGCAAGATGGGCATCTACCTGGGCATTTCGCTCTTTCTGATCTTTATCCAGCCCGATTTCGGTACCGTCCTGATCATCCTGTTGACCCTCATGTGCATGGCGTTGTTTGCGGGTCTCGACCCCAGATTTATCATCGGCGTGCTAATCTTCGGCATTCTCGTGATCGTGATTGCGCTTGTCGCAGAGCCATACCGTATGGTGCGTATTCAGGTTGCCTTGAACCCTTGGGCCGACGAGTATGGTGACGGCTATCAGGCCACGCTTGCCATCATGGCCTTTGCCTCGGGCGGTCTGTTCGGCCGTGGCATCGGCAACTCAACCATGAAGTACTCGTATCTGCCCGAGGCGCACAATGACTACATCCTGGCCATCATTGGCGAGGAAGTCGGTTTTGTCGGAACCGTGCTGTTCTTCTTGGTGTTTGCGATGCTGATCTACTCGGCGTTTCGCATTGCCGAGCAGGCGACCGATCGTCGGGGCGCGCTCATGGCGTCTGGCTCCGCGGTCATTCTCGCGGTGCAGTTTTTGATCAATGCGCTGGGCATCCTCAACGTGTTTCCCATGACGGGCAAACCGTTGCCGTTTATTAGCTACGGCGGTTCGTCGATTATTGTGTCGCTTATGCTTGCCGGTCTGATCCTGCGCGTTTCGTACGAGAGCGCCCGTCGCGATGAGTACGACCGTCGCCGCGAGAGCTTTGCCGTTATGGATGAGAGTACCGCCGGCGTGCCCCACGTACGCGGCGAGCGATCTTCGCGTAACGGCTTTACCGTTCTGGATGGCTCTGCGACCGAGCCGGCAGCTCGTCCACGTCCGCGGACGGCGCCGCAAGGTCGTCCGCAGCGCCCCAGCCCTCGCAGCGCGGGCGGCGGATATAATCGAATCGATTTGAACTCGGACCCGTCGGCGCGTTTGCGCACCGACGACCAGGGACCGCGTGTACGAAGGGACTACCATGACCGATAAGATGACCGTTGCTATTGCAGCCGGCGGCACGGCAGGACACATTAACCCCGCGCTCGCTTTGGCCGAGGAGCTGCATGACCGTGGCCACCACGTTGTGTTCGTGGGCCAGTCGCGCAAGCTCGAGGGTCGTCTGGTCCCCGAGGCTGGGTTTGATTTTGTGCCCATTACGGTCACGGGCTTCGACCGCTCCCGTCCCTGGACGGCGCTGACCTCGCTGTGGCGTGTCAACAAGGCCAAGCGTGCGCTCGCCAGTCATTTCTCAAAGGTCGGCAAGCCCGATGCTGCCATCGGTTTTGGTGCCTATGTCGAGGTTCCGCTGCTGGGGTGGTGCAAGGGCGCAGGCGTTCCGTATCTGCTACATGAGCAGAACTCTGTTCCGGGCCTGGCCAACAAGATGATGAACTCCCACGCCGCTCGCGTGTGCATCTCGGTGCCGGCAGCGCGCTCGGTCTTTGAGCGCGAAGGTGACCCTGACCACGTGCTCATGACCGGCAACCCCGTACGTCGCTCGGTGATCGAGGGCGATCGCGCTCGCGGCCGCAAGGCACTTGGCGTTCCCGAGGACGCTACGCTGCTGCTCGTCTTTGGCGGTTCACTTGGCGCCCAGCACCTCAACGAGCGCGTGGCTTCGCTCAAAAACGAGCTGCTTTCGCGCAAGAACCTCTATGTGTTGCATTCGACGGGTGCCGACGGCTTTGAGGAGACCGAGCGCGCTTTGGCGCTGACGCCCGAGGAGGCGAAGCGTTACCGCGTCCAGCCTTACATCGACAACATGGGCGATATGCTGGCTGCTGCCGATTTGGTGCTCTCGCGTTCGGGCGCATCGAGCGTGGCCGAGATCGCTGCGCTCGCCGTGCCCTCGGTGCTCGTGCCGTATCCGCATGCGACGGCCGACCACCAAACCACCAATGCTCGTTATCTGGTCGACGCTGGGGCCGGCGTGCTCTGCGCCGATGCCGATATCGACGGTTCTGCCTTTGCCGATGAGCTGCTGCACCTGGTCGATGACGCGGCGGCACGCGACGCCATGCGTCAGGCGGCGCGTGGTCTGGCTCAGGATAGGGCCGCCGCTCTTCTGGCGGATGCGGTAGAGGGTTTGCGTTAGTTAGACGGGATATCGTCGGTCGCCCTCGCGCTGATGCGGTAGGTGCGGTACAGTTAACGGGTTACAGGCAGTGTTTACGCAAGGAGTACACGAGCACATGGCTGATTCCCAGACTGCAACCTCCGCGCCCGAGTTTAAGAGCGCCCACTTTATCGGTATCGGCGGCGCCGGCATGAGCGGCATCGCCCTCGTTCTGCACGAGCGCGGTTATGCCGTTACCGGCTCCGACCTTAAGACGTCACGTTATATCCGCCAGCTTACCCGCGCTGGTGTGAAGGTGCATGTGGGCCATGAGGCCGCCACGATCGACGAGGTCAAGCCCGACGTGGTTGTTGTCTCCACCGCTATTCCGGAGTCCAACCCTGAACTCGTGCGCGCTCGCGAGCTTGGTATTCCCGTGTGGCCCCGTGCCAAGATGCTCTCTGCTTTGGGCCACGGCTACACCACCGTCGCTGTTGCTGGCACGCATGGCAAGACCACCACGTCTTCGATGTGCGCCACCATGCTCGACCGCATGGGTCTGGATCCGAGCTTCCTGATCGGTGGCATCGTCGAGGGCTATGACACGAACGGCAAGAACGGCTCGGGCGACTACTTTGTCGCCGAGGCCGACGAGTCCGACAGTTCCTTCCTGTTCCTGAACCCCAACGTGGTCATTGTGACCAACGTCGAGGCCGACCACCTCGATCACTACTCGGGTATCGAGGAGATCGAGGCGACTTTCGCCAAATTCATGAGCCTGGTGGGCGAGGACGGCACCGTCATCGTCTGCGGTGAGGACCCGCATCTGGTCGAGCTCGCCAAGTCGACGGGCCGTCACGTGCTTTCCTACGGCTTTGCCGAGAGCAACGACATCGTCTGCATGCACCCGGATGTCAAGGGCATCCAGAGCGACTTTATCGTTCGCTTTGAGGACGGCACTGAGCACGCTGTGGAGATCAAGAGTAATCCCGGTCGCCACAACATGCTCAACGCCACGGCGGTGCTCACCGTCGCCCATGTCCTGGGCCTTGACATCGACGCCGCCGCCAAGGCGCTTTCGAGCTTTGAGGGCGTCCGTCGTCGCTTTACCCACGTGGGCGATATCGATGGCATCACCGTGGTCGATGATTACGGCCATCACCCCACCGAGATCAAGGCGACGCTTGCTGCCGCTTCGTCGCTGGGCTACAAGCACGTCGACGTCGTGTTCCAGCCGCACCGCTATTCGCGCCTGCAGGCCCTGTGCGACGACTTTGCCGATGCATTTGCCAATGCCGATAAACTGCTGCTGATTGATGTGTTCTCGGCTGGCGAGATGCCCATTCCGGGTGTTACCTCTAAGATGCTCGCCGATACCGTGCGCGCCAAGCATCCTGGCAAGGAGGTCGTGTACTGCTCCAGCCGTCTTGAGCTCAATCAGGAGCTCGAGCAGATGGTGGGCGAGGGCGACTTGCTGCTCACTATGGGTGCCGGTGACGTTACGACCGTCGGCCCCGAGTTTATCGAGTATTTGACTGCCAAGAAAGACGCTTAAGTCTAATGGGTCTGTTTAACGCCGTCATGGCGCTCTCGGGCATGATCGACACGGATGTGATCGAGGACGAGCGCCTTGCGCGTCATACGAGCTATCGTATCGGCGGCAAGGCCGACCTCTTTGTGACGTGCCATAGCTATCATGCCCTCCGCCGCGCCGTGGCGGTGCTCGATCGCGAGCAGGTGCCGTGGGTCATCATCGGCAAGGGCTCCAATCTGCTGGTTGCCGATGGCGGTTATCGCGGCGCCGTCATTTCGCTCGGACGTGAGTTTCAGCGCACGGTTGTTGCCGATGACGGTTGTACGCTGACGGTCGGTGCGGGCGTGATGTTTGCGCGCCTGGTCAACGATGCCCTGTCGCGTAGCCTCTCGGGCCTTGAGTTTGCCGTTGGCATCCCTGGCTCGGTTGGCGGTGCGATATCTATGAATGCCGGCACACGGACCGAGTGGATTGGCTCGCTGGTTGAGGATGTCGTAACGTTTGACCCGGCATCCGGTATCAAGCATTATGCGGGGTCCGAGATCACTTGGGGCTACCGCGAATGTAGCCTTCCCCGCAATGAGATTATCCTCGAGTGCGTGCTCAAGCTTAAACCGGCGCCCAAGGCCGACATTCGCGAGCGCATGGAGCGGTACCTGACGAGGCGCAAGCGTACGCAGCCCATGGGTCGCGCATCCTGCGGGTCGGTCTTTCGCAACCCGCCCGATGCGAGTGTGGGCAAGCTTATCGAGGATTGTGGATTAAAGGGTTTTTCGATTGGCGGCGCGGAAGTTTCGCCCGTTCACGCTAATTTTATCGTTAATAACGGAACTGCCTCGGCCGATGACGTTGCCGCGGTTATCAGACATGTGCACGGAAAGGTGAGGGAGGCGTATGGCATCGAGCTCAGACCGGAAGTTAAATTCCTCGGCTTCTAGAGCATCGAAACCCACCTTCCGCCGCGCCGGAGGGCGTTCCGGCGCGCCTGCCAAACCTCAACGCAATACCGTCGCGCACTCTAAGTCTGTCGGGCATGCTCGACAGACCAGTCGTCCGGTTGTCGGCTCGCAGCTCGGCAATCGTCCGGCCGCAAAAAAGTCCTCGCGTCCCTCGGTGACGTCAAAGCCTGTTATGGGCGCCAAACCTGCCCGTCCCATGGCAACTCCTAAGCCCTCGACGGGAACTAAAGCGCCGCGTCCGGGTCGCACGCTGGGCGCATCGAAACCGCGCTCGCTGACATCGGTGCCGGCTACCGCCAAGAAGCCTTCGGGTAAAAAAGGCGTCAACCCGTTGTCTTCACTTGGGGCGATGGCAAATAAAACGTCAGACGCCGCTTCTCTCGTTACAGGCAAAGGCAAAATCGTGGGCGGCGTTCTGGCCGTCTTGGCCGTGCTCGTCGTCGTTGCCGTCGTGGTGATCAACTCTGGATTGTTTACCGCCACTGATATTCAGATTCAAGGCAGCGAGCATGTGACGAAGCACGATGCTATCCAGCTGATCGATTTGCCCGAGGGAACGTCGCTTTTTAACGTCGATCCTGACCAGATTACCGAGGACCTCAAGCAGAACCCGTGGGTGTCGGGCGTGGATGTCCAGCGTCAGTTCCCGCATACGCTCATCATTACGCCGATGGAGCGCAAGGTCATCGCAATTGCCTATATCAGCTCCGATGACCTTGCCTGGGCCATCGGGGATGATGACACCTGGATCGCCCCGCTGTCGACGTCGGTCGAAGTGGATGACCAGGGCAACGTCATCACGACGGGGCAGGGCTCAAATACCCTGACCGGCATTGATGCCGCGCTGGCGCTCGCTAAGCACTATGGCGCGGTGTTGTTGACTGATGTCTCGGCGGATGTCGCTCCGGTTTCCGGCCAGGCGGTGAGCTCCAAGGCCGTTAAGGCTGGCTTGGATTATGTGCGTGGTTTTTCGAGCGAGTTCTTGGGACAAGTCAAGGATATTTCCACGCCTTCGGTCGAAGCCATCTCGGCAAACCTCAATAACGGCATTGAGGTGTCGCTGGGCGATTCGAACGATATCGTCAAGAAGGAGCGCGTAGTCACCAAGCTGCTTTCGCAGGTAGAGGGCGTAACGTATATCAATGTGCGTTCTCCGGGTAACTATACATTTAGGAACGCTCCGACCTCGTAGCGCTGGTTGATGCTTTGTTGAGGGGCCATACCACGCCGTTTATCTGGTTTGTTTGGTTTTCACGGTCAATTATTTGACTGATACGTTCATAATGTGCAAACATAATACGGTTTACCTTTGCATTTACTTTCAACCTGAAGGTTAATGTGCGCAGGGGTCGACCCATGCTATGGCTATAACCTTTGTTCGGAGGACCGACATGCACGAGACAGAGATCAACAACTACCTTGCCGTCATTAAGGTGGTCGGCGTCGGCGGCGGCGGTACCAACGCGGTCAATCGAATGATCGAAGAGGGCATCCGCGGCGTCGAGTTTGTTGCCATCAACACCGATGCTCAGGCACTCGCGATCTCTGATGCCGATATCAAGGTGCACATCGGCACCGACCTTACCCGCGGCCTGGGCGCCGGCGCCAACCCCGAGGTTGGCCGCAAGGCTGCCGATGAGTCCCGCGACGACATTGCCGAGGCGCTCGCTGGCGCCGACATGGTGTTCATCACCTGCGGCGAGGGCGGTGGCACCGGTACCGGCGCTGCCCCCATCGTTGCCGATATCGCGATGAACGAGGTCGGTGCGCTGACCGTCGCCGTCGTGACCAAGCCCTTCACCTTCGAGGGCCGCAAGCGCAAGAAGAGCGCCGAGGAGGGCATTAAGACCCTCTCCGATTGCGTCGACACCATGATCGTCATTCCTAACGATAAGCTGCTCGACATCGCCGAGAAGAAGACCACCATGCTCGAGGCCTTCGCGATTGCCGATGGTGTCCTTTCCCAGGGCACCCAGGGCATCACCGACCTCATCACCGTCCCCGGTATCATCAACCTGGACTTCGCCGATGTTAAGACCATCATGAAGCAGGCCGGTACCGCCATGATGGGTATCGGTACCTCTTCTGGGGATACCCGTGCCGTCGATGCTGCCCAGCAGGCCATCTCCAGCCCGCTGCTCGAGAGCTCCATCGATGGTGCCACGCGCGTGCTGCTCTCCATCGCCGGTTCCAAGGACCTGGGCATCCAAGAGATCAGCGACGCCGCCGACGTTGTCGCCAATGCCGTCGATCCCGAGGCCAACATCATCTTCGGTACCGTTGTCGACGAGTCCCTGGGCGACCAGGTGCGTATCACCGTCATCGCTACGGGCTTCTCCGACTCCAACGTCAACCGCCAGGACGAGCTCTTTGCTGCTCAGCAGTCTCAGAGCAAGGCCGCTGCCTCCGCTGAGCCGCAACGCACCGCTCCGGCCACCAGTCCGGCTCAGGCCGCTCCGACCCGCAACGTTGGTGGCACCGAGCTTCCTAACTTCGGCAACGATCAGTTCGAGCTTCCCGACTTCCTGAAGCGCGGTAGCTTCTAGTTCGTTTTTCTCAACGACCTGCACGGGGTGTGTCCATTTGGATGCACCCCGTTTTGTTTCTCGTTTGTAAACGAAAGCCTCCAATCTCCTTACGTTCCCTTTACGTTTGGTCCCTACCGCTGCGGGTATCCTTTTAAGGAAGTATGACAGCCGTATAAACGCGGACTGCGCGGCGACGCCGCGGTACTTGTGTTATTAGGAGGCTTTAGTATGGCAGCACGTGCGGACAACGTTTCGCGTGTCGACCATGATGGAGTTACGTTGGTGGAGGGCGCGACATCCGATGTCCGCTTTGCCTTTACCGAGCGCACCGGTGGCGTTTCTGAAGATGCGTACTCCTCGCTCAACCTGGGCTCGCATGTAGGCGATGACCCCTTTGCTGTTCAAGAAAATCGTCGTCGAGCGCTCGAAGCTATGGGCGCCACTGAGTGCGAGCATAATCTGCTCGTGCCCAATCAGGTACATGGTGACCATATCGTTACGGTGACTTCGAACGGCGCCGACGATCTTGAGGCTGTTCGCGAGCAGATTGCCGAGGGCTGCGATGCCATCGTCTGTACGGCCCATGACGTGCCCGTGCTGCTCTGCTTTGCCGACTGTGTTCCCGTGGTGCTGGTGGCCCCTGGCGGATTTGCCGTGGTGCACTCCGGTTGGAAGGGCACGATTGCACGTATTTCTGCCAAGGCGTGCCAGGCGCTTTGCGATGCTGCCGGCTGCGATGCGAGCGACGTTTCCGCCTATATCGGCCCCCATATCTTGGCTGACGAATATGAGGTATCCCAGGAACTCATGGATCGCTTTGCCGTCGAGTTCTCTTGCATCGATGCGAGTGCCTCTCGCATGCTCGATCTTTCCGCTGCCATTTGTGAGGCGCTGGTAGATGCCGGTGTGGACGCGGATAATATCGTGGATACCCAGCTTTCGACTGTGCGTCAGAACGACCGCTTTTATTCCTACCGTAACGAGGACGGCACCTGTGGGCGCCATGCTGCGATCGGCGTGATGCTATGAGAAAGATCGTATCGGTCCTGAGCGCCGCTGTGCTTACGCTTACGCTGTGCGCCTGTTCTTCGGGATCTTCTACCTCTTCCATTACCGTGGCCGGCTCCACGACCTGCCTTCCTATCGCCGAAATTGCGGCAGAGGGCTTTAAGGAGGAGACCGGCATCGACGTGCTCGTTTCCGGTTTGGGCTCTTCCGCTGGCATCGAAGCCGTCAGCGCTGGCACGGCCGATATCGCCAGCTCCTCCCGTGGACTCAATGCCGACGAACAGGATCTGGGCCTGACTCCCATCGTCATTGCCCACGACGGTATCGCGGTCATCGTGAACGAAGACAACCCCGTCGATAACCTCTCGACCGAGCAGCTCCGCGATATCTATGCCGGCAAGATCACCAACTGGAAAGAAGTCGGTGGCGAGGACCTGAGGATTCAGGTTATCAACCGAGATGAGGCGTCTGGCACGCGTGAAGCCTTCCGCACCATCGTGATGGACGGCACCCCGTTCGATCGCCGCTCGGCCGTTCTTTCGGGCACGGGCCAGGTGCGCGACGTGGTATCTCGTTCGCGCGGGGCTATCGGCTACATTTCGCTGGGCTTCGTCGATAGCCTCAACGCCAAGACCTCGGTCAAGGCCGTCTCGGTCAATCATGTTGAGGCGTCCGAGAAGACGGTCGCGAGCGGCGGCTATCCCATCTCACGCGACCTTTACTTCTTTGTGAAGGGTGCGCCTTCGCAGCAGGCGCAGGATTACATCGACTATGTGACGTCCGAAAAGATGGACAAGCAGATTCGCGAGGCGGGCTTTATCCCCGTCACCAACGACGAGAAGGGGAGTGAGTAGCATGGAAGCACAGGAAAACTCCCAGACTGAGCGGAATGTTCAGACGCCCAAGAAGCGCGAGCTGGCGCTCGTATCGCGCAGTACCTATATCAAGGAGAAGGCGCTGCAGTGGATCTTCTTTGCCTGCGCGTTCTTGGCGGTCGTTACCGTCATCCTGATTTTTGTCTTTACCACGTACTCGGCGCTGCCCGTCTTTACCGACATCGGTCTGGCGGACTTCTTTAGCTTTACGTGGGCGCCCTCTGAGGGTCACTACGGCATCGTGTCGCTGCTTGCCGGCTCGGGTCTGGTGACCGTCGGTGCACTCGCCATGGGTGTGCCCCTAGGCGTGGGCACGGCCGTGTATCTGGTCGAGATCGCCAGCAAGCGCGTGCGCAAGCTCATCAGCCCTGCCGTTGACCTGTTGGCCGGCATCCCTTCTATCATCTATGGCTTCTTTGGCATGATCATCATCCGCCCGTTTATCGCACAACTGACCGGCGGTCTTGGTTTTGGCGCGCTGACGGCGTGGTTCGTGCTCGCCATTATGATCGTGCCCACCATCACGACGCTTACCATCGATGCTCTCAATTCCATTCCCATGGGCATTCGCGAGGCATCGTATGCCATGGGCGCCACCAAGTGGCAGACTATCTATAAGGTCGTGTTACCTGCCGCCAAGCTGGGTATCGTGGATGCCATCGTGCTGGGTATGGGCCGTGCCATCGGCGAGACCATGGCCGTGCTCATGGTCGTGGGTAACGCCCCGGTTATTCCCGACAGCATTGCGAGCCCCATCTCGACGCTCACGAGCCAGATTGCGCTCGACATGAGCTATTCCTCGGGTCTGCATCGCTCGGCGCTGTTCGGCATGGGCGTGGTCCTGTTTATCATTTCCGCCACGCTGGTGGGCATCGTCCGCCTGGTTTCCAAGAAGAAGAGGGGGTAGGCTATGTCCGATTCCGTTGACACGACGGTCGATACGACCTCGTCGCGCGAGCGCATCAAGCGTGCCCTTTCCCACGGCAAGAAGGGCCGCATCAACAAGGACCTGTCCAACAAGATCATGCTTGGCGTGTTCCGTGCCGCGGCATACATCACCACGCTGGTGCTGGTCGCTATCATCGCCTACGTGGTCATCAACGGCCTGCCACACATCTCGCTCGACTTTATCTTCGGTTGGCCCCAGGGCGTCAACGCCGAGGGCGGTATTTGGCCCACGATCGTCTCGACCGTCTATGTGACGGCGCTCGCCATGCTTATCTGCACGCCGATCGCTGTGCTGGCAGCCGTCTATCTGGCCGAGTACGCCAAGCAGGGCAAGGTCGTCGAGCTCATTCGCTACGCTGCTGACGCTTTGGCCTCGGTGCCCTCCATCGTTATGGGCCTGTTTGGCTACGCCTTGTTTGTCGAGGCCATGGGCCTGGGCCTTTCGATGGTCTCGGCCGCTCTGGCGCTCGCGCTCTTGATGCTTCCCATCGTCATGCGCACCACCGAAGAGGCCATTCGCGCCGTCCCGCGCTATATCCGTTGGGGCGCGTACGGCCTGGGCGCCACCAAGTGGCAGGTTGTCTCCAAGATTGTGCTTCCTTCTGCCTTTGGCCGTATTGCCACGGGCATCGTCCTCGCCATCGGCCGCGCCATTGGCGAGACCGCGGTGGTGCTCTACACCATGGGCCAGGCCATCAATCTACCTATTTCGCCGCTCGATTCCGGCCGCCCCATGACGGTTCACCTGTACCTGCTTGCCAACGACGGCATCAACATGAACGCAGCCTACGGCACCGCGCTCTTGCTGATGGTGATCATTCTGGCCTTCAACCTGTTTGCGCGCTTCCTGTCGCGCAAGCGTCGCTAGTTAAGGAGTCCCATGTCCGTTTATCAGTCCGCTCCCACGCTGGAGCAAGCGGCCATTACGGCCAAGGATTTCAACTTTTGGTACGGTGACTTTCATGCGCTGACGGGGCTTGACCTCAACATCGCCAAAAACGCCATCACCGCCTTCATTGGCCCTTCGGGCTGCGGCAAGTCGACGTTTTTGCGCTGCATCAACCGCATGAATGATCTGATCGAGGGTACGCGCGTCGAGGGCACCATGACGCTCGACGGCAATGATATCTATGCCGAGGGCGTCGACCCGGTCGACCTCCGTCGTCGCGTGGGCATGATCTTTCAGCAGCCCAACCCGTTTCCCAAATCCATCTACGAGAATGTCGCCTTTGGCCCTCGTCTGCAGGGCGTGACTAGCAAAAGCGACCTCGATGACATCGTGGAAGAATCGCTCAAGCGCGCCAACCTCTGGAAAGAGGTATCCAATCAGCTCAACAAGGATGGTTTGGCGCTCTCGGGCGGTCAGCAGCAGCGTCTGTGCATCGCGCGCGTGCTTGCGGTGCAACCCGATGTCCTCCTGATGGACGAGCCCTGCTCCGCCATCGATCCCACATCCGTCTCTAAGGTCGAGGATCTGATGGCCGAGCTGGCGCCCGAGATGACGATCATCATCGTCACGCATTCAATGCAGCAGGCAGCTCGTATCAGCGACTACACCGCATTCTTCTTGCAGGAAGTTGCCGGCGAGCCCGCCACGCTCATCGAGTATGGTCAAACCGACGCGATCTTCACCAGCCCGGTGGACTCGCGGACGGAAGACTATATCACCGGCCGCTTTGGCTGATCGGTGCGACTAGTCCCAAGCCGATCGGACCTGGTCCGGTGCGTATTCACTGTGCGGGCGGCATGACCGCACCCAACTGATTGGAGTGAACCATGCGCAAACTGTTTTCCCGTCAGCTCGTCGAGGCCCGTCACGAGATGCTGAGCATCTACGAGGCCGTCGATCTGGCCCTCCACGATGCCGTGAAGGCCTATGTGACCGACGACCGCAAGCTCGCCACCAAGACCAAGAAACGTACGCTTTCGATTGACGCGCGCTGCGCCAACCTGGAGGCCGTCTGCTACAACCTGATCGCCACGCAGTCACCGGTCGCCTCCGACTTCCGCCTGCTTCAGACGATCATCTACGTCGACTTTAACCTGCAGCGCATGACCGATAAGGTCCGTCAGATCTGCCGTGCCACGCGTCATATGATCAAGGCCGACATCTCGCTGCCCCAGGAGCTTGTCGGCACGGTTAAGGCCGAGGCTGAGGCCGTCTACCAGGTGCTGGGCTCTTCGCTTTCTGCGCTCGTCACCAATGACATGTCCATCATCTGCAACCTGGCCGTCGAGGACGAGCCAGTGCACGCCGCCTACGAGAAGTTCTTCCGCACCTTTAATCGTATGGATACGGGCGACTTTATGGACGACGACAGCAACTATGACGACCTGCGCCGCGCCATCATGGTTTCGCGCTACCTCGATCGCATCGCTTCCATTTCCATCGATGCCGCTTGCCGTCTGACCTTCCTGTTGACTGGTCAGCGTATGAACGCCGGCGATATCGCCCGTGTGGACGAGGATGAGCTCGAGAGCATGCGCGTGCCTTCGGGCGAGGGTGTTATCATGAGGCCCGCCGTCGACGCGCGTTACGTTGCCAAGGTGCCCGCCAACGAGGTCAGCGAGGGTCTTCGCTACCTGCTCGATCATCTTGAGGACGAGGACGATGGCGAGGACGACGAGGAGTAAGTGACCCCGTTCGTCGAAAGATTGTAAATACCTAAGTGAGCGCGGCCTTGCACATGCGGGGCCGCGCTCTTGCGTTAGCATGGGACTACTTGTTTGGCTGTCAGCGGAGGCGATTGGCAATGGATAACTATTTGGACTTGATGCGCGCTCGCCGCGAGCAGATTCTGGAACGTTTTTATGCGGCGCTCGATCGCGCGGGCCGCCCCCACGACGCCGCGCGCCTCATTGCCGTGTCCAAGACCGTTGGTGTCGATGAGACCGTTGCCGCCATCCAGGCGGGGTATCGCCATTTTGCCGAGAACCGCCCGCAGGAGCTGGTTCGCAAGCTCACGGGTCTGGCGGAGCATCCGGAGCTGCCCGAGGTGCGCTTCGATATGATCGGCAACCTGCAGACCAATAAGATCAATGCGGTGCTGGGCTCAGCCGAGCTGATTCACTCGGTGGGTTCGCTGCATCTGGCACAGGCGATCTCGAGCCGTGCTGTCCGCAAGATTGAGGCAGGCGAGCTCGCCGGCCCCCAGCGTGTGCTCATCGAGGTCAATGTGAGTGGTGAGGAGTCGAAGGGAGGCTTTTCGCCCGATGAGATTCGCGCCGCCGCGGGTGAGCTTGCGGAACTTGAGGGAATTTGCGTACAGGGGCTTATGACTATGGCGCCCCGGGGGAATAAGGATGTGGCACGCCGCACCTTTGCGGGGCTTCGTGAGCTGAGGGATGAGCTGGAGGCGGCGCATCCCGATTTGAACCTGCCTGAGCTTTCCTGCGGCATGAGCGAGGACTTTGAGCCTGCCCTTGAGGAGGGCTCTACGCTCGTTCGCCTGGGCAGGGTAGTATTTAGCCCGGAGTTTGCAGTAAAATAAGGCTCTGAAGTGCGCACTGATTATCGGGGCGCCTGCACTAAACCGCGAGAGGACACAACCATGGGCTTCCTTGACGAGATTAAAAATAAGATGCACCTGGGCGGCCAGCAGGGTTACGACCAGGGTTATGGCCAGGACGACGACTACGGCTACGATGACGGCTATGACGATAGTTATCAGGGCAACGGCTACAGCGGTGCTTCGGGCGAGGGCTTCTACACCCAAGACGAGCCGAGCAACGGCCTGCTTGGTCAGACGCGCCGCGGTGAAGCTGAGTCGGTTGCCGTGTATACGCGCTCCGGCCAGCTGGTCGGCGATGACTCCCGCCATGCCACGACGTATAACCCGCCTTCGCGCTCGCAGGACAGTGTTGCGAGCGGTTATCGTCCTGGTGCCTATGACACGCCGTCGAGCTACGCCGAGAACACCCGCGCCCGTGCCGCCGCTGCACCCGCGCCTGCACCGAGCGATGCCTCGGCCTATGCGAGCAATATCATCAACGCCACGCCGCAGCTGCCGGCCTATGTCCTGCGCCCCGAGAGCTATGACGACGTGGAGACCGTGGTGCGCCGCGTTCGCACCAAGCAGCCTGTCGCACTGATTTTTGTGGGCGTACGCACCGAAGTTGCCAAGCGCGTCTTGGACTTCTCTTACGGCTTTGCCTGCGGTCTGGGCGCCACGGTCAAGGAGGTAGGCGACCGCGTGTTCATGGTGCTGCCCGCCGGTTGCGAGGTCAAAGATTCCGATCTCAAGAAGCTTCGTGCCGACGGCTACCTTAAGTAAAGACAAGACGAGGAGATTCCCATCAACATCTACACTATCGTCCAGCTGGTCAACACGCTGTTCAACTTCTATTCCACGCTCATTGTCGTCTACTGCTTTATGACGTGGATTCCCATGAAGCAGGGCGGTTTGCTTCAGGATATTGCTGCGGTGCTCGATAGCGTGTGCGGTCCGTGGCTCAACCTGTTCCGTCGTTTCATCCCGCCGATGGGCGGTATCGATTTTTCGCCGGTCGTTGCGATTATTGCGTTGCAGTTGGTGCAGAGGCTGGTTCTGCAGCTTCTTATAGGTATACTCGTATAGAACTGACTTTGTAACTTACGTCGGGCGTGTAGCGCCGAGGCGATGAAAAAGGAGACTTGTTATGGCTATTACCCCTGCAGACATCCAGGCTCAGACTTTCTCTGAGGCCAAGCGTGGCTACGATCCTGCCGAGGTCGACGTCTTCTTGGAGACGCTGTCCTCCGAGGTTGACGCTATGCTCGCTAAGATCGTCGACCTTAAGGGTCGTCTGACTGCTACCGAGCAGCAGCTTGCCGATGCACAGGCTCAGCTTGCCCAGGCTCAGGATGCCACCGCCCAAGCCGTTCCCGCCGCCCCCGTGGCTGCTCCCGCCCCTGACTTCTCCGCTCAGGAGCGCCAGATTTCCGCTGCCCTGATCGCTGCCCAGCAGACCGCTGAGACCATCGTCAACGATGCCAACGAGAACGCTGAGCGTATCCGCAACGAGGCTGACGCTAAGGCCCGCGAGGTTATCCGCCAGGCTCTGACCGAAAAGCAGGCCGAGCTCGAGGAGATCGATCGTCTCAAGGCTTCCCGTGAGGAGTTCAAGGCAGAGTATCTCAAGCTCATCCAGCACTTCATGGACGATGCCCAGAACTCCTTCCCGGCCGACCTCATGGCCTCCACGCCGGTCGGTTCTGCCGCTTCTCCAGCAGTGACTGTTCCCGCCGAGCCGCTGCCCGTCGCTGACCCGGTTGTCCCCGTGGCCGATCCCTTTGCCCCGATTGACAACTTTGCTGCCGACGACCTGGACTAGCATCAGAGCTACAATCTAGTGTCCTTAAGAGGAGCTCGCACCTGCGGGCTCCTTTTTTGTGGCTGTATACGGGTTGGGAAACAAAACGCCGAGCTCTGCATGCGATAGGACAGAACTCGGCGAAGGGCGCGTGGTAAAAGGTAGATTTTAAGGTATGTCCAAAAACTACTTGAGGAGGAAGTTGGAGAGAGGAATAGTGCGGGCCTCGCGATGCTCGGGATCGGCGATGTGGTCGGCGGGATAGCCACAGACGAGCATGTGATAGGGATAGACGCCCTTGGGCAGATTGAACTGCTCCTGTGCCACCTCAGGCTTAAAATGGCATACCCAGCACGTTCCTAGGCCCTGCTCGGTGGCCTCCATCATCATCTGATCACACACGATGGACGTATCGATTTCACTGGAATTCATCTGGTCATACGGGCGTACCCAAGCATCATCGGTAACGCTGCAAATAAGGAAGACAAGCGGAGCTCCAAAGATAGACCCATCACGAGCAAACCGAGGCTGACAAGCAGCAGCCTTCTCCAACAGCTCAGGCGTATCCAGCACCATCACACGGGCTGGATGATTATTACAAGCAGAAGGAGCAATCCGCCCCGCCTCAACAATGGCATCCACTACCGACTGCTCAACAGGACGGTCCTCAAAAGA
>UQWV01000024.1 GCA_900544845.1 uncultured Collinsella sp. | reverse complement strand
CGGCCGAGGAGCTGTTCGAGCAGGGCTTCGACGCCATCTACGTGGCGACCGGCGCTGGCCTGCCCAAGTTCCTCAACGTCCCCGGCGAGAACCTGCCCAACGTCTTCTTCGCAAACGAGTACCTCACCCGCGTGAACCTGATGAAGGCCAACAAGTTCCCCGAGTACGACACCCCCACCAAGCACGGCAAGAACGTCGTCGTCTTTGGTGGCGGCAACGTGGCTATGGACGCCGTCCGTACCGCCAAGCGTCTGGGCGCCGAGCACGCCATCATCGCTTACCGCCGTACCGAGGACGAGATGCCCTGCCGTCGCGCCGAGCTGCACCATGCTAAGGCCGAGGGCGTCGAGGTTCTGCCGCTCGTCTCCCCGCTCGAGTTTGTCGCTGGCGAGGACGGCTCCGTGTGCGCCGTCAAGGTCCAGAAGATGGAGCTCGGCGAGCCCGACGAGTCCGGCCGTCGTCGCCCGGTGCCCATCGAGGGCGCCATCGAGGAGATTCCCTGCGACGTCGCAATCTCGGCTATCGGTACCAACGCCAACCCCTTCGCAAAGAAGATCGGCGGCAAGATGGAGCTCAACAAGTGGGGCTACATCGTCGCCGACGAGGAGACCGGCCAGACCACCGATCCCCGCATCTGGGCCGGCGGCGACATCGTCACCGGTGCCGCTACGGTCATTCTGGCGATGGGCGCCGGCAAGAAGGCCGCCGCTTCCATCACCAAGAGCCTGCTGGGCGAGTAATCACCTACAGCGTTAGCCATCAAACGGCAAAGTCCCCGTCGAGCACACGCCCGGCAGGGACTTTTTTTATGTTGGCCGCCCGACCACCATAAAGGGGCGGCGCCTTCGTGGTGGTTTTAGTCGGTTAGTCTTCGAGCTGCGCCACCTTGTAGCGGTAGGCGGCGGCAATAACGTCTTTGCAACCCTCGCGGCCCAGCTTGGCGCGGTTGACGACGATGTCTTTACCGCTCGTCATCTTCCACTTTCCGGCACTGTAGCGCTTATAGAACGCCTCGCGCGCCTTCTGCTGCTGCTTGACCAGCTTGGCGCCCTTCTTTTTGTTGAGGCCGCGCTTCTTGCGCACGATCTCGACGCGGTCCTCAAAGGGGGCTGTCACCAACACGGCAATGTGGTTGGGGTTGTTGCGCAGCAGATAATCGGACAGACGGCCTTCGATAATGCAGCTCTCGGTCTCGCCCAGATCCAAAATCACCTGGCTCATCTTTTGGAACAACTTGTCCGAGTACGAACGCGCATCGTAGCGGTCGGGCAGAAACGCCATGTTCTCCACGGCCAGGCGCTCGTCGTAGGCAGCCATCTTGTCGAGCGACTCGCCCGCGCGCAGCGACGCACGCACCAGCAGCTCGTTATCGTACAGCGGAATCCCCAACTCGTCGGCAAGCATGCGACCAATCTCGTGGCCCTCGGCGCCAAAGTCGCGCGCGATGGTAATGACCACAGGATTCTTCTTATTCTCCAGATCGCTCATCGCGATTCCTTTCTAACAAATGAGAAATAGGCGATTTCTGATTCCCATTCTGTCACTTACGACCGTCCTGGTTTCCCAAGTGCGGCAGATTGCCCCGAAAGAGGAGCACCGCGTACTAAATGTACGCAAGCGACGATTGAGGGGCAAGGTGCCGTGCTTGGGGAAGCAGGACTATGCGGCTACGATGCGGCGCTGATACGCTCGGACCAGCAGCGAGATACCAAAGTTGAGCACAAAGTACATCGCAAATACCAGGCCGTAGAGCATAAGCACCTGCGAGAGGTCGATCGCATGGGCCATCACGACGTTTGCCGTGTACATGAGCTCGGCCACGTTAATGCCCGAAAGATACGAGCTGTCCTTAATGACAGTTGTGCACTGGCTAAACAGCGCCGGAATGATCGTCTTAAACGTCTGCGGCAGAATGATGTAGCGCATGGTGGCAAAGAAGCCGAAGCCCTGGCTCTGCGTTGCCTCAAACTGGCCGCGCGGAATCGAGTTGAGGCCGCCGCGCACAATCTCGGCCATAACAGCGCTGGTAAACAGCGTAAAGGCAATGGTCGAAATCACAATGTCCAAACCCTGCACCGTAAAGTAGATAAACAGGATCCACAGCAGGTTCGGCGTGCAACGGAACAGCTCGATATAGGCGCTCACCAAAATACGGAACGGGCGGGGCGCATAGCTTTTAACGAGCGCCAGCACCGTGCCAAAGATGAGCGAGAAAAAGATCGACAGCGCCGAGATCTCGATTGTCTTAACAAAGCCGCCCCAAATGTAGAGCAGGTTGGTCGCGTTGAAGATTTCCATGCGCTAGGCCTCCTCTACGTTGTCGAGCCCCAGCTCGGCCAGGCTCACGCCGCGCGGACGCTCCTTGGAGCGGCGCTCGAGCCACTGTACCAGCATGGCGAGCGGAAAGCAGATGATGAAGTACATAAGGCAGCAGACGATGTATCCCTGCAGGTAACCGTACAGACTCACAAAGTTGTCGGAACGGTACATAAGGTCGCCGCCGGCCACAAGCGCCAGCACCGACGTGTTCTTGACCAGGTTGAGCGCCTGGTTACACAGCGGCGGCAGAATGATCTTGAACGTCTGGGGCAGCACGATGTACCAGTACGCCTGCGCACGGGTGAAGCCCTGGCTCTGGGCCGCCTCCATCTGACCGCGCGGAACCGCCTCGATACCAGTGCGGATGACCTCCGAGATGTAGGCCGCGTGATACAGGCCCACACCCAAGAAGCCCAGCACGAACGGCGCGATGCGCACCGGCTGGTCGGCACCGGTTATGGCCTGCAAAAACTGCGGACCGGCCATGTACATAAAGAGCACCTGCACGGGCAACGGAGTGTTCTGGTAAAACTCCACGTACACGCGGCTTATGGCGCGCAGCACGCGCGAGCGAGTGGTAGAGAACACGCCCAGCAGTGTGCCCAGCACCAGCGACAGCAGCAGACCGGCAACGACCACCTGCAGCGTCACGCCAAAGCCCTCCCAGAAGGGCCCCATGTTTTGAAATGTCGTCGACCAACGGTCGGCGTCAAATAATCCTTCGAGCATTTGATTCCTTCCTTGGACGATGTGCCTATACAAGACCCCAGGTCTTGACCTCTTGGTCGAGCCAGCCATCGGCCAGGCGATCGCAAATCACCTGATCGACCACGGCCGAAAGGTCGCAGCCCTTCTTGGTCGCCACGCCGTAGCCCTGCTCGCCAAACTTGACTTCGGGCTGCAGCAGCTCAACGGTCTCGTTCATGTAACCGGCCAGCGTGGAGCGGTCCATGGCAAAGACGTCGATATTGCCGGCGTCGAGCGAACTCTTGATGATGGGGTAGCCGCTAAAGGCCCTAAACTCGGGCTTGCAGCTAAAGCCGTTGTCCTTGATCATCTGCTCGATCAGGCCCTGCGTGGTGGCACCCTGGCTCACGCCAATAACCTTGCCGTCCAGGTCCTCAATCGAGGTAAAGCCCGAACGCTTCTTGACCATGAGTCCCACGTAGTCGGTGCGGTACGGCGTCGAGAAATCCCAGCTCTTCTTGCGCTCGTCGGTGATGGTGTAGGTCGCCGCGACCACGTCGAGTTGGCCGTTATCGATCAGCGGGCCGCGTGTCTTGGGCGTCACGTCGGTAAACTCGACAAGCTCCTGGGCACGGGCCTCCTTGTAACTCACGCCAAAGACGGCAGCGGCGATCTGGTAGCACAAATCGACTTCCATGCCCTCAAAGCGGCCCTTGGCGGTGTCGTAATAGCCGTAGCCGGGAACATCCTTCTTAACGCCAGCATTCAGATGGCCACGCGACTTAATGGCTGCAAGCTTGGACCCCTTGTCGGAGCCCTCGCCGCTGGTGGAGTTGCCGCAACCGGTAAGCGCGGTCCCCGTCAGCGCAAGCATGCCGGCGCCAGCCAGCTGCAAAAAGTGACGGCGCGACACGGCCGCCCTCGTCATATCCATCATGTCCATCACCGCGCCTAGTGCAGAATCTTGGACAGGAACTCGCGGCAGCGCGGGTTCTCGGGGTTATCGAAGAAGTGCTCGGGCGTACCCTCCTCCAGGATGCGGCCGTCCTCCATAAAGATGACGCGGTCGGCCACCTGGCGCGCAAAGCCCATCTCGTGCGTCACGCAGATCATGGTGATGTCCTCCTGCGCGAGCTCAATCATAACGTCCAGGACTTCCTGGACCATTTCGGGGTCGAGCGCCGAGGTCGGTTCGTCAAACAGGATGATGGGCTGCTTGGTGCACAGGGCACGGGCGATGGCGATGCGCTGCTGCTGACCGCCCGAGAGGTTCTGCGGATACTCGCCGGCCTTATGCGCCATGCCGACGCGCTTGAGCGCGGCGATGGCGACCTCGGTCGCCTCCTCCTTGCTCTTCTTTTGCAGCTTGATGGGCGCGAGCGTCAGGTTGCCGAGCACCGTCATGTTGGGATACAGGTTGAACTGCTGAAACACCATGGAACTATACTTGCGAGCCATCTCCAGGTGATTCTTTTTGGTGAGCGGCGTACCGTCGATGACGACCTCGCCCGACGTGGGCTCCTCAAGATAATCGACACAGCGGATGAGCGTCGACTTACCCGAACCGGAGGGCCCGATCATTACGAGCTTCTCGCCGCGCTTGACGGTGAGGTTGATATCTTTGAGCACATGCAGGTCGCCAAAGTACTTGTTGAGATGCTTGATCTCGATCATGTCTGCCATGAATGTCCCTTCCCTGCGTTTACACGAGTTGAACTATTGTACGGAAAGAACCGCGTTTCCGCAGCCCACACTACATTCCCGTAAAGAACCCGCAACCTTCCACCCACTCATTGGGGACAGGCTTAAATGAGTACCCGCTCATTGGGCACTCATTTAAGCCTGTCCCCAATGAGTACCCAGCCCAGCAAAAAGGGGCGCGACCGCTATGGCCACGCCCCCTCAACATCAACTATGTACCGCTCGGCCCCTACGCGAGTTTAGCGCCGACGATCTTTGCTGCTGCCGGCTTGTCGAAGTTTCCGCCGGTGGCCTTGCCGAGTGCGCCCATAACCTGGCCCATCTGCTTCTTGGACGTGGCGCCCAGCTCGGCGATAACCTGCTCGATCAGGGCCTCGAGCTCCTCGCCCGAAACCTGCGCAGGCAGCAGGCTCTCCAGAATCTTGACCTGCTCGGTCAGGTTGTCGGTACGCTCTTGGTCGGTGCCGGCCTTGATGGACATCTCCAGCGTCTCGCTCGTCTGCTTAATCAGACGCTTGATCATGTTGTTGACGTCTTCCTCGGTCACATCGCGGCGCTCGTTGACCTCAATATTCTTCACCTCGGCCTTGACCTGGCGAATGATGGACAGGCGAACCTTGTCCTTAGCCTTCATGGCCGCGATCATTTCCTTCTGCAGCTCTTCGTTGGTCATCTGCAAATCCTCCTCAATAGCGTGGGCGGCACTCACGCGGGCACCGCCCCATGATTACTCAGTCGTCGACGAATCGCCGGTCGAACTCTTGGTGACGCCCTTCAGGCTGACGTTATAGGGCACGTCCTTGGGCATGGGGTTAACGGTGATGTCGGCGTCCTTCTTGTACTGCTCCAGCCACTCGCTGTACGCGGTGCTTGCCGCCTGCGTCTTCACCACGTTGGAGACGTACTTCTTGATGTCCTTGGGCACCTGCTTAATGTCATCGACCTGATTATCGACATGGAAGTAGTCGGTGCACTTGATGATGTGGTAACCATAGGTCGACTCGACGACGTCGCTCACATCGCCCTTGTTGAGCACCTCGAGCGCCGCCTGGTAGCTGTCGACGAAGGTGGTGAGCTTGTCCCAGCCCACATCGCCCTTCTTATCCTTGGAGCCGGTATCGTCGGAGTACTGCTTTACGGCGTCCTCAAAGCTCAGCTCGCCGGAGTTGATCTTGTCCAGGCACTCCTGCGCCTTGGCCTTGGCAGCGGCCTTGTCCTCGTCGGAAGCGTCGGAATCGACCTTGATCAGAATATTCGACGAGCGACGGGCGTCATTGTAGTTGGACAGGTTCTCATTGATGTAATCGACGATCTCGCTGTCCTTGGGCTTGCTTGTGGGTGCTACCGCGTCCTTGAGTTTCTGCTGTGCCAGGCTCTCCTTGAGCGAGTCCTTGTAGGTGTCCTCGGTGTAGCCATAGGTCTTAAGCGTCTTCTTAAAGGCCTTGGCGCCGCCGGCACTCTTGCAGGCGTCCTTCCAGGCCTTCTCGACCTCCTCGTCCGAGACGGTCACGCCGTTTTCCTTCTGCGCTTGCTGAAGCAGAATCTGCTGCGTGTAGGAGTCAATGAGCTGCTTGCGATACTTCTTGGGCGTGAGGTCGTTGTCGACCAGGTACTGCGCCCAGTCCTTGTCCTTGGTGTAGCCGTAGGACGTACGCATGCTCATGATCTGCTTGGTCACGGTGTCCTCGGTGAGGTTGGTGCCATTGATGGTAGCAGCCACGCCACCAGTAAGCTTATAGCCCGAGCTGGCGCTTTCGGTCTGCGACATCAGGCCGGAGCACGCCATGGCCGAGACGGAAAGCAGCATCGCCAGCACGCCGATGACCACCAGGATGATCTTGACGGTCTTGGACACATAGGTCTTGCGCTGCTTCTTACGAGAGCTGGAGGCGGTGCGAGCCTGTTGCTCGGGCGTCGGCACGGCCTCGGGGTTCTTTTTCTTATTTGCCATGTTTGGCCTTTCGCATCACGAATCGAACAAACGCCATTGTGTCACAACGCAGCCCCCGCGGCACACCTGGTGCATGGGGGACAGGTTAATCTGCACCATTTTGGTGCAAAGGGGACAGGTCTGGCAGTTGGCAGTTAGGGACGTTCCTTTTCTGCCGGCGGTTAGGGACGGTCCCCAGTGCCGGCCTTAAAAGTGTCGACGGATGGCGTCGACCATGCCCTGCGGCGTGGTCTGGCCGAGCACGTCGGCCGCGGCGTCGGCATCCATAAAGATATTCATGAGCGCTTGCAGGGCCTCGACCTGGCCGCCCGGCTCGGCAATGCCCAGATTGATAACGATCTGCGACGGCACCGGGGCGCCCATGCCCGCCATCGCGTTGAACGTCACAGGTGCGGCGGGCTTTACCACAGCGATATAGGGCTTGACCACAAATCCCGGATCGGTATGCGGAATGGCGATGTTTGCCGCCGGCATAGCGAGACCCGTGGGATAAGCGTCCTCGCGCGTGCGGACGGCGTTGAGCCAGCCATCGGCAATGTAGCCGCGTGGGGCAAGCTCACCCTCGAGCCGCGCAAACACCTCATCCGGCGTCGCACACTCCCAATCAAAAAACACCAGCTCAGGCGTAAACAGCGCTTCGTTATCCGCCATGCGCTCACCTCTCTCACCTAGTCACCTGCGACGTTCTTGAATGACTAGTCGTTAAAGACCGTCCCCAATGACTGCCAAAACAAAGGGTGGCCACTTGCGCCTTGGCGCCAATGACCACCCTGACTACTCGGCTAAATTGTACTGTGCGCCACTAGCCGCGAGGCGCATCAATTGCCACCTTGCCGCTCTCCAACACGTGAACGCGACCGTCGGCGAGCATCTGCACGACCTCGGGATACAGCACATGCTCGATCGCGTGGATGTGCTCCTCGAGCGTGTCGACGTCCCAGCCCTCCTCAACAGCCAGCGCACGCTGGGCGATGATGGGGCCGTTGTCGTAGATCTCGTTGGCAAAGTGCACGGTCACGCCGGTCACCTTGACGCCGCGAGCAAACGCATCGTCAATCGCATGGGCACCGGTAAAGCTCGGCAGCAGCGCCGGATGCAGGTTGACCACGCGATTGGGGAACGCCGCCAGCAGCGGCGTGTGCACCATGCGCATGTAACCGGCCATCACCACGTACTCGCAGCCGCGTTCGAGCAGCTCATGCGCGATGATCTCGTCGGCCGCGATGGGGTCGGCATAGACATCCTTGGACAGCGTGAGTGTCTGGATACCCGCACGCTCGGCGCGCTGCAAGCCCTTGGCCGAAGGGCGGCTCGACACCACGAGCTCAATCGAAGCGTTGAGCTCGCCGGCGGCGATCAGGTCGATCAACGCCTGTAAGTTGGTACCCGACCCGCTGATGAGCACGCCGATCTTGAGCGGCTCGACGGTATCAGTGCCGGTCGGTCGGCTATAGGGCACAAAGCCCAGGCCCTCGGCAGCAGTCATCTGCTCGTTAGCGCTCATCGGAGTACACAACCTTACCGGAGCCCTCGACGCACTCGCCCACGCGGAACGGCTTCTCGCCCAGCGCGACCAGAGCCTCGGTCACCGCGGCCTCGTCCTCGGGAGCGACGATCAGGCACAGGCCAACGCCCATGTTGAAGGTCTTGCACGCCTCGTTGGGCGCAAGCTCGGCCTGGCGCGACACATAGGTGATGACGGGCGGAACGTCCCAGCCCATCTCGGCACCGTTGCGGGTGACCACGGCGTCGACGTCGTCGGCGAGCGCGCGGTTGAGGTTCTCGGTAATACCGCCACCGGTGATGTGGGCAATGGCATGAACGTTGGCGCCACCGCGGAGCAGCTCCAGAATCGGCTTGACGTAAATGCGCGTAGGAGCCAACAGAGCGTCTGCCAGCGATGCACCGCCGAGCTCCTCGAGCGGACGGCTCAGCTCCTCGGCCTTAGCGGCGGCCTCGGGCGTACCCGGCTTAATGCCGTCAACGCCGATGACCTTACGCACGAGCGAGTAGCCGTTGGAGTGCACGCCGGTGGAAGGAAGGCCCAGAATCACGTCGCCGGGACGGACGTTGGCGGGATCGAGCATCTTGGGACGGTCGACGACGCCCACGGTAAAGCCAGCGAGGTCGTAGTCGGCAGGAGCCATGACGCCCGGGTGCTCGGCCATCTCGCCACCCACGAGCGCGCAGCCCGCGAGTTTGCAGCCGTCGGCAACGCCCTTGATGATCTTTGCCATGTGCTCGGCCTCGATGTGGCCAATGGCAACGTAGTCCAAGAAGAACAGCGGCTCGGCGCCCGAAGCCAAAATATCGTTGACGCACATGGCGACCAGGTCCTGGCCCACCGTCTCGTGACGGTCCATGATCTGGGCGAGCACGAGCTTGGTGCCCACGCCGTCGGTACCGCTGATCAGGATCGGATCTTCCATATCCTTGAGCGCGGCGGCCGAAAACAGGCCACCAAAGCCACCGATGCCGCCGATGACCTCGGGGCGGTTAGTGTCCTTGACCATCTGCTTAATCGCATCGACGGCGCGGCCGCCCTCGGCGGTATCGACACCGGCGTCCTCATACGTCACATGTTTGCTGTCGCTCATCTGAGCCTTCCTCTCCCACTACCGTCCGCCGCCCAGGCGTCAAACGGTGCTCATAGTTGCGTTCATATCGGCGCACACCGCAGCGGTGCGCGCCGTCATATCAACAAAACAGCAGATAAAACCTGCCAAAATAAACCTGTCCCTACATGGCAGGTTTTAGGCCTCGCCGTGCTCCTCTTCCCAGCTGCGGTCGTCGTATTTCTCGACCACGGCGTCGTCGTCAAAGTGCAGTGGCTTATCCAGGTTGCGGGGCTTAAAGCCCTCCATAAACTTGTCGCGGCCAAAGCTCTCGGGAATCGCCACGGGGTAGCGGCCGGTAAAGCACGCATCGCAGTAGCCGCCCTTGGGCATGACCTTCAGCAGGCCCTCGACCGAAAGGAAGGCTAGCGAATCGGCGCCGATGTACTCGCAAATCTCGTCGACCGTCTTGTTGGCGCTGATCAGCTGCGACTGCACGTCGGTATCGATGCCATAGAAGCACGGCCAGATGACCTCGGGCGAGTTGATGCGGATGTGAATCTCCTTGGCGCCGGCGTTGCGCAGCATCTTGACGAGCTGCACCATGGTGGTGCCGCGCACGATGGAGTCGTCGATCACGACCAGACGCTTGCCCTCGATATTGTCGCGCAGCGGGTTAAGCTTCATGCGCACGCCCATGGCGCGCAGCTCCTGCGTGGGCTCAATAAACGTGCGGCCCACGTAACGGTTCTTGATGAGGCCCTCGCCAAAGGGAATGCCGCTCTCGTGCGAATACCCCTCCGCGGGCGGCAGGCCGGAGTCGGGCACGCCGATGACCAGGTCGGCCTCGACGGGCTCCTCATGTGCCAGCTGACGACCCATGTCATAACGACAGGCGTAGACGCTCTTGCCGTTCATGATGGAGTCGGGGCGGGCGAAGTAGACCTGCTCAAAGATGCAGTTAGCAGGCTCTTCGGCGGCAGGCACGCCCTGCTCGGACACCAGGCCCTCGGCGCTGATGCGCAAAATCTCACCGGGACGGACGTCGCGGACGTACTCGGCGCCCACAATGTCGAGCGCACAAGTCTCGGAGGCGACGACCCAGCCGCCAGCGCGGGTGACATGGGTGGTGGCGTCGACCGTCGCGGCGGCGTCCTGCGACGGCAGCTGCGAAACGGATGCGGCGTCGGCTTGGTCCAGGCCCTCATCCACGAGTTTGCCCAGCACGAGCGGGCGAATGCCGTGCGGGTCGCGGAAGGCGTAGAGCGCCTGCTCGTTAATGAGCGTCATGGCGTAGCCGCCGCGCACGAGCTCCATGGTCTTGCGAATGCCCTCGCGCAGGTGGCCCGTGCGTTGGGTAAAGTAGCCGATGAGCTTGGTCGCGACCTCGGAATCCGAGTTGGAGAGGAACGGCACGCCCAGCTCAATCAGCTGACGGCGCAGCTCGTCGGTGTTGACGAGGGTACCGTTGTGCGCAAGTGCGATGATGACGCTATTAATGGTCGAAAGATGTGGCTGCGAGGCTTCCCAGCTTTTGGCGCCGGCGGTGCCATAGCGCACGTGACCCACAGCCAGCTGGCCGGAGAGCGTCGACAGGTCGGCGTTGGAGAACACACGGTCGAGCAGGCCCAGATCCTTGCGAACCATAACCGTGCCGCCATCGCCCACGGCGATTCCCGCCGATTCCTGGCCGCGGTGCTGCAGTGCACGCAGGCCAAAGTACGTCAGTCGAGCCACGTCGCGATCGGGCGCCCACACACCAAAAATGCCGCATTCCTCATGCAGCTGGTCGGAGTCCGGATCATACGTCGACATGGCGTTCACCTGTCCCGCGGCACGCTCGGCCGCGCGGATGGTTTCTTGAGACATGGCATCCCCTCAGAGCCTCGTATTTTGGCGTTACCCGCCTTATTATACGCACGGCGCGACGCGCTCCCCCGCGCATGAGCAGCGCTTTTTAAAAGCCCACCGAGCTTATTATCCGTTTTGCGACCAAACATTTTATTGGTCTGTCCAGTGCAAGCGCCCACGCCCCCAGGTGGCCGCCGCGTCCACCGTTGAGGGTTGCATTGTTGCAATTGGGACGTTCGTCCTGTCTTTTGGCAGGTTGGCGGCGTATCCTTGTAACCTAGGACAAAGCGAGAAAGGTTCTGTATGGATCGAAACGAACTCGACCCCAGCGTCCCCAGCGCCACGGAGGTCAAGAAGATTCCCCTCATCATTAAGGTGTACGCCGTCCTGTGCATCCTGTCCGGCGTGGGCACACTCCCGTCGGTCGCCGCCTTTATGTGGCAGGTCATCACCGCGCTCATTAACGGCAACGCCGCCGCCAAGCTCGGCGACAACACGCTCGTCGCGGTTGGACTCATCGTCGCCGGCATCATGCTCTCTGCGGCAAGTGCCGTCATCCTGATCATCTTTGGCCTGGACCTTATCAGAAACCAGCGCCGCAACGCCGCCCGCCTGTCCTATATCCTTATTGCATTCACCGTCGTCGAGCTTTTGGTCGACGTGATGCTCCAAGGTATCGGGCTCTTCTTGCTTCGTCCCGCTATTCAGCTCGGTATCCTCATCGCGCTTTCAGCCACCGTCGATCCTACGCTTCGCCAGGAGCGCGAACTGCAGCGCCGCCTGCAGGAGATGCTCGACCGCGACGCCGCCGCCGAGGGGATGCTCGGCCGCGACGAAACCGGCGAGGGCTACATCAAGCTCAACTACTTCAACCTGTTCTGGGTATTCTTCGTCTGCAGCGTGTTAGGTCTCATTCTCGAGGAAGTCTGGCATATGGTCGTCGTCGATCCCGGCGTCTATCAGGACCGTGCCGGTATGCTATTTGGCCCCTTTAGCCCCATCTACGGATTTGGCGCGGTGCTCATGACCATGGCGCTCAACCGCTTCTATAAAAAGAATCCTCTGATCATTTTCCTGGTAAGTGCCCTGATCGGCGGCGCTTTCGAGGTGTTTGTAGGCTGGTTTATGCAGACCTCATTTGGCGTGGTGTCGTGGAGCTATTCACACATTAGGCTATTCGGCATGCCCGATCCCATCGCGGTATTGACCGGGGGACGCACATGCACGCCGTTTGCCTGCATGTGGGGCCTGGGTGGCCTCATCTGGATCAAGGTCTTGCTGCCGCGCCTGCTTAAGCTCATCAATATGATTCCATGGAAACGCCGCTACTCTGCTACCGTCATCCTGACCGCCGTCATGTTGATCGACGGCGTCATGACGTTGCAATCGCTCGACTATTGGTATCAGCGCGTCAACGGAACCGTTCGAAATATTCCCGTCGCACAGTTCTATGACAAGCATTTCGATAACGAATATATGGAGAACCGTTTTCAGAGTATGACCATGAGCCCCAAGGACGCCACACGCGTGTAGCAAACGCCAGAGCAAAATAGCTCCAACACATCAAAGCCCGCTGGCAGATCTACACGAACTGCCGGCGGGCTTTCGCTATAGACAGACTCGGATTGCCGACGAGGCCTTACGCCTCGCGCTCGACCTCGCTCACGCACTCGTTCTTGATGGTGCCGACGAGCGACTGCAGCGCATCGACCACATGCGGGCGAATGTCTCCGCCAATGAGCACGAGCATGATGTCGTCGCCCACGGTAAGCTCGCCGCTCGCCAGCCACACGCGCACATAGCCGATACCCGGCATCGTGCGCGTCGCCTCGATAGCGGCCTGCACCTTTTCGGCATCGAAGCCAAACACCATGCCGCCCACCTTGTGGCCTGGCGCCACGCCATCGGTCTCGACTCCGCGCACTTCGGCCTTGGGCGTCGCGCGCACCACGCCGTTGTGTGTCAGGTACATCCCACAATCAGCCGCCGAAACATCGGCCTTGGCTTCGCGCAGCCAAGCATCAACCGAAGGCATCGATTTGCCGTTCTCAAGCATCATTTCTCCTTTTGATTTCCAGGGTAGTCTTTTTGGGACGGGGCCCGGACACTTTATTCCTCGACCGGCGTGAGCACCATGACGGCGCGCGTATTGCTAAATGACAGCGAACGGCAGGTCACAAGCGTTACGACCTTGGTTGCCGAAGCGGCACGATCGGTGGCATCGCTCGCCACGGCAGAGGCACCGTCGAGCATCTCGGACAGATAATTCTTCAGTCCGTCATCGCCCTCAAAGTTGGGCGTGCGCGCCTTGGCATACGTGTCCTCGACCACCTTGGTCGCCAGCGGACGCAGCTTATACGTCGCGTCACGTGTGATGTAGTACACGTAGTCCATGCTGTCGAACGTCGCTTGATCGGTCGTATCCGAAATCACGTTGAACATCGAACCGTCGTTCATGTGATGACCGTAAATCGTGGTCTGCTGATCCACCATGCCCGGCGCGGTGTCGTCGCTATCCAGGAAGATGGCACCCGACGCATTGGCGGTGCCGTCGAACAGCGTGTTGAGGTACTTGGAGTTGTTGTTGGTCTGCACCACGGGGTAGTTGATGTTGGTGCCGGGCGCGTAAATCCAACCCACAACCTCGGGATTTGTCTGGGCAAGCGCATTGAAGTCGATAATTGGCACGCCACTGGCGTCCTTGTCGCTCACATATTGCTTTTCGATTTTTTGATACGACTCGCTCGCCTGCTTGTAGCCAATCTGCGCGTTGATAAAGATAGCGGCCGCAGCAACGATCAGGCCAATACCGATGATGATGAGCAGAATGGGAATAATGGAGCGGCGCTTCTTACGCGGCGGCTCGGTGTAGCTGGACGGCGCGCCGCTCGGTTGCCTCGTCGTCCGGGCCTGCTTCTTTGCCGTGCCATATGACGAGGGGCGATACGCCGCCGGCGCGTCCTGGCGTCGGTGCGTCGCCGGCGTCACAGGACGCGCCGCTCGCGGCTGCTGAGGAGAGGATGTCCGACCCTGCTGTGCCGCATGGGCAGCACCCGGCTTCGACGGATCGGGAATCTGAGAAGCCTTGAATCGTTTTTCCTGATAGTCGGACATGGCTCTCCTTATACTGCGGTGAAACGGCGGAACGCCTAGGCGTCGGCCATCTCCTGCTTCATCTTCTCGATAACCTTGCGGTACTCGGGGTCGCAAGCGCCCAGAATCTGCGTGGCGTAGATGGCGGCGTTCTTGGCGCCGTTGATGGCAACGCAGGCCACGGGCACGCCCGAAGGCATCTGCACCATCGACAGCAGCGAATCCATGCCGCCCAGGTCACTCGTCTTCATAGGCACGCCGATGACCGGCAGCGGCGTAAAGGCAGCCACGACACCACCCAGGTGAGCGGCCTTGCCGGCGGCGGCGATAATCACTTTGATACCGCGATCGGCGGCAGTCGAGGCCCACTCGTGGACCTTCGCCGGCGTGCGGTGTGCGCTCGCGATCACGAGCTCATAGGGCACACCCAGCGCCTCGAGCTCGGCGGTGCAACCTTCCATAACGCCCAGATCGGACTTGGAACCCATGATGATCCCGACAACCGGCTTTTGATCTGCCATAAACAAAGACCTCCTGTTGAGAGCGGCGACGCGGCGGATCCGCGACCCTTAACTACTGAGAGTAGTATAGCTGCTCCCGTCCCTGCGGTCTGTGGGTGCTCTGCGGCGGCCCGGTGTTTTCATCTTCACTCCGGTTGCTGCGCAAAGTCGTTCAGATGAAAACACCGGGCCGCCGCAGAGCACCCTCGACCTACCGGGGATTGCTATGACGTACGTTGGCTGAAATAAAAAAGCAATGCCCGCCGTCCTTGGTGGAGCGGCGGGCACGTTTGCTTAGTTATCGCTGGGACTACTCAGCCTTATTGCGACGGTGGAAGAAGGCACCGATCGCGGCGATGATGGCTCCAAGGCCACCGACGGTCGCGACAGTCGTCACCGTTTGGTCGCCAGTGTTGGGGATCGCCGAACCGTTCTTCTTGCCGCCCTGGGCCTTGTCGCCTGCGGGCTTGCTCGTCTGGCCGCCACCGTTCGAGCCGTTGCCGGAACCCTGGTTGCCCGAACCTCCGGTGTTGCCCGAGCCGCCCTGGTTGCCGGAGTCGGCATCCTTGAGGCCCTCGATGGCCAGCTTGAGCTGGTCATAGGCCGCCTGGAGCTGGGTGTCGGAAGCATTCTCATCACCCAAGACATCCTCGGCGTAGGTAATGGCGTCCGTCAGGGCCTTGACGGACTCGGCCGTCTTTCCCTTGGTGTCAGTCTCCTTCGCCTGCTTGACCAGGGCCTTGAGCTGTTTCTTGGTCGGGTTCTCGACCGGGGTCACCGGGGTCTTCTCGAGCGCGTTGCGAGCACTCTCGAGTGCCTTGAGTGCCTGGTCGACCTCGTCCTGCGTGGCGTTCTCGTCGCTCAAGATGGCGCGGGCGCTCGCCAAGGCGTTCTGGAACACGGTCCAGGAAGCCTCGGTGTAGTCGCTGGCCTTAAGGTCGCCGGCTGCAACCTCGGCATCAACCTTTTCAATCGCGGCAGTGAGGTCGTCCTTCGCCACCGGATCGGGAACGGCCGTACCGTAGAACTTGAGCTCCGCCATGCTGCAGTAGGCGTCAACGCTGCCACCGCCGGCGTGGAGCACCTTGACGGTCACGTAGCGACCGCGCGCGACACCAAAACTCATCTGCTTCCAGTCGCCACGGTCGGTGAGCACGCGGCCGTCGTTGTCGAAGGTAAACGTACCCATCGACGTGGCGGTGCCCATCTCATAACCGTCGGCGGTATCGGAGACCAGCACCTCGGCCTCAAAGATATCGCCGTTCGTGCCGCCGTCCTGGCGCGGCAGGAACGTGACGTCGGTGAGATCGTAGTCGCGGCCCAGGTCGACGGTCAGGTGCTGGGGCATACCGGCATTATAGGCATAGTCGCTGTGCCAGAGCGTCTGTTCGTCGCCGTCAAGAGCGTTGACGGCGTTGCTGCCCTCGTAGTCGGCCTCGCTCGAGAAGCCGGTCACCTTGACGTTCTCGCGGTTCTCGGGCGTGTTGATGAGGCTCTTCTCATCGACGGGGCGCATCTTGAGGCCGTCGATTGCCTTCTCGATCTTGGCCGTGGCGTCTGCGACATCCTTCTTGTTATAGCTGCCCTGGCCGCCGTCGAGGAGCTTCTGAGCCGCCTCGACCGCAGCGGTGAGAGCTGCATAAGAATCCTTGGTGTAGACGGACTCGCTGTAGCCCGCGGCCTTGGAAAGCGCTGCCATGAGTGCAGAGGTGTCGACACCAGCCTTGACCTCGGCCTCATAGGATGCGGTCTTGGAGGGATCGAGTACCGATGCCACCGTGATCGTTGCCTTGCCCGCCTTGTTGGCACGCAGGTAGTAGTTCACGCTATCGCCGGCCTGGACAGCGGAGACGCTCACCACAGAGGGGTCGGAACTCTCGACCGTCACGTAGGGGTAGCCGGCGCTCTCAGGCGTGGCCTTGGCGTCGACGAGCGTAACATCACCTTCAAAGAACTCGGTCTGGTTCTTGCCCAGCTCGACGCCCTCGATGGCCTCGACACCCTGCGTGTAGTTGAAGTTGATCTCGCGCAGCGTGAGCATCTGGTCACCCGATGCCTCAAGCGGCGTGATCTCGACCTTGGTCGCCTTCTTGCCCTTGTTCTCGGCAGAGAGACCAAAGGCGTAGCGAGCCTGGAAGGAATCGTACTCCCCGCCCGCGAACTCCTGGGTCGAGCCATCCTCGAACGTCACGACGGCCTTGATCTTCTGCACGGTGCCGTTACCGCCGTTGCGGTTGACAACCTCGACGGCATCGAGCTTCGATGGCGTCTTAAAGGCAAATGTCATCGTGGTGGGAAGCTTCACGTAACTCGGAAGCTTGCCCTCACTGTCCCAGTTGCCGCTCCAGTCCCACAGGAACTCAAAGCCGTTGTCGCCCTCGTTATTATCGAACAGCGCGTTATAGCTCTTCTGCTGAATAAGCTTCTCGACGTTGGTGCCGTCATCGGTAGTGAGCTCGTCGTTGGTCATCGTGATGTCGAAGGCGTCGCGGCCGTACTCGGCGACCGTGGGCTGCGGAACGTCCGGCATCGTCACCGTGCCATCGCTCGCAAACTCAAGTGCGTCGCACGCCGGGCCAATGAGCCAAGATGTCGAGGGCAGTTCAACCTTGCCGGCGGTCTTGGCCTTGAGCTTGAAGCTCGCCACCGCGCCGGTGCCGTTGTAGAGCTTGCCATCTCCGCGGTTGGCAAAAGCGAGGTTGATGGTCTGCGTGCCGTCCTCAAACTGGATCTTCTCGCGCGACAGGTTCTCCATGCCGGCGGTCGAACCATCCTGTGAGATGCTCTCGGACACAAACTCAAACTGGTCACTCTTAAAGTTGACGAGCGCGCCCAGGGCGTTGACGTTCTTGGCGTCGGCCGCATAGACATCGACGGTGATCTCATCGCCGGCCTCGACCTCAGTCTTGCTCGGAATCACCGCAAGGGTACCAGCGACCTTGCCCTTCTGCTTGGTGCCGCCGTCGAGCCCCGCCATGGTGAACGAGTAATCGTAGACGTCGTAGACGCCGTTATTGTTGAGGTCAGCAAAGTGGTCGCGGATCTGCGAGTTGAACGTCGAGGCATCGGACCCACGGTTCTCGAGACCCAGATAGTTCTTCATGTTGGAGTAGTCGCCATCGGAGATCGTTGCCTTGTTGAGGTTGGAGCCCACGGCGAAGCCATCCGTGCCGTCGGTCTTGTAGATGGCGATCTCGGACGCGGAGAAGAAATTGCCGACCGAGGCGAGCGGCGTCATACGCACGTAGCGTGCGGCCACGGCGCCGTCGAACGCCACCGTCTTACAGGCGGCGGAGCGCTCCCAATCGACTTCCTGGGTGGTCCAATGCGTGCCGTCGAGGCTCGTCTCGATGCGCATCTTGGTCACGGTGCCATTGCCGGCGTCGTCACGCGGATAGTACTCGAGCTTGTCAAGCTTGTAGGCCTTGCCGTAATCGACCGTCAGGGCCTTGCCCAGATCGTTGCCACCGGAGTGGAAACCGCCGTCGCCCGACTGGAACTCATGGTCGAAGGCGAGATCGGCCTTGTGGCTGCCATAGAGCGAGCCCTCCCAAGTGATCTTCTCAGCTGTGGGGACGTTGCGCCACGGGTCGAGCGCGGAGCTCGCCTCGAGCACGTCACTCCAGGCGGAGTAGCCATCGGCGTTGCGCGAACGAATCTGGTAGGTATGCTTGCTGTTGTAGGCAAGGTCGGCATGCGTAAACTCCGCCGCATCGCCCACGGCGAACACGGTACCGTCTACCTTAAGGTCGTAGGAGGTAGCACCATCGACCTTTCCCCAGGTGAGCTTGATGCTCGTGGGGGTGGTGGCATCCTCGGGAGCGGCAAGGTTCGCGGGTGCGGAGAGGTTCTCGTTGAGGCGGTCGACGGCCAGCGTGGCATCGGCGTTCACGAAGCCGCCGAGTTCGAGCGTCTGCGCCGCTGCAGCGACATCGGTCTTCGCGAACTTGACGTAGACCTTGGGGTTCGTGGTGATCTTGGTGTTGTTGAAGCTCTCGCCCTGCTCGGCCTCGGTGCTGTCTGCATCACTGCCGTAGTGGTTGAGGTTGGGGGTCTCGTTGTAGAAGTAGACCGCCTGGCCGGCCTCGGGGTTCGCGGCGTCAAAGGCCTCCTGCGAGTTGACCTCAACCACGTTGAGCGCGGAGCCACCGTTCTTGGCGACGACGCTCGTGGGCTTGGCGGACACGTTGGCCACGAAGGTCGTGGTGCGGTTGGAGTCGTAGCCGTTGTAGCCACCCTGCGAGGCTTCGGCGGTAAAGGTCGCGGTGCCGCCCGTGGCCTTGGAGCTGTAGACGGTACTCACATGCTCGCCGTAGGAGATATTGTCGATCGTGCCGTAGGCATCGTCCTCGGTCGTGTTGTTCTGGATGGAAGAGCCGTCGTCCTCGTACTGCGTAAAGGTGCCGTCACCCTCGGTGGCGAAGAACTCGACGATACGCTGGCTGCGGTCGGTACCCTTGGTGTTGGTGTCGCTCACGGCCTCGGGGTTGTTGTTCTCGGCATACATCGGCACGATGGCGTTGGCCTTCACAAACAGCGGCAGCTTCCAAAGCGGCGCATCGTAGTTGTTGAGGACCTGGCCGCCGCGGTACTGCTTACCCGAGAAGTAGTCAATCCAGATGGTGGGATTCTCGTCGGTGCCGTAGTTGGGAAGGTAGATACCATTGCGAACGTCGTTGCCGTTCTCATCTGCCTGGGTATCCTGATACACCGGTGCCACCAGGAAGTTCTCACCAAACATGTACTGATACTGCGTCGAGGTGCTTGCGGCGTACTCGGAGTTGTCGGAGAGCAGCATGGCGCGGATCATGGGCAGGCCGGTATCGCCGTTGCCCGTGTCGATGTTGGCCGCCGAGGCCGCGCTCGTGTAGATATAGGGCATGAGTTGCGCCTTGAGCTTGAGGTAAAAGCGCGAAATGCCCGTGTAGGGATCGCCGTGCGTCATGGGCGACTTGCGGTAGGTGCCCCAGCCGTCCATATCGAGCATAGAGGGCGTGAACGTCTTCCACTGGTAGTCGCGCGCGGAGATGATGGGGTCGCCACCAAAGATGCCGTCCATATCGGAGCCGATGTTGGGGTTGCCCGAGAGGCTCTGACCGATATACGTGGGGATGTGGAAGCGGATGTACTCCCAGTTGCCGCCGTACTGATCGCCGGTCCAGATGCCACCAAAGCGCTGCGTGCCGGCCCAACCGTCAAGCGTGATGATGTTGGGGCGCTTGTTGGCACCGGTCGTCACCGTATCGTAGGCCGTCTTGATGCCGTTGAGGCCAAAGGAGTAGCCAGAGCCCACCCAAGCGACGTCGGTCTTGAGGGTGGTAATGCCGCCCGTCTTGACCTCGGCGTCGAAATCGCGAAGCAAATGCCACGGGGTCTCGGAGTTGCTGTCAGGCTCCAGGTTAGACTGGGTCCACAGACCCGTGCTCACACCCTTGGAGTTAGCATACTCGGTAAACTTCTTAAGGTTGTCGACGTTGGCACGCACGGCGTTGAGGCGCTCGGCTGAACTCGTTCCGTCGGAGTTGACGCCGCCGGTCTTGTAATAACCGTTCTGGCCATAGCCGGCACCGTATCCGTCGTTCGGCAGGAACCAGCCGAGCGGCATGTCGTTGTCCTCGTAGTCATCGATAACCTGCTGGGCGGAGAACTGGCGGTCGAAATCGGTCGCCTTCATGTTCTCGGTATCGACCGTGGGGCCCTCTCCGTTGAGCGTCTCGGCGGCAAGCGTGCCGTCGAGCTTGTAGCCCGTCGACATGCCGGACTCGTATTTAACGTTGCCCTTCTCACTCGAAGGCTTGCTGCCCTTGGTCTCCCACTTCTTCTGACCCGAGGTCGTTGACCAGCCATCACGGTTGTAGGCATTAAGGTGACCCAGGTAGAAACCGTACTCGGGCAGCAGTACCGGATTGCCGGTCACCTTGTAGTAGTCCTGCAGCATCTCGGTCGCCACGTTCGAGGCGCCCGTTTCGGTTGCCACGAAGTAATAGGCATCGAACTCATTCTCGCTGTGCGAGGTCGTGACCGTCGAGGAGTCCGTAGAGCCAAAGTCGTAAGAACCCTCGGCAAAGGTGTTGCGAAGCACGCCGTAGCCGTCGCTCGTCCAGTAGAACGGGTTGGGCGAGGCGACGCCGCCGTCGGTCCAGTTATTAGTGTTGGAGATGGCGATGGTCTGGTTGGTGTGCAAGAAGCGCCCATTCTGGGTGCCACCGCCAAAGAAGTTCTCGGACTTCTCCTTGGCGAGTGTCTGGACAGTACCCTTCTTATCAAGGTCGAGGGATGCGGACTCGGAGACCACGACGCGGTCGCCCGATTTAATGCTCATCTTGCCGGTCGCCTTGTCCAGAACCACGGTCGCCTTGCCGCCGGTGATCTCGATAGCGTCGCCTTTGTCGACAACCGTTGCGCTCGGCTTGCTGTAGGTGTCCGAGGTGTCGGGCTGGGCCTGAATCTTAGCCGTGTGGGACTTGCTACGCGGCGTGGCGTACTCGGAAAACTCGCCTTTGGGGTCGACGTTGTAACGGAAAATGCCGTCCTCTAGAAATGTGATACGCCCCTTAATGCCGTCGGCGAAATCGATGTCGACGACGTTCGAGGCTGACTGGGAAACGGTCGCCGAGTCGACGCCCTTGAGCGGCGTGGCAATCGCCTGCTGGGGGCTGGCGAACACGAGAGTCGCCGCTGTTGCGACGAGAACCGCGCTTCCCTTCACCCACCGTTTCGTGAAAATGGAATTCCTACGCACCTGGACTCCTTCCCTCCGACATGCGGAAGTGTCGCGGACGCGCGCCCTGCAGCATGGGCGAACGCATCAAACGGGGGGGGTGTTCGGTACATTCCGTACAATTGGCCCACCCGTTACCAAGGGGTCAACTGGTAGTAACCAGATAGCCACCTATTAGGTTGAATCAGCATACGGGAGCAGTTGCGCAACCAAGTTCGAAATTCTCCCAGCGGCATTAAAATGAACGTAGACGGCTAAGTGGGGTCCAAAAGCCATACCAATTGGTTCTTCAACCAAATACCAATTAAGCAAAAATGTACTGTTTATCTGGTATTACATAGACCATACCTTTACGTACGTTGGCTGACTTTGGGCTTAAATGAGCAATCGACAGAGGGTGGTGGACAGTTAGTTCAGATATGTATTTTTTGGCGGTGCTAATTGGCGCTAACAAACTGGTTTGGGCCGCTTTAGACCCGATAATAGGTCCTTCTCGCTCTTGCCCGTACGCCTTTATCAGTTCAGACCACCTAAAACAGCTCAATCGAGCCCAAATCGCCCTCCACGCGGCCTCAAATAAATACAAATCTGAACTAACTGTCCAAGAGGAGTGCCCCACGGATAGGAAAAGGCTCTGGCGAATCCTCTAATCGCCAGAGCCTTGCCAAAACCCGTGTGTCTGGAGCACATCGCCGCATACCAGTCTTTCACCCATGAAGCTAGAGATTTTCTTCCGCCCACTTCTCAAAATCAACCGCTCGCCTTTGGGCAGTTCGGTACACTTCCATGTCTTCGCGAGCGCCCACCACGACGATGGCCATTTTCCCTTTTATCTTGATGAGGCGATACACAATCCGAATGCCACTTCCTCTGAGCTTGATTTTCATAAAGCCTGTCAAATCTGTACCGGCCTTGTTTCCAAGGGGTTTACCGAATCCGCCTTCGTTCTGCGACAATGGATTCGCTCTGATTTTCTCGATGGCCTTAAGCACGTTCTTTCGTTGGGAGCCGTCCAGACGCTTAACATCCTTGAGAGCATCCGGGTAGAAAGCGACTTCGTACCCGCTCATTCAAACTCGACCTCATCCATCTGATCGAGTTCGTCCTGGCCCACACCCAACTCTGCCATAACATCAGATAGGGAAACGAGTTCATCATCGCTTGTCGCAGCCGTCCTCTTAAGGGCCAACGTCAACAAGGCGAGGTCCTCCTCCGCCTGCTTCGCCTCCCTGTATTCATCGGGCGTCACAATAACGAATGCCGGCTTATTGTGTTTAAGGACCACAACGGGATTATCGTCCCCAACCTTCGAAAAAGCAGCCGAACCCTTACCGTGACTGAAATCGCTGATGGGAACAAGATTGTCGAGCATCTTTAAAGCAGGCATCGAGACCTCCAAATATAAAGTCTTTTATGCATTCATTTTAGCATGCAGAAAATACCAGCAATCACGGAATGGTGACACGGACGAGGCATCGCTTTCCACCAACCGTTGATCATCGACCGAGCAAAATATCCCGCCAAGAGATTGAGCGAGGATTCCGTCCTTCGAAGAGGGCCGTATTGGCCTCCTCGCGGGACGAAATTCTCGCTCGTTCGTTTCAGCCCGCGTCATCGCGTGCTAGACGGCCAGCTCGCCTGATTCACCCATAAGCCATCGTGCCAGGTCGACGACCTTGATGCCATCCCAATCAGTCGTTTCGTGCCCTGTTCGGGCGATGACGCACTTGGGATAGGCGTCTCGAATCCGTCGCAGCGGATCAAGCTCACGCTCCAGCGTCGCTTCTTGGGAAATGTCGTCACTCACCTGGATATAGACACGGCGGTCGCGCCTGATGGCGACAAAGTCTACTTCCTTTTGGTAGAGAACGCCGACGTAGACTTCCCATCCGCGGCGCATAAGCTCGATTGCCACCATATTCTCGTAAACATGGCCAAAATCGAGCTTTTTCGTGCCAAGCGCGGCGTAGCGAAACGAATGGTCGGCCAGGTAGTATTTATCTCCCGTCGACAGGTATTTCTTTCCTGAGACGTCAAAGCGACGAAACCGGTAGAACGCAAACGCATTACACAGGTAGTCGATATACACAGCCAGCGTCTTGTCGCTTATCTTAAGGTTCGCTCGTGAAAGCTCGGCCGCCATCCCCTTGAGAGAAGAGATGTTTCCGACGTTATCCATCAGGAACTCGCAGGAACGTTTAAGCTGCTCCGCATTACGTATACGATATTTTTGTCTGATGTCGCGCAGGATAAGAGTTTCAAGCACATCCGAGATGTATGAGAAACGCATCCTTTCGTCCTGGTAGATATAGGAACCCGGCATTCCTCCCTCGCGGACATAGCGAGCAAGGGCCTCGGCTGGAGAAGTGATCTCGTGATACGCCGAGAACTCCGCAAGTGAAAACGGAAAGACCTCGATCTCCACCGTTCTTCCCGTGAACAACGTCGAGAGGTCGCTTGAGAGAAGAAAGGCGTTCGACCCCGTGATGTAAATGTCATATTTCTCTGACGCATGAAGACTGTTGATAGCCCGCTCGAACCCTTCACACATCTGGACCTCGTCGATCATGACGATATTCCGGCAACCCTCAATATAGTGCTTTTCCACATATGTATGCAGCGCATGGTATTCCGCCAACGGCTCGAACTCAAGTAGATTGAAGTTGACGTGTATGACGTTGGCCGAGGGGTCGTTTGAATGAAGTTGGCTGGCAAACGCCTCAAGCAATTTCGATTTTCCGCATCGCCTGATTCCGGTGATCACCTTGATATCAGGCGTACCTGCCACCTTGGAAAGCTTGCTCATGTAGAACGGGCGATTAATAAGTCTCATGGCAATCCACTTCGCAAAATTAAGATTAACTGAAAAACGCGAAGTACAATATATCATCTACTTCGCGTTTTTGAGAAATCCTAGATTTCGCGTAATTATGTTCGCCAAGCTATCGCAAACCCGACACGGGTGAGATCTCCGCCTGATTGACCCTGCGCAGCAGTCCGAAGCGAAAGACGCGAGTCCTCAGACCGCTCCGGTAAAGTGAGGGCCGCGACGGTTACCGCGGCCCTCTTGAGAAACGTGTGCGATTGTCAATCGCTCGCGCTAGTCTTCCTTGCGGCGGAAACGAGCAAGAAAGACTCCGATTGCGGCGATCGCGGCACCCAGGCCGCCGATCGCGGCGACGGTCGCCACCGTTTGATCACCGGTGCTCGCAAGTGAGTTAGCGGACTTGCCACCCTGAGCCTTGTCACCAGCGGGCTTTCCCGCCTGGGCGCCATCGTTCGAACCGCCGGATGTCTGCCCACCGTTGCCGGAACCCTGATTGCCACCGGACGCACAAAGCCCCTTCTGCAGTACACGGTACAGCCAAGTCACCGCAGGCCGGGGCGGGGGAGCCGAATTTCCCACTGAGCGACTCTGCTTGCAGCCGGAGCGAAAGGGGGAAATCTCGGCCCCTCCCGCCCCGGCCGGACAGGTCAGTCTACACCGTGTGCTGCGGCAGGTCCTGCAGGGCGATGACGTCCATGCCCATGTCGTTGGCGCTGCCGTGGCCCTGTTGGTCCTCGCGCACCGCCTCGATGGCGCTCACGTACGTGTTGGCCGCGGACATCGCAGTCACGCAGGTCACACCGCGGCGCACGGCCTCGGTGCGCAGCAGGTAGCCGTCGCCGCGCGAACCTGGGCCGTACGGCGTGTTGACGATCACCGCGATCTTGCCATCGGCGATCAGGTCGCCAATGTTGGGACGCTCGCCATCGTGCGGGCCGCTGATCTTCTCCACGACCTCGCAGGTCACGTTTCCGCCGCGCAGCACGCGCGCCGTGCCCTCGGTGGAGCAGATGTCAAAGCCCAGGTAGCGCAGGATGCGCGCGACCGAAAGGATGTGACGCTTGTCGCGGTCGCACACGCTGATGAACACCTTGCCGCTGCTGGGATCGGGCAGCTTGTAGTCGATCGCCAGCTGCGTCTTGGCGTACGCCTCGGGATAGCTCTTGGCAATGCCCATGACCTCGCCTGTCGACTTCATCTCGGGCCCCAAGATAACGTCGGCACCCGGGAAACGACCCCAGGGCATAACGGCTTCCTTCATGCAGAACCAATCGAGCTGACGCTCGTCACTCGGCAGGCCCAGGCTCGCGATAGAATCACCCGCCATGATGCGCGCCGCGCACTTGGCCAGCGGCACGCCGGTGGCCTTGGAGATAAACGGCACGGTACGGCTGGCACGCGGGTTGGCCTCGATCACGTAGACGGTCTCGCCCTTGATGGCGTACTGCACGTTGACTAGGCCGCGCACGCCCAGCGCCATCGCGATGCGGCGCGTGGTCTCGCGAAGCTTTGCCTGCAGGCTCTCGCTAAAGCTGAACGGCGGGATGCAGGTCGCGGAGTCGCCGGAGTGAATGCCGGCCTCCTCGATATGCTCCAGAATGCCGCCGATGTAGACCTCTTCGCCGTCGCACAGGGCGTCGACGTCGGACTCGATCGCACCCTCCAGGAAGCGGTCAAGGTACACCGGGTAGTCGGGGCTGATGCGCGCAGCCTCGGCCATGTAATCACGCAGATGCTCGGCATCGTAAGCGATCATCATGCCGCGGCCGCCCAGCACGTAGCTCGGACGCACCAGCAGCGGGTAGCCGATGTGCGCGGCCACGGCCTCGGCCTCCTCAAACGAGGTGGCCTGGCCCGCCGGCGGGTACATGATGCCCAGCTTATCGAGCAGAGCGGCGAAGCGCTCGCGGTCCTCGGCAAAGTCGATGGCATCGGGCTTGGTGCCCATAATGTTCACGCCGCTCTCCTCGAGCATGCGCGCCAGCTTAAGCGGAGTCTGGCCGCCGAGCGTCACCACGACGCCGTCGGGTCGCTCAACATCGATGACATCCATGACGTCCTCGTAGGTGAGCGGCTCAAAGTACAAGCGGTCCGAGGTGTCGTAGTCAGTCGAGACGGTCTCGGGGTTGCAGTTGACCATGATGGTCTCGAAGCCGCGGGCCGCCAGCGCGTAGCTCGCGTGCACGCAGCAGTAATCGAACTCGATACCCTGACCAATGCGGTTGGGGCCGGCGCCCAGGATCATCGCCTTGGGCTTGTCCGCCGGCGTGGTCTCGTCGGGGGCAACGCACTTCTTGGCATCCGGGCTCGTGCGGTAGATGTTCTCGTACGTCTTGTAGTGGTACTCCGTGGCACTCGAGAACTCCGCAGCGCAGGTATCGACCGTCTTCATGCTGGGAACCACACCCAGACCCTTGCGATAGGCGCGCACAAAGCGCTCATCGGAGCCGGTCAGCGCGGCGATCTCGGCGTCGCTCGTGCCGTACTGCTTGAGCAGACGCATCGCGTCGGCGTCAATGTCCTCCACGCGCAGGCCGCGGATGCTCTCCTGAACCTGCACCATGTCGTTGATACGGTTGAGGTACCACGGATCGATGCCGCAGACGGCATGGATGCGGGTGATGTCCCAGCCACGGCGCAGGGCCTCGACCACAAAGAAAATGCGGTGCTCAGTCGGGGTTGCCACGGCCTGAGCGAGCTCATCGTCGCTCAGCTTGTCGGCACCCTCCTTGCCACCGGCGCAGATACCCTGGTGACCGTCCTCCAGCGAACGCATGGCCTTGCCGAAGGCCTCCTCGAAGGTGCGGCCAATCGCCATAATCTCGCCCACGGCCTTCATGCGCGTGGTGAGCGTGGGGTCGGTACCCTTGAACTTCTCGAAGGCAAAGCGCGGCACCTTAACGACGCAGTAGTCGATCGTGGGCTCAAAGCAGGCGGGCGTGGCCTTGGTGATGTCGTTGACGATCTCGTCGAGCGTATAGCCCACAGCCAGGCGCGCGGCGGCCTTAGCGATGGGGAAACCCGTGGCCTTGGAGGCCAGCGCGGACGAACGGCTCACGCGCGGATTCATCTCGATGACGATCAAGCGACCGGTGTTGGGGTTCACGGCAAACTGCACGTTGGAGCCACCGGTCTCGACGCCGATCTTCTCCAGAATGGCGAGCGAGGCCACGCGCATGCGCTGATACTCAAGATCGGAGAGCGTCTGCGCCGGCGCCACGGTGATGGAGTCGCCGGTATGCACGCCCATGGGGTCGAGATTCTCGATGGAGCACACGATGATGCCGTTACCGGCGTGGTCGCGCATGACCTCCATCTCATACTCTTTCCAGCCCTCAATGGACTCCTCGACCAGCACCTCGTGGGCGGGCGACAGCTCCAGGCCCTGACTCACGATGGAGACGAGCTCCTCGTGGGTGTGAGCGATGCCGCCGCCGGCGCCGCCGAGGGTAAAGCTCGGGCGCAGCACACAGGGATAGCCCACGCGCTCGGCGATAGCCTCGGCGTCGGCCACGCTGTAGGCATAGCCCGAGCGCGCGACCTCCAGGCCAATCTCGGCCATGGCCTCGTTAAAGAGCTTGCGGTCCTCGCCGCGCTCGATGGCGGCCAGGTCGCAGCCGATCATCTCGACGCCGTACTTGTCGAGCGCACCGTCTTTCGCCAGCTCGACGGCGGCGTTCAGACCGGTCTGGCCGCCCAGCGTGGGCAGCAGCGCGTCCGGGCGCTCTTTCTTGATCACGCGCTCGATAAACTCGGCGGTAATGGGCTCAACATAGGTGCGGTCGGCAAGACCCGGGTCGGTCATGATGGTCGCCGGGTTGGAGTTGACCAGGATGACCTCAAAGCCATCCTCCTTGAGCACCTTGCAGGCCTGGGCGCCGGAGTAGTCGAACTCGCAGGCCTGGCCAATAACAATGGGGCCCGAACCGATAACGAGGATGCGCTTGATGTCAGTACGTTTCGGCATGTTAGTTCTCCTCGGTCTCAGCGGTCTCGGACTCAGCAAAGTTCCAGCCGGCAAGGCGGTCCTTCGCGGTATCGATGTCCAGGTAGTTCTCCTCGCCGTCCATGAGTCGCGTAAAGGCGGTAAAGAGATAGTGGGCATCGGTGGGGCCAGGCGAAGCCTCGGGGTGGTACTGGACCGAGAAGCACGGGGCGTCGAGCAGCTGGATGCCCTCGGCGGTGCCGTCGTTGAGGTTCACATGCGTCAGGCGAATGCGACCAAAGCGCTCGTTCATCACGACCGGCGCGATTCCGCGGCGCACCCAGGCGCGCAGATCTCCATCGGCCGCATGCTCGGTCTCGCCGCCCGAAAGCTCGGGGACAAGCTTGCCCAGGCTGGGGAACAGCAGGCCAAAGCCATGGTTTTGCGCGGTAATCTCCACGCGACGGCTTACCAGGTTCATGACCGGCTGGTTGCCACCGCGGTGACCGAATTTAAGCTTTTCCATCTGGGCGCCGCAGGCCAGGCTGATCATCTGATGGCCCAGGCAAATGCCAAAGACCGGCACCTTGCCGATCAGCTGCTGCACCTGCTCGTAGGTCTCCACCACAGCGTCGGGGTCGCCGGGGCCATTGGACAAAAAGACGCCGTCGGGATTCATGTCGAGCACCTCACTCGCGGGCGTGTCCCACGGCACGACGGTAAGGTCGCAGCCGGCGCGGACCAGACCCTCCAGAATGCCGCGCTTCACACCGCAGTCGTAGGCGACCACTTTGTGGCGGGCAGGAGCGGCAGCAGCAAGTGCAAAGTCATGCGTGGCAGGCAGGTCGGCGGCCACAAACTCGTGAGGCGCGGGGCAGCTCACGGTCTTCACCAGGTTCTCGCCTACCAGCGTGGGCGCTGCGGCCAGACGCTCGGCAAGCTCGTCGACGTCGAAGATCTCGGTCGAGATAATGCCCATCTTGGAACCATTGTCGCGCAGATGGCGCACCAGAGCGCGGGTGTCGACACCCTCGATAGCGACGATGCCGTGAGCGCGCAGGTACTCCGGCACGCTGACGGCCGAGCGCCAGTTAGAAGGCGTGGCGCACATATCGCGAACGATCATGCCGCGCATAGCCGGAGCGCTCGCGGGGCGCACGGCGTCGCCGGGGAAGGCCGACTGGACATCGGTCTCGTCGATACCGTAGTTGCCGATCTGCGGATAGGTCATGGTTACGATTTGGCCGGCATAACTCGGGTCGGTCATGACCTCAAAGTAACCCTCGAGCGAGGTGTTGAAGCAGACCTCGCCGGTCGCGGTGCCCTCGGCGCCGCATGCACGTCCATAAAAAATGGTCCCATCCTCAAGATACAGGATGCAGGGACCGCAGGTGCCCTTGCTGGTTTTGGCCAGCATACGCTGGCAAAGCTCGCTGGGCGCGAAGGTGCGGGCGGTAGTGCCCGCGGTATGGTTGTTCGCCATAATTCTCCTTCCCGGTCTCACAGGACCGGCTTAAAGGTGTGTAGTTAGGCCTCGCGGTATTGTAACCGCAAGCATGCCTCATGGCGTTAATTTCATCGAAATGTTTACGAAATGATAATTATGACTTTCTATGCATAATGATTTTTCTGGGACGGGGATTAAAAAATCATCCCGCGGGGCTTGTGGCTCACGCGGGATGATGACGTCTTACTTTTTCTTGTCCTGTTCCAGCAGATCGGACGGCGTTCGGTCGGGCTTGCCGCCGCGGAAAATTTCGCGGCCATGCAGACGATGCTCCAGGTCACGTTCGGCCTTTTCCTCGTCAATCTTGGTCTGGCTCACCACCGGGTCCTCAATCAACGACGACACCGAGTTCACCTGCTTCTGAATGCGCTCGGCGATGGTGTCATCCATACTCACGATGCGCATCTTCCAGTCGATATTCGTGGCGTTGGATGAGCTCTTGGTCCACACGAACGTCAGGATGGCGCTCTGGTGGCCGTGGGCGGGAAACATGCCAAAGAAGGAATCGTGCTGAATGTTGCTATCCTCGTCGATATAGGCGTGAACGTTATACACCACGCGGTCGATCTTATCGTTGAGCAGCGCGTTGGTCGCAAGCGCCGCGGCCTGAATCTGCCCGTTGGACAGCAGCTCGAGCTCGTTGGCAGACGATGTGTCCAACACCGTTACCTCGACCGTGCCTGTGCGCTCGTCCGCCTCGTCGACGGTAAAGTCGAGCGGGAACTGCGTAAAGCCGTTACCCCACTCAAGGCCGCCCTTCAGTGCCGTAGAAACGGTATCCACCGAAACACTCTCGGACAGGTTGGCAGTGTTCAGGCGGCGCATCACGCCGTAGCCAATCTGCATGCCCACGATCAACACCAGAATGCCGATAACTACGGCCATGGCGGTCTTCGTAATGGTATGGCTCACCTGCGAGCCCGAAGGGTCGTCCTCGGACAGCGGGTCGATCTGTTTTGTCTGGCTTGCGCGATCTTCGCTGCGAAGCTGCGCCAGCGCCGCCTTGTCGCCGCGCTTGGCCGCTGCCTCTTTTTCGCGCATGCGCTCGGTGCGCTTTTTGGCAAGCGTCGGATCCAAAACGCCGGATGCGTCGATCTCGGAGAATAACTCCGTCACTTCTTCCGGAGTCAAAGGGTTCTTCTCAGCCATATACTTCCTGTCATATCAATCAGTCGAGCTCGTGCGCACGCGCACCTTCGAACTGCATTCGATAGTAACGGGCATAGGTGCCGCC
>UQWV01000023.1 GCA_900544845.1 uncultured Collinsella sp. | reverse complement strand
AACTCATCGATGTTGGCAAAGCTGAACGTCTGGATCTTGTAGAACAGGTCGTGACGCAGGTTCTTGGCGAAGCCGCAACTCGCATGGCTGCAGGTGACGCCGGCAGCGGCGCCAAAAGCAAGCGACGTCAGCGCGATAAGCACCAAAAAGCCTGCGGTGGGAAGCATCTCGGCTACGGTGGCGCCGTCTTTGATGGCGTCGATCAGGTTGGCAGTGATAAATGGAATCAGCATCTCGCAGAGCACCTCGCCAAGCACGAGCAATGGCGTGGCAACAGCGACTTTCATATAGTCGCGGATGCTGCCCATGAGGGTTTTAATCATCCAGTTCCTCCCAGGTTACACGGATTTTATCGAGCATTTCGGCGAGGTCTTCGCGCTCGTCATGGGTGAGCGCGCTAAAGGCCCGTTCTCTAAAGCGGATGCGGGCCGCCTGGTCGATGCGGGCGTTTTCCCGGCCGGTTTCGGTCAGGCGAATGGTGAGTTGTCGTCGATCCTTGGGGTTACGGCTGCGCTCGATGAGGCCGTTGACCTCGAGCTTGGACAGGATCTCGGAAAGCGACCCCGGCTTGAGGTCAAAGTGCATGCCGAGTTCCTGCTGCGACATCTCGCCGCCGGGCTGCTTGGCCAGCAGGCAGATGATGGGCGCCTTGCCGGACACGCCTCCGCCATGAAAATGCATGTAATGGCCGCAAAAGCCCAGATTATTGAGGATGCGCTTGGCAAGCTTGTCTTCCGAGCTAACCGCTTCGGGTGTATCCACCGGCTGTGACGGGTCGCCGCCGGGCTCGTGCGAACAAAGGCTAAGAGGTTCATCGCACATGAATTAGTGCCGCTCCTTTCTTTAGTTAGGTAGTGGAATTGTTTTGTGCCTAACCAATTTAGGAGCGTGAGAAACCAATGTCAAGGTACCAAACTTATTAAGTTACGGCGTTTTGCCAAACGCCGTAACCGCTCGACTCCGCTCACGACGTCCCCTGCGCTACACTTAGTCGCACTGTGGCGCTGCCGCGCCGCGCCCGAACCAAGGGAGACACTCATGAAGAACACTCAGCTGCTGCTGATCAACGATATGTGCGGCTACGGCAAGGTCGCGCTTTCCGCCATGCTGCCGGTGCTGTCGCACATGGGCTACCGCATCCATAACCTGCCGACGGCGCTCGTTTCCGATACGCTCAACTACCCCAAGTTCTACATCCACGACACCACCGAGTACGTGCGTCAGAGTCTTGCCATCTGGGAAGAGCTCGGCTTTGAGTTCGACGCCATCTCGACCGGCTTTATCGTGACCGAGGAAGAGACGCGCATCATCTCGGACTTTTGCCACCGCCGTGCGCAAAAGGGCACCAAGGTGTTCGTCGACCCCATCATGGGCGACAACGGCAAGCTCTATGCGGGCGTGCCCGAGTCCACGATTGGCCTTATGCGGCACCTGCTCGAGTGCGCCGACTACGCGGTTCCCAACTACACCGAGGCCTGTTTGCTCACCGACACGCCTATCGTCGAGCAAATCACGCCCGATGAGGCCCGCGCCCTTGTGGACGCCGTGCGCGAGCTGGGTGCCAAGTCGGTGGTCATTACGAGCGCCGTAGTCAATGGCACGAACGCGGTTATCGGTTACGACCATGTGGCGGGGGAGTACTTTACGATTCCCTTTGAGCTCATTCCGGTCTATTTCCCGGGCACGGGCGACACGTTCTCGGCGGTGCTCGTCGGCCGCGTTATGGCAGGCTGGAGTCTGCAGTGCGCGACGTCCGATGCCATGCGTGTGGTGGCTGAGCTTATCGAGCGCAATGCCGACCAAGAGGACAAGTCGGCCGGCCTTCCCATCGAGGCCTGCCTGGATGTGGTTGACCATGAGTAACGCCGACGAGAGCAGCACCGAGGCAGCGGGCGAGAACAGGCCGCTCGGCGCGCCGCGTGGCAAGCGTCCGCGTATCCGTATTAGCTGCGTGGACCAGCTGGGTGCGTGCCGTTGTCACCACGGGCACAAGCCGGGCGATGTCTTCGACTTCGATCGCGATCGCGGCAAGATGTGCGCCATGGCCTGCCACGTGGGCTTTCCCTATATCGATATCCTGCGCTATGGCGGGACCGTGCCTGGCAACGAGCCCGGCACGGCAAAGTTCTGCTGCCCCGAGGTCGATACGCTGAACGTCTGGCTTGCCGAGATCGTCGACGAATAGGTGAGCGTGGATTTTCTCCCGTTTAGAGCGCACTTGAATGCTCAAAGTGGGAGAAAATCCACGCTCATTTTTCATGCGGGAGATTATCCACGCTCGTTTCGCGCCGAAGGCGTGGCCTGCGACCTCGCTTTCCTACAGCTGCTCGAGCATAGCGGCGCAACCGGCGAGCACGTCGCGGTAGGTGGCATCGAAATTGCCGGTGTACCAGGGATCGGCCACGTCGCCGGGGCGTCCGGTCCAATCGAGCAAGCGCGTAATCTTGCCGTCGGGGTCGTCGCCAAAGATGCGACGCAGGCCACGCGCGTTCTCAGCATCCATATAGACAATGTGGTCCCAGTTGCCATACTCTGCTCGACGCACCTGGCGGGCACGGTGCGCAACGACGGGAATCCCGACTTCGCGCAGCTTGGCGACCGTGCCATGATGCGGCGGGTTGCCGATCTCCTCAGTTGAGGTCGCTGCGGAATCGATGACAAACTCCGCCTCGCGCCCAGTGCGGCGCACGAGCTCGGTAAACACCGACTCAGCCATCGTCGAGCGGCAGATGTTCCCATGGCAGATAAACAGTACACGTTGCATATGCGGTTTCCTTTCGATCGCCATCATCGAGTTCGAGTATCGCATCTGCGCTTACGCCCTCGCCCGCTTGCGCTCCCAGCGAGCCAGCTTAATCGTCACCAGCGTAAGCGCCCAGGCCACAAGCGAGAACGCGGCACCAACCGCGCCAACGTAGGCAATGCCAACGCTGCTCACCACGGCGCCGCCTACTGCGGTGCCAAACGAAATGCCGACGTTAAACGCCATGGGCTCAACCGAACTCGCGAGCACCATCGACTTGGGATGGCGGCTGCGCGCCACGTCCATAAAGTGCGTGATGCATGACACCGAGAACAGGTACATGAGCAGCGCCAGGCTAAAGACAAAGACCAGCGCGAGCGGCATGGTGCCGCCCACGGCAAACAGCCCGAGTAACGCCGCAGCCTGCAGCACAAACGTCACAAGCAGCGCCTTCATGCCAAAGCGCGCGTCGATCCATCCGCCCAGGATGTTCGAGATCAGGCAGAACACGCCGTAGGCCATAAGCGTGGTACTCGCCTGAACAGTGCCCATGCCCAGCACCTGCTCAAGATAAGGCGTCACGTAGCCGTAGAACACATAGACCGAGCCCACGCCAAACAAAAAGATAAGCATGCCGGTGATGATGCTCGGTTCGCGTAGCAGACCCGCCTGCTCGCGGAAGGTAGCGGGTTCGTCGGTCTGTCCGGCGCGCGGCATAAACGCCACGAGCGCTCCGCAGATCAAAACGGCAAAGGTCAGCGTACCGTACATGGCCACGTGCCAATCGAGCGTGTCGGCCACGAACTTGCCGATCGAAGTGACAAAGACCATCGCCACGGAAAACGCGCCGTACACGACCGAGATGGCAAGCGAAGTTTGCTGCGGGGACAGCAGCTCGGGGATGTACGTCACGCCCACGGCGAGCAGCGCGCCCGAGACGGATCCCAGGACAATGCGCGAGATAAAGAGCACCTGGAAGTTGGGCGCCAACGCCATGACCAGGTTGCCGAGCACAAAGACGATGCTGTAGTACACGAGCAACTGGTAGCGGCGGAATCGCCCCGTGCTGAGCGCAAGCACCGGCGTGGCGATGGCATAGACGAGCGCGAACACGCTGATGAGCTGGCCCGCAGTGGCAAGTGATACGCCGAGTTCCGTTGCCAAGTCGCTTTCGATGCCGATGACCACGAACTCTGAGCAGCCGAGCGAGAATCCCAGCAGCACGAGCAGCGCCAGGCAGAGCTTGGTGCGCGCGGGGGAGAGCGCGGCGGCGGTTGACTTACTTTTAGACGTGGTTGCGGCGGTCAAGGTTGTCACTCCAATGTCGCATGAATAAGCGGGATTCAATCCCTGCAACTCTAACAGAATGTGCCAGGTGCCTGCCCCCTTTGTCGCAGGCTGTGCTTGCCTGTATAGTCGCAATACAGGTGAAAATGGTCTCAGGTACATTGCGGGCGACAGGAGATCCCATGGGTATGCACACGACAAAGGTTGCAGCAGGCGAGGGCAAGTTTGCGCTCGAGGCCCAGTTGACGGTGACGCCGCGAGGCATGGCGGTGTACGCCTGCTCGCCGGAGTTCGCGCACCTGGGCGCCACGGCGCAGGCCATTCCGCGCCCCGAGCCCGGCCGCACGGCGACAGTGAGCATCCTGGCTGTTCCGTGCCATCGAGACGAAATTCCGGCGCACGATATCGCGGCGGCGCTGGCCACGCGCTTTGGCGTGCCGGTCGTTGCGAGCACGGGCTTTCATGTTGAACAGGCGAGCGGGGGCGACCTGCAGCGCGTGCTCGACACCACCAAGGAGCTCATCACCGCGCTCGAGGAGGCCGCAGCCCGCATTCTGCGCGCCGGCTGGGATGAGGGCGGCGCGGGTGCCGAGGTCGTGGCGGTCAATGCCGCGACCGGCGAGACGCTTGGCCCCGTCGACCGCATCGATGCCCATGCCGGTGAGGGCATTCTGCATCAGGCATTTCTGACGCTTCTGGTCGAGGGCCAGGGCGAAGACGCGCGCCTGCTGCTCTGTCGTCGCAGTCCGCTCAAACGCCTGTGGGGCGGGGTGCTGGCCGATGGCTGTGCCGGCCATCCGCTCCCCGGGGAAGACGTCGCGGCCGCCACGGCACGTCGCATCAACGAAGAGCTTGGCATCACGCGCGAGCCCGATCAGCTCAAGCACCTCGGACACGTGGTGTACCGCGAGGACCACGGCGACGGCCGCTGCGAGTGCGAATGGTGCGAGGTGTTCGTAGCCAATGTTGAGCCGGGCGAGCTGCATATCAACCAAGAGGAGATCTCGGAGGTGCGCCCGGTCGCCCCGTCCGAGCTCGACGGCTACCTGCGGGGTCGCCCCGAGCAGCTGGCCCCCTGGCTCCGCGAGGCCCTCAGCGACCCATCCATCCGTACGGATCTCGCTATGTGAAACAAAAGACAGTCCCTTTGCCACATCCAAACCGTCACAACATTCGATGAAAATCTCGAAATCGAGGAAAAGCGTCGAATGTTGTGACGGTTTTTGCCCAGAGGATCGCTTCTCATCCAAAAATCCCGCTTGACTGTATTGCAACAACACAGCGCAACGTAAGGGGTGTCCGATAACGGGCGCCCCTTTTTAAGTGGCAACGTGGCTGCGAATCCGGAGCGCCCCCAACAAGAAAGGTGGGGAGATGGAAGCGGAAAAGAAGGCGTTTAAGATCACCAAGCGCGAAATTGGCTTTGTGCTGGGTATCGTTGTCTTTTTGCTGGTGAAGTTTCTTCCTTTGGCGGAGCTGAGCTCGACGGTCGAGCTCACGGTCGGCGCTCAGACCTGTCTGGCACTGACGCTCGCCACGGTGGTGTTCTGGGCATGTGGCGTGGCGCAGCCGGGCTTTGTGGGCCTGCTCTACTGCGCGCTGCTCGTTCTGTTCAAGGTGTGCGTGGACGACACGGGCGCCGCGAGCATCTCGGCGACAGTCGCCTCCACGTTTAGCTCGTGGACCAAAGCCACCATGTGGCTCGTCATTGGTGCCTACCTCATCGCCAGCGCGGTCAAGGAGTCGGGCCTGGGCGAGCGCATCGCCTATGCGTTTATGCTCAAGTTCGTGCGCGACGCCAAGTCGCTCATCATCTCGATCTTCGCGCTCACCTTTGTGCTGTCGCTGCTGATCCCGCATCCGTTCCCCCGCGCCTTCCTCATCCTCGCCGTCGTCTCGGTCATCGCCGAGTCCGCCGGCTACGGTGACAACGACAAGGGTAAGCTCGGCTTCCTCGTGTTTGCCGCTGCTGCCCCGGGCTCCATGTTCTTCCTGACGGGCGACTCCACGCTCAACCCGCTCGTTGCGCAGTACAGCGCCGAGGCCGGCGGCATGAGCCCGTCCTTTGTCGACTGGTTCCTGTACATGAGCGTGCCTATGCTGGTCGCGCTGCTGTGCACCCTGTTCCTGGGTCTCTTCCTCTTTAAGCCCAGCAAGGAGCTCGTCTACGATCGCGAGCAGATCGTGGCCAAGCAGGCCGCGCTCGGCAAGCTCTCCGTCAAGGAGATCCGCACCATCGTGTGGCTTGTCATCGCCATCGCGCTGTGGCTCACCGTCTCGGGCGACTATATCGGCTGGGTCACCCTGGCCATTGGCGTCGCTCTCGCCATGCCCATCATCGGCGAGGTCCTTACCCCCGCCAGCTGGAACGCTGTCGACATCAAGTCCCTCATGTTCCTGACGGCCGCCATGGCCGTGGGTTCCGTGGGCGGTGCCACCGGCATGAACGCCTGGATCGCCGACGTCGTGCTTCCCAGCTCCGTGCCCGAGAACATCTTCCTGTTCGCCCTGCTCGTCGCCGCGCTCTCCATGATCATCCACATGTTCATGGGCTCGGTCATGGCCGTGCTCGGTGTGTGCGTGCCGGCGTTCATCAGCTTCGCGGCCGGCTCCAGCGTAAGCCCGCTTGCCGTGGCGCTCATCGTCTTCACGTCCATCAACATCCACTACATCCTGCCGTTCCACAACCTGCCGATCCTTATCGGCGAGGGCAAGGACGCCGGCGGCTACACCTCCAAAGAGGCCATGCGCATGGGTATTCCCCTCACCGCGGTCGTCTTTATCGTCGTGCTGGTCGAGGCCGCCTGGTTCCACCTCTTTGGCCTGATGTAAGCAGTCGAGTGCTTGGCTGTAATTAGCCGAGTGCTTGAACTGCGAGTGCCCGAGCGCCCCATCTATGAGCGCTGCGGCCCCATTACGTTACCAAGCCCGGCGGCATCCTCGCCGCCGGGCACTCTCCCGAAAGGAGCATGCTATGTCCACTACCGATGCTTCCCAGATCCACGACCTGCGCTCCGCGCTCGACTTTTTGCGCGAGATGCCGGGCCAGCTGCTCGAGACCGACACTCAGGTCGATCCCGATGCCGAGGTCTCGGGCGTCTACCGTCACGTCGGCGCCGGCGGTACCGTTATGCGCCCGACCAAAGAGGGTCCGGCGATGGTCTTCAACAACGTCAAGGGCTTTGACGATGCCAAGGTCTGCATCGGCATGCTTGCCAGCCGCAAGCGCGTTGCCGCCCTGCTCGACCTGGACGAGGAGCACCTGGGCCTCGAGATCGGCAAGCGCTTCGAGAACCTGATCGCGCCCGAGCAGATCGCCGAGGGTGCGCACGTCGACTGTCAGGAGGTCGTGTACAAGGCGACCGACGAGGGCTTTGACCTGCGCAAGATCGTTCCCGCTCCTACCAACACGCCCGTCGACGGCGGCCCCTACATCACCATGGGCCTCGCCTACGGCACGAGCCCCGACGGCTCCCAGTCCGACGTGACCATCCACCGCTTCTCCTGCGTCGACAAGGATAAGCTTGCCATGTGGATTACCCCCGGCAGCCGTCACCTGGGCGCGTTCTTTGACGAGTACTGCCAGCGCGGCGAAGACATGCCCATCTCCATCTCCATCGGTTTGGACCCCGCCGTGTACATGTGCTGCGGTTTTGAGGCTCCCACCACACCGCTCGGCTTCAACGAGCTGCAAATTGCCGGCGCCCTGCGCGGCCACGCTGTCGAGCTTGCCGACTGCGTCACCGTTCCGCAGAAGTGCATCGCCAATGCCGAGTACGTGCTCGAGGGCTACCTCATGCACGACGAGACCATCAACGAGGACGTCAACGGCCACGGCTACGCCATGCCCGAGTTCCCCGGCTACACCGGCGGCGCCAAGGTCTGCCCGGTGATCAAGATCACCGCCGTCACCACGCGTGTCAACCCCATTATGGAGAGCTGCATCGGCCCTTCGCACGAGCACGTGTCCATGGCCGGTATCCCCACCGAGGCTTCCATCTACAAGATGGTCGAGACCGCTATCCCGGGCCGCCTGCTCAACGTCCACGCTGCCCCCTGCGGCGGCGGCAAGTTCGTTGCCATCATGCAGTTCAAGAAGTCGAACAAAAATGACGAGGGCCGTCAGCGCAACGCCGCCATGCTCGCCTTCTCGGCATTCTCCGAGCTCAAGCATGTGATCCTTGTTGACGAGGACGTCGACATCTTCGATATGAGCGACGTGATGTGGGCCATGACCACGCGCTTCCAGGCCGACGTGGACCTCATCACCATCCCCGGCTGCCACTGCCACGTGCTCGACCCGTCCAACGACCCCGCGTTCGATCCTTCGATTCGCGAGCATGGCATCGCCTGCAAGGCCATCTTCGACTGCACGGTCCCGTTCGACCTCAAGAAGAACTTCATCCGCTCGCAGTTCATGGAGATCGACAAGGACAAGTGGGCCAAGGAGATTGCTTTCTAGTAAGTAGCCCTACCAAGTAGTTAAGGAGTTGTCATGCCTGAGTCTTCTGTCCGTCCCCGTCGCATTGTCGTTGGCGTGTCTGGCGCCAGCGGTGCCGCGCTGGGCCTTGAGTGCCTCAAATGCCTGCGTCAGGCCGGTGCCGAGTCGGCGCTTGTCGTCACGCGCGGGGGAGAGATCACCATCGAGCAGGAGCTCGGCATGACGCTCGACGAGTTTGTCGCGCACGCCGATGTGGTCTACGACAACAAGAACATCGGCGCCGCCATCGCAAGCGGCACCTATCCGGTCGACGGCATGATCGTGGCGCCCTGCTCCATGAAGACGCTCGCCGGCATCGCGAGCGGCTACAGCGACAATCTGTTGCTGCGTGCGGCCGACGTGCAGATGAAAGAGCAGCGCCGCCTGGTGCTCATGGTGCGCGAGACGCCCTTCAGCGCCATTCATGTCGACAACATGGCGCGCCTGGCGCGCGTACCGGGCGTCATGCTCATGCCGCCCATGCTCACGTTTTACAACGGCCCCGCCACGCTCGATGACGCGGTGCATCACATCGCCGCCAAGGCGCTCGAGGCCGTCGGCGTGTCATGTGCAAACTATAAGCGCTGGTCATAGGCGTCTTTAGGGTAGGATACGAGGAGTGTTTGAGCCCGCTGCCCCTGTGGGCGGCGGGCTTTTCGCGTCAAAGGATGTGTCGGGAGGATCTATGCAGACGGGCATGTATGCGATTAGCGAGATGGCGAGCTTGTTCAATGTTTCGCGCCAAACGCTCATTTACTACGACAAGATCGGTCTGTTTAAGCCCGCCGTGGTGAACGAAAAGGGCTACCGTTTCTATTCGCCCACGCAGATCCCGCTCATGCGTCTGATCTGCATGCTGCGCGACCTGGGGCTCGAACTCGACGAGATCGACCGTCTGACCTCGACGTTCGACATTAGCGAGATGACCGATCACCTGCGCTCGCGGGTGCAGGCGCTCGATGAGCAGATTGCCGGGCTCAAATCCGAGCGCGCGAGCGTGCAGGAGCGTCTGAGCTTTTACGACGAGGCGGTTTACTGGCGCGAGCGCGAGGGCAAGCCGGAGCTCAAGCAGTTCGAGCGTCGCTACGTGGTCTTTGAGGAGTTTCCGGGCGATATCGAGCGTGGCCGCTCGATGCTTCATCCCACGCTCATGCGGGCGATTTTGCGCATGCGTGCGTTGACGGGCACGCGCCCCATGCGTGGCTGGGGCGCCATGCTGCGTCGCGAGGCGCTGCATTCCGACGACCCCATCGCCGGCGCCGGCTCCTTTGCCGTGCTACCGCGCGGTGTCGAGGAGCTGCTGCCGAGCGACGCTGCCGAGCTGGCAGAGATCGGCATCGAAGTGCTGCCCGAGGGCACATACCTGTGCATGAGCCGCTGGGGCATGCCGTACGAGCCCGAGGGCATCCGCGCCATCGTTGCCTGCATGGACAAGCACGCGCTCCAGCCCATCGGCAACGCCTTCGACTTTTGCTACCTCGATACCACGAGCTACGACGAGTCCCACCAAGAGGACTTCTGCTGCATCCAAATCCCCGTCGCCCTCTAGATGTGACAAGGGGACTGCTCCTTCGTCACATTCGTGGTGTGGCTGCTGCCCAAACCGTCCCAACATTCGATGAAAATCTCAAAAACGAGAAAAACCGTCGAATGTTGGGACGGTTTTCCTGTCTGCGCCGGCGAGCCTCCGTACTGTCTGGGGGTATAAGGCTAGCAAGTGTTTGCTTGCGAGGCCTAAGGGGCGCCCCGTATGGATATCGATAACTTTGAATGGTGGTATAGCGAGGGTGAGGCTCCGGACGAGGAGTGGGACGAGCCGTTGCCGAGCGACGTGTCGGGCGACGATACCGACGCCGTCTCCGATTCGGACCCCGACCCTGCCGAACCCCTGACCTTCGAACAGGCCTGGGCCCAGGCCGAGGCCGACGAGGCGAAGGCCGACGCCACGGCAACGCTCGGCGAGCCGGCCGACATGTCGATTTCGCCGGCAAAGACGCCGCAGCCGCGCCACACTATCGATCCCGACAGCACGGCGTCTTTCAGTATTCTCGACGTGCCCGCGCAGGGCGCCCAGGCGCCCGCCCCCACGCATCGCCCCAATCTGTCTCGCGAGGAAGACGCGGGCCGTCGTTCTCCACTTGGCCCCATCCTCATCGCCTTCATGGCCGGCGTCATCGCCTGTTCGGCGATCGGCAGCGTCTGGAGCCATGTGGAACAACAGCGAGAAGACGCCGCCAAGGTCGAGATGTCTGTCGAGCAATCGCTCAGCCGCACGCGCTCGGTGCATGTGTCGGTCGAGGTTAAGGACGGTGCGACATGGGATACCGCCCGCGGCGACAGCCAGATGCTCATCCACATCGTGGGCCGCACGCTCAAGGGGCAGGCGGTCGACGAGTATCAATATGTCAACTCTGACGGTGAAGGCATCGAGCTCAAGCCCGGAGACTACGAGCTCACGGTCGACGAGCCGCCCGTTGCCACCGACGGCACGTGCTTCTGCGCCTCAAAACGCATGGTTCCCGTGAGCTTTAACTCGCAAGCGCCCGACACGGTCGACAGCACGCCGCAGGGCGGGTTTGACCTTTACGTGGCCACTCAATAATCGCCTGCCGCCCCGTCTCGCTGCCAAGAGTGGGACAATATCCCTCGACACTATTGTTTACTTTTGGAGGAAGTAGCATGTCCACCGTCACCACCATCAAGCGCGGCGGCCTCACCGCCGCCATCGATTCTATGGGCGCCCAGCTCACGAGCCTTGCCCTTAACGGCAACGAGTATCTGTGGCAGGGCGATCCCGCCTTTTGGGGCAAGCACGCGCCCATTCTGTTCCCCATCGTGGGCTCGCTGCGCAACAACACGGCAACGTCTGCGGCCGGCACCTGCGAGATGGCACGCCACGGCATCGCGCGCATTGTCGAGCATAAGTTAGTCGAGGTCTCCGAGGACGGCTCCTCGGTAACCTATGAGATCACCGACACTCCCGAGTCGCTCAAGGCCTTCCCCTTCCACTTTAAGCTCAACATGACCTATGCGCTCACCGGCGACGCCATGCTCACGCAGACCTTTGCCGTCACCAACACCGGCGACGTGGACCTGCCGTTCTCGGTGGGTGGCCACCCCGCGTTTAACGTACCGGCTCCCGGTGCCGAGGACGAGGCATTCGAGGATTACGAGCTGGCGTTTACCGAGGCATGGACTAACGAGGCTCCCATCATCACGCCGGATGGCCTCATGACGTTCGAGGGCAGCTACAAGGCTCCCGATAACTCGGACGTGCTGCCCATCACGCACCGCAGCTTCGATAACGACGCCATCATGTTCACCGATACCCCGGGCTCCACGCTCACGCTGCGCGGTCGCAAGTCGGGCCACGGCGTCAAGATCGACTTTGAGGGCTTTAAGTACATCGGCGTGTGGTCTGCCGCCAACGACGCTCCGTTTGTGGCGCTCGAGCCTTGGACCGGCCACACTACCATGGACACCGAGGACGACGTCTTTGAGCACAAGGTCAACACCATTACGCTGGCGCCGGGCGCTACCGACACCCGTTCCTTTAGCGTCACCCTGTTCTAGATGTGACAGCTAGCCTCCCCGCCATCCCCAGCAGGGAGGCTTTTTGATAGGTAGTCGTTGGGGACGTTCGTTAAACTTTTGCGTACGCCCCATCGGTTCCGCCGCTGCGCTATCCTGTTCTGTTGTCAGCAAAGCAAAACAGGAAGGCATCAGATGCAACCTCGACTACAGCGCGACGCGCATTCACAGCCGGTGTGCAGCCGTCGCATCTTTCTGGGTGGCGCTCTCGCCGCGAGCGCTACCGTCGTCGCCGGCGCGCTCGCCGGCTGCCAGCGCCCCTCTACGCTGGAAGTGGTCCAGCCAACGACGGGCAGCGGTCGCGATGACCTGTCCGATTCCGTGATCGGCAAGGACAAGATCCGCATTGGCATGGAGGCGGCCTACGCCCCGTACAACTGGCAGGTCTCCGAGGCCAGCGAGTTCACCATCCCCATCGATAACGTGCAGGGCGCCTATGCCGATGGCTACGACGTGCAGATCGCCAAGATCGTTTGCAAGGCCCTCGGCGGCGAACCCGTTGCCGTCAAGCAGAGCTTCTCGGGCCTCATCGATTCGCTCAACAACGGCCAGATCGACCTCATCATCGCCGGCATGAGCGCCACGCCCGAGCGCGAGGAGTCCGTCGGCTTTTCCGACCCGTACTTTATCGGGTACTTTGGCCTGTTCGTAAAAGAGGGTTCGCCCTACCAAAACGCGACCAAGCTCAGCGACTTCAGCGGCGCCACGGTGCTCGGTCAAAAGGACACCATGCTCGATACCGTCATCGACGAGATCCCGGGCGTCGTCCACAAGAATCCGGTCGATTCGGTCCCCACGGTGTTCTCGAACCTGCTGCAGGGCACGTGCGACGCCGTGACCTACAACACCGAGAACGAGAAGGGCTATATGGCCCAAAATCCGGGCATCGTGCCGATTCAATTTGCCGAGGGCGAGGGCTTTAAGCAGGAGGTCACGGCAAACGTCGGCTGCCGCAAGGGCTCGGACAAGCTGCTCAAACTCATCGATAAGACGCTCAAGGGCGTCAGCCAGGAGGAGCGCGACCAAATGTGGGACGCGTGCCTCGACCGTCAGCCGGCATAGGGAGGCAGCATGAAAACTATCAATCGCCTGGCCTCCTTTATCAAGGCCGACCACCGTTATGTATACCTGGGCACGAGCGTCATCGCGGCGCTCGGTCTGGCGTTTAGCCAGCGCAACCCCACCCCGCTGAGCTTTTTGGCACCCACCGGCATCTTCCAGGATTGCCTCTGGGCGATCCTTTGGGCCTGGCTCGTCGTGTCGGCGGCGGCGCTCGTCACCAAGCTCATGCACTGGAACGACTATCGCGAAAAATCGCCATTCGCATCCGAGCGTTTCCGTCGCGGCGCGCGCCTGGGCAGCTATGTCGTCGTCGCCATTGCAGCGATCTTCTTTATCGACCGCTGCGTCATGTCGTTTATCGACCTGGTACAGGTGAGCATTGTCTCGGACTCCAATCCCAGCGACTTTTTGCCGAGCCTGGTCTACATGACCTATAAGAGCGGCGACTTCTTTATTCGCGGCATCGAGATCACCATCGCGCTTGCCACCTTCGGCACCGTCATCGCCTTTTTCCTGGCGCTGCTTTTCGTGTTCCTGCGCATCCAGACGTTCGACCGTGTGGACAACGATCTCACGCGTTTCTTTAAGAGCATCGGCCGCGGCTTTGCGACCGTTTACTCCACCATCGTGCGCGGCACGCCCATGATGGTCCAGGGTCTGCTCATCTATTACGCGGGCTTTACCGTTCTGCGCGGCATGGGCTTCGAGACGGCGCAGGCCAACCAGATCTGGAGCACCTTTACCGCGGGTCTCGTCACCATTTCGCTCAACTCCACCGCCTATATGATGGAGGTCCTGCGCGGCGGCATCGAGTCCATCGACCCCGGCCAGGCCGAGGCGGCGCGCTCGCTGGGTCTGTCGCAATGGCAGGCCATGCGCAAGGTCGTGTTCCCGCAGGGCATTAAAAACGCGATCCCCGCGCTCACCAACGAGCTCATCATCAACATCAAGGATTCGTCAGTGCTTTCGGTCATCGGCGTGTTCGACCTCATGTACGCCACCACCACCGTCGCCGGCGTGTACTACCGCCAGATGGAGGTCTACTGCGTGGCGCTCGTGGTCTACCTGATCCTGACGCTCGTGGCGAGCCGCCTGCTCGAGGCCTTTGGCAAAAAGCTCGGCGCCGAGGCTCCGGCCACGCTGCCCAGCTCCAACTAGGCGCAAGACGAGGAGATTCATCATGGCAGATACCGCCACTACCGGCGTTGCGGCCGCGCAAACCAAAGAGCCGCTCATCCGCGTTGAGGGCCTGCACAAGAGCTTTGGCTCGCTCGAGGTGCTCAAGGGCATCGACCTGGCCGTTAGCCCCGGCGAGGTCGTCACCATCATCGGCGCTTCGGGCTCGGGCAAGTCGACCTTCCTGCGTTGCCTCAACCTGCTCGAGACCCCGGACGCAGGCCACATCTGGTTCCACGGCCAGGACCTCACGGCCGAGCGCTGCAACATCAATAAACTCCGCGAGGACATCGGCATGGTGTTCCAGGGCTTCAACCTGTTCAACAACATGGATGTGCTCGACAACTGCACGCTCGCGCCCGTCACGCTCAAAAAGATGAGCAAGGCCGAGGCCGAAAAGGTCGCGATGGAGCATCTGACGAGCGTGGGGCTCGAAAAGTTTGCACACGCCGCCGTGGGTCGCCTGTCCGGTGGTCAAAAGCAGCGCGTGGCCATCGCCCGTGCCCTGTGCATGAATCCGCAGATCATGCTGTTCGATGAGCCCACCTCCGCACTCGACCCCGAGATCGTGGGCGAGGTGCTCGAGGTCATGCGCAAGCTCGCGGCCGCCGGCATGACCATGGTGGTCGTCACGCACGAGATGGCCTTTGCCCGCACCGTGTCCGACCGCGTGGTCTTTATGGACAAGGGCGTGGTGCTCGAGGACGCCGCGCCGGCCGAGCTCTTCGGCAACCCCAAACATCAGCGCACGCGTGAGTTCCTCTCGCGCTATCTCGAGGACAAATAACCGACTGCAAATGTGTGAACGATGGGGCCGCTCCGGTGGGGCGGCCTTTGTCGTCACAATCGAAAGGATGTCATGGCCGAGGTTTGGCGCTTCTTTGCGCATGAGGACGATTTTGTCGATCTGGACGAGGCTGGCGCATGCGAGCGCTTGGGCCGCGTGCTGTCGTTTCCGACGATTTCGAGCATGGATGCCGAGGCGGTGGACTGGCAGCCGTTTGCCGATCTGCGCGCCTATATGCAGCAGGCCTGGCCGCGCGTGTTCGCGGCGGGCGAGGTCGAGCTCATCGACCATTCGCTGCTCGTGACGCTTGCCGGTTCCGACCCTGCTCGCAAGCCCGTTATGCTCATGGGCCACATGGACGTGGTCCCTGTGGTGCCGGGCACCGAGGAGGATTGGACGCACGCTCCCTTTAGCGGGCACGTGGACGACACCTTCATCTGGGGTCGCGGCGCGATCGATATGAAAGACCAGGTCGCGGGCATTCTCGAAGCGGTCGAATATGCGCTGGCGCACGGTTGGCAGCACGAGCGCACGCTGCTGCTCGCCTTTGGCCAGGACGAGGAGACCACGCAGTACGGCGCGGGTGCCATCGGTCGTGCGCTCGAAGAGCGCGGCGTTGAGCTTGAGTACCTGATTGACGAGGGCGACTACCGCATTGTTTCTGCCGCCGAGTATGCCGCGGGCGAAGGCTGGCTCATGCATGCCGACCTGGCCGAGAGGGGCTATGCCGACATTGTGCTCAAGACGAAGAGCGAGGGCGGGCATTCTTCCAACCCCTACGGTGGCACGTCGCTTGAAGTGCTCAGCCGTGCTATCGCGGCAATCTGCGATATCGAGTGGCCGACGCGCGTGACCGACCTGCTTGCCGCGCAGCTCGTCGAGCTGGGGCTCTACACGGTCGATGAAATTGCTGCCAACAGGGACGCCATCGTGCGCGATTGCCTCGCTAGCAAAAAGCTCTATCCGCTTGTGACCACAACCTGCGCGCCCACGCAGATTGAGGGCGGCAGCACCGGCGCCAACGTGATGCCGCAGGACATGTGGGCCAATATTAACTTCCGCATGCTCGAGGGCACGAGCGTGGCCGATGTCGTGGCGCGCTGCCGTGAGGCGGTTGCCGCGGCGGGGCTTGCCGGCCGCGTTGAGGTCGAGCTCGGCCCCGGCAGTTCCGAACCCTCGCCGTCCCCGCGCATCGGCGGACCTGGGCTCGAAGTGGTTCGCTCCATCGCCGCCCGCTATTTCCGTGATCCAAAGGGGACGGAGGAAAACGGATCATCCGAGCCGTTGGCAATCGTGCCCTCGACCGTGATCGGCGCCACCGATGCTGCCAACTACCAGCGTATTTGCCCTGAGTGCATTCGCTTCTCGGCCTTTGTGGTGGACGATGACGAGTGCGATCGCGGCGTCCACGGCACCAACGAACGCATCACCCGCCGCGCCTACCTCCAGGGCATCCGCCTCCTCATCGCCCTGCTCCACACGCTCTAGAATGTGACAAAGGGACTGAGCCGATTTCATCGGTAATGAGACAAAAACTGTAATAGAAAAAGGCTAAGATATCTTAAGAGACATATGCTGGGGTTGGTATTCCTTGAACGACTGCGGGCATGTGCCAGACTGCCTCGGCCCCCCGGGGAGCGCCCGGGCAGGTCGCCGTGCGACTGGGGAGGAAATTATGCAGGAGCTCAGAGAGACGACGTCTCGACTCGTGAATATTGCTACCGGGGGGGGGTGTCTAAGCAGGGAACTTCCTGGTGAACACCGGCCGCGCGAGCGGTGGCCCGTCATGTCTTATGGCCGTCGTCGTGGGCTGCGCCCGGTCTCGCCATATGCGATTGTTCTGGCCCTCGCCATCGCGCTGACGGCGAGTTTCTTCCTGCCGCTTCGTGCCGAGGCGGCAATTCCGGACCACACGGTTCCGACGATTTCGCCTTCGGGGACAACAATCAACCTGTTTGATTACTGGGTGAATCCCGATAACCATCTGTCGGTTTCCGGCAACGGCGGCGTCAACGCAAACCACCGGTTCCAGTTTAACGACGGCCGGGGTGGTGAGTCGCTCAACCAATGGACGGGCGGCACGAGCTCGAGGCCCAGCATTGTCAACAACACGCTTTCAGACGGCTACCCGAAGCTTTCCGAAACCTGGGGCGGCGAGTCCCTCCGCTACCTGTTCGATTCCTCTACCCAGACCGGCAAGACGTCCCATTTTGGCGTGACGGGCCTCCTCAAGGTTCAGAACGGCTACTACGTCTATGACAGCACCCAAAACTACGCAGCCTACAACGCTGACAAGAATGCCTTCGATATCTATGACACCTGTGGCATTGGCAATTCGTCTCACCGGGGTCAGTTCTTCCCGTTCGACGCGGCAGACAAAGTGTTCAAGGAGGAAAACGGCCAGCTCGTCCAAAATGGCATCACGGCAGACAACACCGCGAGCTACAACGGTGGTAACCCCGTCAACCACCACTTTGGCCTCTCAATGTCCACGCGATTCGTGCAGCCCAAAGACGGCCTGACGAACGATAAGAAGGACATGACCTTCGAGTTCGCCGGCGACGATGATGTCTGGGTGTTCATCGACGATGTCCTCGTGGGGGATATCGGCGGTATTCACGACCGCGCGAGTCTGAACATCAACTTTAAAACGGGCGACATTAAGGTGAACGGCAATAGCGACGGCACGCTGCTGAGCAAGTACCAGGCGGCGCATAAGGACACTACTTCGGGCTTTGCCAACAACACCTTCGCCGACGGCACCAACCACACCCTCAAGTTCTTCTACCTGGAGCGCGGCGCCCTCTACTCCAACATGGAGCTCAAGTTCAACCTCGTGACGGTGCCCGAGTCCGACATCATCAAGTTCGACCAGGACGGCAAGTTCGTACAGGGTGCCGAGTTCAAGCTCTATAAGACCGACAAGGACTTCAAGACCGAGGGCGAGCACCTCGGCTCCGGCACCACGGACGAGGCCGGTCACCTAACGCTCACGAACGACGTGGACAACGGCGTCATCAACTTCGACGATCTCTACGAGAATAATCACGACAACAAGTACTACCTCCTGAAGGAGACGCACGTGCCCGAGGGATACCGCTCGAGTCTCGCGGCGACAGGTGGCAGCATGCAGCTCGAGTACGTGCCCGCGAGCGCTGAGAACGGCGCGGGCGGCGTCATCATCAACCGCGGCGGTATGGACGCGGACAGCGTCGTGTGGAAGACCGGTGCGTTCGCCGCTGCGAAGGAGACCATCACCGCGCCGTCGACCGTGTACAAGGCAAAGAAAGACCTGACGAAGTCAAACGAGACCGTCAGCCTGAACTCCGGCATACTGTTCGCTGTGGTGCTCAAGCGCGATAAAAGCGCAGGTATCAACAATCCGAACAATTGGCACGCCGTGTCGGGCGACCCATCGACGGGAATGGGGTACACCCTCGCCAAGGATCCGAGCATGGCCGGCGCTATCGAGGCGGCGAAGAAGGACCTGCACGCCTTCACGCTCAACACGAGCGGCCAGTACCAGGTAGAGATTCAAAATCTGCCCGGTGACATCTCCAAGTACTACTACCTGCTGAGCGGTGATGCCCGCAAGGATGCCGAGTACACGGTGGCCATCTACCACACAACGGAGAGCTCCATCGCCAACGCGACACTCGGGAACACCGTCCACGTGTACAGTGACGACATCGCAGACGGCATGAACTTCAAGCGGCAGTTCGCCACGCGCCTGCTCGTCACGAACATCCAGAATCGCCTGTTCGTGCAGAAGACCGACACGTCGGGCTCCCCTCTGGCGGGTGCCACGTTCGGACTGTACACCCCTGATCAGGTCGACGTCGCCGCTGACGGCACGGCCAGTATTAAGGGCGACGTGACCCCGTTCGATAAGGTGACGACGCAGGATTCGCTTACCGATCCGATTACGCTTGCGGGCGCGGGCGTGTTCCCGATGACGAGCGACGGGCACAAGCCGCTTTCGAAGGGAACGTACTACCTTAAAGAGATCGGCGTGCCCGACGGCTATCTCATGAACGACACAGTGATTAAGGTGGTCGTTGACGACAAGGGCGTGCACGCCGATGCCGGCACGGCCACCGATGGCGTCTCGACGTTCGTGGGCCCGGGCGCGCTCATGAAGAGCCTGGGCCAGTTTGGCGCAGAGGGCGACATCGACAACACGCTCACGTGGATCAAGGGTATGCGCCAGACGTCCGACGGGAAGCCCGACGGCAACGGCAACCTTATCTGGACCAATGACGCCAAGGGCGGCAAGGATGAGGTACATCTCAAGTACGGCGCCAACGGGCGTGTCTACCAGTATGGACCCACCGAGGCGGGCAAACCCTACCGCCTGGAGACCAAGACGGGCTGGATACGTATGGGCATCACGCAGGAGGATGTGCCTGGTGACACTAATGCGAAGGGCACCCGCGCCAACCTGGACGACATGAATCTGAACGCGCTGTTCACGGGCGCCACCTGCGTGCGCGTGGCGAACAAGCGCGAGGCGAGCCTCGAGGTGACGAAGAAGGTCGAGGTGCCCAAAGGCCTGAAGGGTAACAAGGATGCGACGTTCACCTTCAAGTTCACCGTGCCCACGGGGAAGACGTACAAGGCCGCGGTGTTTGAGAACGCGGGGACCCCAAGCGAGAAGCAGGTCGGCGATATGTTCGACCTCGAGAACGGCCGCGAGCAGACCATCACGGACGGCCAGACGATCCGCGTGTACGGTCTCGCCGAGAACGACACCTACACGGTGAAGGAGCTGACCGGTACGGACAAGATGCCGGCCGGCTTCACGCTGACCAAGCGCGAGCAGGGCGGCAACGCCCTGAGCGGCGAGGGCGACAGCATCTCCGGCACGATCGCGAAGAAGAACGCCGACGGCACGGTGGCCGAGGCCAACAAGCTGACGTTCACCAACAGCTACAGCGTGAAGTCTTCGGTGACGCTCACCGGCATTCGGGCGCAGAAGGTGCTTCAAGGCCGCAAGTGGACTAAGGCCGACAGCTTCGACATCTATCTGCGCGCTGCCAAGGGCACGCCCATGCCCGGGGGCTACAAGGACGTATCCGGCGTGCCCGGATACGTCCAGGTTGTCAAGACCGTCAACAATGGTGATGTGTTCGGCTTCGGCCAGATTACGTACGAGAAGCCCGGCACGTACACCTATACGGTGGCCGAGCGGACGCCCGACGAGCATGACTCGTCCTGGCTGCCCGGCTTCGGCTACTCGAGCGCCGGGTACACGGTGACGGTGCAGGTGGACGACACGGGCAGGGGTACGCTGTCCGAGCCGGTTGTCACTATGGCTCGCAACGACGACGATGATGGCGCCCACCACGACCCGGCCGTGCCAGTCGATAACAAGGTCGCGGTGTTCACCAACAAGTTCAGCACCGACACCAAGACAATCTCATTTAACGCGCAGAAGTCGTATACCGACGAGTCGGGCGACAACCCGCTTGCCGCGGGCAAGTTCACCTTCGAGCTGAAGGCGCTGGGCGGCCTGGCCAACAGCGCGGTGGGGGCTGCTCCCATCAAGTTCAATGACCTGAGCTACACGGTCAGTGCGAACGACGCGCCGATGCCCGCCGACGGCGTGACGACCGCGAAGAACGATGGTGGCGGCATTGCGGCTTTCCCGCAGATCACGTTCACCGCTGCCGACCAGAACACCACCTACGTGTATCAGGTGACGGAGCGCGCTAATTCCGATGCTTCGACAACGGGCGGCATGACGTACGACACCACCGTGTACTACGCGATGGTGCAAAACACGCTCGACGACAAGGGCCAATTGTCCTCCACGGCCACGTATTGGAAGGCCGACGGCACGCAGCTGACGGACACGGGTGGAAATATCCCGTTCAAGAACACCTACACGGTGACGCAGACGACGTCGGCACCGGTTACTGTGCAGAAGACGCTGGCTGGGCGTGCGTGGGAGCAGGATGACAAGTTCGATTTCACGCTGACGCCGGCGGATGACGCTACGATGAAAACGGTTAAAAACAAGGTCGTTACTCAGAAGAAGGCTGCCGACTCCGATGAGACTGGCGATTTGACGACTAAGGTCGAGATCGCAGGTCCCGGCGACGCGATGCGCACCGCCCCGTTCGGCACGGGCGACCTTGTGTTTACCAAGCCGGGCGTGTATACGTTCAAAGTGAACGAGACGAGGCCGACCGACGCGGACAAGACCGGCATCAGCTATGATGGCCATACGTCCACGGTGACGTACACAGTGACCGATATCGAGAACGGCACGCATACCGGTAAGCTGACCGCGTCGGTTGCGTACGACAACAAGCAGGCGACGACGGATGCCGATCGGCAGGTGACGGGCGCTGCCGCGTTTACCAACACCTATACGGCCTCCGGTACCTACGCGGGCATCGATGTGACCAAGACTCTGGTCGGTACCCCGCTGGAGAATGGCATGTTCCCGTTCACCATCGAGGCGATGACGTATAACGGCACGAAGGCCCCGGAGCCGGCTGATACCGATAAGTCGTTCACGAATACCGTGGGCAAGGACGACGGTGACGATACGCAGACCGCCACGATGTCCGGTAAGCTGAAGATGAACTTCACGCAACTGAGCTACAACAAGACGTACGTGTACAAGGTGTCTGAGGTGCATGGCGCCAACGCTAATGGATACACGTATGACACCGAGTACCCCGGTGACGCCTACGTGCTCATCGCGGTGAAACCGAACCAGGATAACAAGGGTCAGCTCTACACCGAGACGACGGTCGTGAAGGGCCCGGACGTGACAGCGCTTGTCGGCGAGGACGGCGACGTTAATAAGCTGACGGCCGAGACGATTAAGGGCCTCGATACCACGACCAACTACGTGCAGACGGTCTCGAGTCGCGGTGCGAATCCCGCTACGCCTATCGTCCCGTTCAAGAACGAGTACAAGGTCGAGACGGTCGAGTACGGTGCGAAGGCCGGTCTGCAGATTGAGAAGAAATTCACCGGCACCGGTGATGTGAGCAGCACATTCAGCTTTACGGTGACGCCCGAGGACTATCAGGCCGAGGGCCAGGATGGCACGAAGTTCATCCTGACCTCCGCCGACGCCGCGGCGAAGAAGCTCGGCATCACGGGTGGGACGAAGACCGTCAAGATTCCCGAGATGAAGCTCGGGGACACCAAGACCGTGAGCCTGCTGCCGAAGGGCTTGCAGTTCACACACGACGACGTGAGCAATGAATGCCGCGCCAACGTCTACCAATACAGGGTGGAAGAGAACGTGCCGAAGCCCGTTCCCGCCGGCTACACCTACGACAAGGCGGCCTACACCATCGAGATCGCGGTGTTCGACAACGGCGACGGTACGCTGAAAATCGAGACGACAGTTCTGAACAGTGATGGCGAGAAGGTCGATTATCGTGAGTTTGCGCCCAACGGAACGCTCGAGGGCAACACGGCAACCATCCCGTTCAAGAACAGCTACAAGACGACTGCCAGCGATAAGCTGACCCCGCAGGTGACGAAGAAGATCTCCGGTGTTGAGAGCACGGAGAAGGCGTTCTCGTTCACGCTGACCGCCACGGAAGAGACGCAGCAGAAGATCGCCGCCGGCGACTTGGGTGTGTCGGACGACCTGGCGGGCGACGCGCACGCGGAGTCCAAGGCCACGAAGGACAAGATTATCAAGGACAAGGGCCAGACGGTCGACTTCTCGAATATGACGTTCAACAAGGCGGGCGAGTACGCGTTCACGCTCACCGAGGCACGCAACGCCGATGATGATCCCGCGGTGGACGGCGTGCAGAACGCCGGCTGGACGATGGACGCCTCGACCTATACCGTCACGGTAAGGGTCGAGGATAAGAACGCCAAGCTGACCGTCACGGGCGTGACGGTGGAGAAGAGCGGCGATGACAAGCGCGAGACGCTTGAGGTCAAGAACGGCAAGGTGAACCTCGCCACCTTCAACAACAGCTATGCTGCGAAGGGTTCCGTGACCCTGGCGGCGAAGAAGCAATTTACGGGCGGCACCCTTGAGAACCAGCAGTTCTCATTCCAGGTGAAGGAGGGCGATAAGGTTGTCGCCGAAGAAAAGAACGATGCCAACGGCAACATCACCTTCCCGGCCATTGATTACACCGAGGCTGGTGAGCACGACTACACCATCAAGGAGGTCGAAGGCGCCGACCCGACTATCGTTTACGATGGCAAGACGGTGAAAGTGCACGTTAGCGTCACCGATAACAAGAACGGCACGCTGAGCGCGACCGCCACCTACGACGGCAAGGCCGACGCTCCGACCTTCACCAACTCGAAGCCGACGGCCGACGCCACTATCGAGGCGACGAAGACCCTCAAGGGCAAGGACCTGACGGCTGGTGCGTTCACTTTCGGCCTATATCAAGGCGACACGACTACGGTTGATCCCATCCAGACTGTCCAGAACGACAAGGACGGCAAGATTAAGCTCATCCTCACCGGTCTGACCATAGGCGAGTACGACTACACGCTCAAGGAGGTCGCTGGCAGCGATTCGACCATCACCTACGATACCGCGGCGGTGAAGGTCCACGTCTCGGTGAAGGCGGACGGTGACAAGGCAAAGGCGACTGTCACCTATGACGACAAGAATGACGCCCCGACCTTCACCAACAAGTACCAGCCTGCCGAGACCTCGGCTACACTCACGGCGAAGAAATCGTACGTGAAGTCCGACAACACGCAGGCCACGCTCAAGGGTGGCGAGTTCACCTTCGACCTGTACGAGGGCAACCTGACGGCTGCGCAGCTTGCCGGAGCCAAGCCCGTCCGGACCGCGACCAACGGCGCGGACGGAAGCGTCAGCTTCGACGCCTTCTCCTACGCGAAGCCGGGCACTCACGAGTACACCATCGTGGAGCGGAAGGGCGACCTGGCCTACGTGACCTACGACGATACGGTGCACCACGCCGTGGTGAAGGTCGTGGACAACGCCGGCCAGCTGGAGGCAAGCGTCACCTACGACGACGGCAAGACGGATGCCCCCACCTTTAAGAACACTTACGACGCAACCGGCTCCGTGGAGCTGACGGCGACTAAGGTCGTCGCGGTCGCGGACGGCTTCAAGCACGATGTCAAGCTGAAGGGCGGCGAGTACACCTTCGCCCTGTACAGCGGAGATAGTGCTGAAGGCGAGCCCATCGATACCGTAACGAACGGGGCCGACGGAACGGTGGTGTTCACGCGCGACTTCAAGCTCGCCGACTTGGACGGCGCCGCGAGCAAGGACTTCACCTACACCATCGTGGAGCAGCCGGGCACGGAGCCGGGCATGGTCTACGACACCCATCCGCTCACCTACAAGGTGACGGTCGCGGACGATGGCACCGGCACGCTGAGGGCCACGCCGCAGGTAACGAGTGGAGACAACTCGCAGACCTTCACGAACGCGTACCGCCCGAAGGGGACCTCGGTAACGCTCAAGGCGACGAAGCGCTTCAAAGGCGGCGAGCTCGCAGGGGGCGACTTCACGTTCCAGCTGTTCGACAAGGATGGCAACGTGATCCAGGCCGTCCAGAATGACAAGGACGGCAAGGTCGCCTTCCAGGCAATCAGCTACGACACGCCGGGCGATCACGACTACACCATCAAGGAGGTTGCCGGCAACGACTCGACCGTCGTCTACGACGGCAAGACGGTGAACGTGCACGTTAGGGTCACTGATAACAAGAACGGCACGCTAAAGGCGGTCGCCACCTACGGCGGCGATAAGGCCGTGCCGACCTTCACCAACGCGAGGCCGACGGCCGATGCAACCATCGAGGCAAAGAAGACCCTCACGGGCAAGGACCTGACGGCTGGTGCGTTCACTTTCGGCCTGTACGACCAGGCCGGCAACGAGGTTTCCAAGGGCACCAACGACCAGGACGGCAAGGTCAAGCTGACCGTCAAGAACCTGAACCTGGGCGAGTACGACTACACGTTCAAGGAGGAGAAAGCCGACCAGGCCGTCGACGGCGTGGTCTACGACGCCAAGGAAGTCAAGGTCCACGTCAAGGTAGAGCAGAACCAGGACGACAACAACAAGACGAAGGTGACCGTCACCTATGACGGTACCGCTACGGCTCCCACCTTCAACAACACCTACACCGCAAAGGGATCCGTGGAGCTGACGGCGACCAAGACCATCAAGGTTGCGGACGGCTTCGATCACACGACGAAGCCTGCGGACGGCGAGTTCACCTTCGACCTGAAGGACGCTGCCGGCAACGTGATCGCCACCGCGAAGAACGATGCAAACGGCAAGGTCTGCTTCACGCGCGAGTTCCAGCTCTCCGACTTGGACGGTGCCGCGAGCAAGGACTTCACCTACACCATCGTGGAGCAGCCGGGCGCGGAGCCGGGCATGGTCTATGACAATCATGCCCTCACCTATACGGTGACGGTCACAGACGGCGGGAACGGAGCACTGAATGCGAAGGCGATCGTGACGAGCGCATCCGGCTCGGATACCTTCACCAACACCTACCAGCCGGCCGCGACCGGTCTGGCCCTCGGTGCGCAGAAGAGCTATGTGAAGAAGGACGACAACACGCCGATCGTCCCCAAGGACGGCGAGTTCACCTTCGATGTGTGCGAGGGCAAAATGACTGCTGAGCAGCTTGCCGGGGCCAAGCCCGTCCGGACCGCGACCAACGGCGCGGACGGAAGCGTTAACTTCGACGCCTTCTCCTACGCGAAGCCGGGCACGTACGAGTACACTATCGTGGAGCGGAAGGGTGATCTGGCCTACGTGACCTACGACGACGCGGTGCATCATGCCGTGGTGACGGTTGTGGACAATGCCGGCACGCTGCAGGCGAGCGTCGCCTACGACGGCGCGGACGCCACGAAGCCCACCTTCACCAACACCTACAAGGCGAAGGCGACGAACTCCGGCGCGATCGCCCTCACCAAGAGCGTTGACGTGCACGACGGCAGCTATCAGCTAAAGGCGGGAGACTTCGCCTTCGAGCTGGTGGGGTCTGACGGTACGGTGCTCCAGACCCAGAAGAACGACGCCAAGGGCAAGGTTTACTTTAACGAGCTGACCTTCGACCATGCGGGCACCTTTCCCTTCACGGTCCGTGAGGTGCAGCCGACGGACGGCGCGCCGGGCGTGCCGGGCGTGACCTACACCGGCAAGACGTACACCCTGACCTACGTGGTGAAGGACAACAACGACGGCAAGCTGGTGGTAGAGAGCTCTACGGTGAAACCGAGCGAGGGCACCGAGAACGGCGTCACCCCCAACACCATGACGTTTGCGAACAGCTACCAGCCGGGTCAGACCTCCTACCAGATCTCTGGCACCAAGGTGCTTGAGAATGCCGACCCGGCCACCACGCGGACGCCCGCCGATGGCGAGTTCACATTCGCGCTGATTGACGTGGCCACCGGGCAGGAGATCGACCGGACCACGAACGTGGGTAAAGCGTTTACCTTCAAGGCCATCTCGTACACCGCAACTGGTTCGCATGCGTACCAGGTGAAGGAGGTTGCGGGCCAAGATGGCACCATCACTTACAGCGATGCGGTGCTGGACGTAACGGTGAACGTGACCGATGACGGCAGCGGCCAGCTGACCGCGACGGCGAACAAGACGGCTGCGGATCTGACCTTCACCAACACCTACACGCCGACGGCAACGACGGCGACGATTACCGGAACGAAGGCTCTGACCGGCCGCGACCTGGCCGAGGGTGAGTTCTTCTTCGACCTGAAGGACGCCGACGGTAACGTGGTGCAGACGGTGCAGAACGGCGCCGACGGCACGTTCGGCTTCGCGCCGCTGCAGCTGGACAAGGTGGGGACGTACGTCTACACCGTGTCCGAGCGGGCAGGGGCGACGGCGAACGGCGTCACCTACGACACGACGGTCTTTACCGCGACGGTGACGGTGACGGAGAATGCGGAGACGCACGCGCTGGAGACGCAGGTTGCCTACAGCAAGGGCGGCAAGGCTGCGGATGCGGTGGCATTCAGCAACAGCTACGCGCCGGCCGCGACTAAGGTGAAGCTGGGGGCCTCCAAGGTGCTGAGCGGCGAAGACCTGAAGGAAGGGCAGTTCTCCTTCCAGTTGAAGGACGCCAACGGCACGGTGCTGCAGGCCGCCAAGAACGCGGCGGACGGCACGGTGGGCTTCAAGGCGATCTCGTACGACAAGCCCGGGGCGTATCGCTACAGCATCTCCGAGGTGAACGACGCTCAGAAGAACGTGACGTACGACGCGGCCGAGCACCAGGTAACGGTGACGGTGACGGACGACGGTGCGGGCCATCTGGTGGCGACGGTAACCTATGACGGCGACGTGGCGCCGGTGTTCAAGAACACGTACACGCCGCCGACTACCCCGCCAGTCAACCCGCCGACGAATCCTCCGAGCAAGCCGCCGGTGCCGAAGGAGGAGAAGCCGGGTCTGCCGAATATGGGCGATACCAGCTTGTCGCCGATGGCCCTGGGTGGCATCGCGGGCGGCGCGGTGCTGCTGATCGCCGCAGGCGTGATCCTGCGGCGCCGGAACCGGTAGCTGCGGCGGCCGAGAAGGGCTTTGATTGAGGGCGGGTGGTCGCAGGGCGCGGCCGCCCGCCCTTTTTGGTGAAAGGCCGTGTTAACCCGCCGTTTGCACGCGATTATGATTCTGCAGCTCCTAAGCGCGCCGCGCCCTCTAGAAGCCCGGAAAAGCTGCACGAAGCGGCCATCTGGACCAGGAAAAGCTGCAAATCTAGGCCAAATACACCCGGAAAAGCTGCAAAAGCTGCTAATATTCATCCTGAAAAGCTGCAAACCGCAGGTGAAGGATGGTGCGTAGTGTGCTGAGGCGAAAGATGCTCGATGCCCTCCGTTCGTGGCGGGCGGAAAAGGGCGCCGAATGCCTTCTCATCAAGGGTGCGCGACAGGTTGGCAAGTCGTACATCGTCGCCGAGTTCGGACGGCAGGACTACGAAAGCTTTATCTCCATAGACTTCATTGGGTCCCCGGACCTTAAGCGGGTGTTCGATGGCCCAATCGATGCCGACTCGATCTATCGGCAGATATCGCTCGTCGTGCCCGGCGTGAGATTTGTTCCAGGACGAACGCTTCTTTTCCTCGACGAGATTCAGGAGTGCCCGCGTGCTCGCGCTGCGCTTAAGTATCTCGCTCTCGACGGCAGGTGCGATGTCGTTGCATCGGGCTCGCTCTTGGGCATTCGGTTCAAAGAGGAGGCTGCGCTCGCCTCCATTCCCGTTGGGTACGAGCGAGAGGTCGAAATGGGCCCCCTCGATTTTGAGGAGTACCTTTGGGCGCGCGGGTATGGGGAGGACGATATCGCCAATTTGCGGGAATACTATGAGTCGTTGATGCCCGTGCCCGTTGCGGTGAACCAGAAGATGATGCAGATGCTGCGTGAGTACCTCGCGGTCGGCGGTATGCCTGCGGTGGTGGACGTCTTTGCGCGGACGGGCAACTTCGCCGTTGCTTTCGACGAGCAAAGCAGGCTGCTCGCCTCGTACCTCGACGACGTGGCTCGATATGCGCAAGCCCCCGAGCGCGTGCGTGCGCGGGCGTGCTTTGAATCGTTGCCGCGCCAGCTTGCAAAGGAGAATACGAAGTTCCAGTATTCTGTGGTTGAGAACAGGGGAACGGCGCGCAAATTTGGCTCGTCCGTGGATTGGCTCGTGGGGGCGGGTATGGTGCGACGGTGCCAGTCGGTGAGCGCCGCCCAATTCCCTCTTGCCGCCTATGAAGACGGGACAAAGTTTCGCCTCTATGCCGCCGATACGGGCGTGCTCATGGCCATGTACGGTTTCGAAATGCTGGAAGCGGTGGTGAACAACAAGCTCGCGGGTCCCATGAAGGGCGGCCTCTACGAGAACCTGGTCGCCTGCATGCTTTCGGCGCGGGGTGTGGCTCTGCGCTATTGGCGGTCGCAGAAGGGCGATAGGGAAATAGAGTTTCTCGTCGACTCGCCCGACGCGAGCGTTGTACCCATTGAGGTGAAGGCCTCGCGCGGATCTACGGTATCGCTCAACGACGTGCTCGAGCGGCAGGACGTGAACCTTGGATACAAGCTGATAGACGGTAACGTCGGCCGAGACGGCAAAAAGGTGACGCTTCCGTTATATATGGCCATGTTCTTGAAGTAGAGCCTTGCATTATCGAACTTCTCTCGGGGGCCGGCCGATCCTGCCCTCGGGGTATCGGATTTCCGCATTCATCCGCACATGTACGGATGAATGCGGGAGGTGTTCGGATGAAGTTGATATTCAAGGAAGGGACTGGCCCTTTGTCGCATTCCGTGCGGGTTATATGCAGGTATGCCTGCGCACGCTATCATGTATGGGTTAGACCACAACTATGTACCCCATACGCGAAGGGATGCGCATGTATCTGAAGATCGACATGTTCTAGCCGGGCTTACCCCCGCAGCGGCGCCGCGCGCCCCATCAATTCTGCCGATTTTCACCTTCACGCATATAAAGGAGTTCCGCCATGCGCGACAAGCTCGAAAAGATCATTAAGGCCTACGAGGAGCTCGAGAAGAAGCTTTCCGACCCGGCCGTCGCCTCCGATATCAAGGAGTTCACGCGCCTCAACAAGGAGTACGCGCACCAGTCCGACCTCATCGCCGCCTCGCGCGAGTACATCGGCGCGCTCGATGACATCGAGGCCGCCAAGGAGATGCTCCGCGACACCACCGATGCGGACGAGAAGGAGATGCTCCAGATGGACATCTCCGAGAACGAGGAAAAGCTCCCGCAGCTCGAGGAAGACATCAAGTACATGCTCATCCCGAGCGACCCCAACGACGACAAGAACACCATCGTCGAGATCCGCTCCGCCGCCGGTGGCGACGAGGCGGCCATCTTTGCCGGCGACCTCTACAAGATGTACCAGCGCTTCTGCGAGTCGCGCGGCTGGAAGACCACCGTGCTCGATTCCAGCCCCAGCGAGGCCGGCGGCTTTAAGTCCATCGAGTTCAAGGTCGAGGGCGACCGCGTCTACTCCGTCATGAAGTTCGAGTCCGGCGTGCACCGCGTCCAGCGCGTTCCCAAGACCGAGTCCCAGGGTCGCATCCAGACCTCCACGGCAACCGTCGCCGTGCTTCCCGAGGCCGAGGAGATCGACGTCCAGATCAACCAGTCCGACCTGCGCATCGACACCTACTGCGCCTCGGGCCCTGGCGGTCAGTGCGTTAACACCACCTACTCCGCCGTGCGTATCACCCACCTGCCCACCAACACCGTGGTGCAGTCGCAGGAGCAGCGTTCCCAGATCCAGAACCGCGAGGTCTGCATGCAGATGCTGCGCGCCCGTCTGTACGAGATGGAGCTTGAGAAGCAGCAGGCCGAGCTTGGTGCCGAGCGTCAGAGCCAGATCGGCCACGGCAACCGTTCCGAGAAGATCCGTACCTACAACCAGCCCCAGGACCGCGTGACCGATCACCGCATCGGTTTCAACTCCACCTACAACGGCGTCCTTCTGGGCGACCAGCTCGGCACCGTCATCGAGGCACTCGCCGCCGCCGAGCGAGCCGAGAAGCTGGCACAGGCCGTGTAGGTTACGCGGTTTTACAAACCGCGTAACGGCTCGACGCTGCAAACGCCCCTAGGCGGCAATCTGACGTTCAATCGTCGGTCGCGTACCGAAGTACGCTTCCCTCCTCTTTCACGTCACCTTGCTCGCTTAGGGGCGTTTTCGCTGACTTATGCTCAACTTGCGGCGTTACCTTGGCCCGGGGTGCAATAAATTGAGAGTGGATAATCTCCCACTTTTTGCGTTCATTGCTGTCCAAAGTGGGAGATTTTCCACTCTCGTGAGGTGAGTGTCCGAAAATCCACTCTCATTTCGGCTTGGGTAGCTAATTTGGGACGGGGCTTTTTTGACTACTTTGCATGTAAAAGTAGTCAAAAAAGCCCCGTCCCAAAATGAACTGCACCCCAAAACCTGGACGGCTTAAATAAGAACTACGCCGCAAGGGACTGTCTCCGGAACTCCTCCGGGGTCAGTCCCTTCAGTTTAACC
>UQWV01000022.1 GCA_900544845.1 uncultured Collinsella sp. | reverse complement strand
CGCCTTTAGACGCGAGCCCGGGGCCCGTGGGTTATACCCTAAGAGCAAACCACCCTTTTTAAGGGTGGTTCTGATTTGTGAGAACAGGTGATGCAAGGGCGTTCTCGCAGATGTTTTGCGTGGATAGGCTCGTGCGTTGTACCATATAGACGTATATGTGTACATGTGAAAGGGGCCCCGTGGCCAAGACGGTATATTCCGACAATCAAAACAATGTCGATGCTTTGGCTGAGCGCCTGAGCAGCCAGACGTCGCTTTCTGCTGAGCGTGCCAAGCTGGTTGCCTACGACCTGCTTTGCCGCAAGGCGCTCAAGATTAAGTCGAGTGCGCTGGCGCAGATTTTCCGCTCCGTCGATAAGGAGTGCGACACCAAGGCGATGCGCGATGAGCTTATCGCGGCAAAGATCGTGACCAAGATCGAGGGTAGCGGCATTAACGGGCGCCCGGCGTTCTATACCATCAATGCCGAGATCCGCGATGTCCAGGAGCAGCCTGCCGAGTCCGTCGAAGATTTTGTCGTCGAGGATTCCGCCGACGTGCCTGCTGTGGAAGAAGCTGCTCTGCGTGAGCATGTCGATACCGATGAGTTGCTCGATGAGAACGTCGTGCGTGCCTTTACGGCCAAGGCAGGACGCGGCGGTTTTGGCGGGGGTGGCAAGCGCGATGCGCAGCGCCGCGCCCAGCAGGAGCGCTTCCGTCGCGCCGTTGCTCAAAAGGATGGGGCCGTTACCGAGGTTGTCGAGAACGAGCCTGTCTCCGAGCCGCAGGAGTCTGTGAAAGAGCAAAAGTCCGCTGAGCCTCAGGAACCCAAGCGTCGCCGCGGTGCGCATTTTAGGGCCGAGCAGCAGGATGTTGTGCGCGAGGCCGAAGAGACTGCCGAAGTTGCGGACGATTCTGAGAAGCCGGCCAAGAAGGCCTCAGACTCGTGTCGTCCCGGTCGCGGCTTTGCAGGTCGCGCGTACCCCGTAAAGCGCCAGGAGAAGGGCGAGTCGGCTTCGGCCGCTCAGGCCGATAAGGCCGAACAAACCGAGAAAACCGTTGAGCCGGCGGCTCGCGAGCAGCAACCTTCCGAGTCGCAGCCTGCGGCTGACACCGAGGCCAAAACTCAGCAGTCCACTGATAAGCAGACGGGGGAGAGCGCTTCGAACAAGCCTCGCCGCCGTCGTCACCGTGGCGGCCGTGGCTCAAATGCCGAGACTGTGGCCGAGAAGGCGATGACGCAAAACAAGGATGCGAAGGCAGAGGCCCCGGTGGGGCAGCCCAAGCGCCAGCCGGCGAAGGGGGACAAGCCCGAACGTTCGCAAAAGAGCTCGTCCGAGCCAAAGCAAGAGCGCAAAGCTCAGGCAGATTCCAAGCGCAAATCCCAGACGCAGCCCAAACCGACTGCAAACGATGCGGCCGCCCAGCAGCCTGAGCCGTCCGCTCATGGCGAGGTTTCGGCGTTTGCTCTGGCACGTGTCCTGGGAAGGCAGCTGCTCAAGGTCGTTCCTACGCCACTGGCGCTCTCCAAGATTAAGGAGCAGCAGACTCAAATTGTTAAGGTCGAGGGCAAGGACGGCAAAAAGGCTTCGCAGCGCACTCAGCACAACGAGATGTCCAACCGCAAGATTGCCGAGGAGATTGCGATCATCCAGGCTTGGATTGAGCAGAATCGCGGTGCCGACACGCCGGTTGCCTCGCGCCGCCAGCGCGCCTACCAGATTTTTAACGATGAGAAGGCCTTTGACGGCAAACACGGCGAGCGCCTGATTCGGCGTATGACCGAAAAGGGCATCAGCATGCAGGCGATTAAGGTCGCCCCCAACCGCCCCGTGCACTTTACGGGCTTCTTTACGCTGGGCGCCGACAAGCCATTCATTATGGTCGAGAACCTGGACACCTACGACGAGATTGTCAAGCTGCTGCGTGGCCGCAAGCACGCCAAGCTCTTTGGCATCAAGGTGGGCGGCGTGATTTTTGGCGGCGGATGCAAGGCGAGCGTCTCGCATGCCCTGGACGATTATCTGGCCGAGATTGGCTATCGCTTTAACTACGTCTACTACGTAGGCGACATCGATCGAGAGGGCGCGCGCATCGTTGAGCAGGCTCGCAACGCCAACGTCGTTGAGATTCGCCTGCATGCCGGTATGTATCGCGCTATGCTTGCCGAGCATAAGCGTCGCGTGAAGGCGGGCGGCGAGTGCGAGCCCGCGGCGGCCAACCAGGGCGTGCCGCAGAATCTGGCGGCCACGATCAAGGATCTGCCCATGGTTACGCGTGTGCAGTTCCGCAACGTGCTACGTGAAGGCGGGCGCATTCCGCAGGAGATCCTGATGACCGCAGACTATCGGGATGGCGACTCGGGAAGCTTCGACCGCATGCTCAACAACTAGGGCGTTCGGCCCCGGGAGAGTGGGGACACCGGCTTAGGTTTCCTGCTCTACAGTCCTGCTCACGACGGAGGCCACATTAAGTGGCCTCCTGTTCGTGCGGAACTCGCGATAAACCTAAGCCGGTGTCCCCACTCTCCCGGGGCCTGCGGCTACTTGGTTGTCGCATGCGGCTCGCTTTTCGGAACTGGGCTGATATTTTCTAGATGAAAGGCGCTCTTGGTCCTTATGGGCCTGGGGCGCCTGTCTTTTAAAGGTAGATTTTTGGGAGGCCGGCACTTGGAGACGTTCCTTTAGTGCCGGCACTTTAGGAACGTCCCCAAGTGCCGGCTGTGGGACGGAGGGATTCCGCGTCCGCCTTTTCGGCGGCCGTGCCCCGCTGCGTCGCTTCGCTCCTTGCGTGCTGCGCTGGAAAACGCTTCGCGTTTCCTCGGATTCGCACCCTTGCGGGTTCGAATTCCTCCGCTTGCCCACAAGAAAGCGCTCCAGGTTCATAAGGGCCTGGAGCGCTGTGTTCTTAAGGGCTGGGACGGAGGGATTCGAACCCCCAACAGCCGGCACCAAAAACCGGAGTTCTACCGTTGAACTACGTCCCAATGTGTGGTGTTGCCCAAAAGCAACTCGTTTAGTTTACCTAATCTGCGAGGGCATCGCAAACGCCATCGAGCAGGCGTACGGCGAGTGTCTGCGCGTCGCTGGCCGTGAAGGTGCCGTTGTAGCGCGTCATGCCCGTGAGCTCAATGCGAATGCGTGCCGGCTTCTGCTGCGCGGCGACATTGGCAGTGCGGATGCGCTGGGCCAGGTTGTGGCACTCGGCGAGGGCAATCGTGGCGCGCGGTGCGGCGTCGGCGGGCAGCTCGTCGCTTGCGATCTCGAGTACCAGGTCAACGTCGGTTGGGACCTCGGAGTCGCAGAGCATCATGCCGCTGTTGTCGGTCGTTGCCGTGGCGATATTCCACATGCGCGACGCAACACTGCGTGCGATGGGGTCCTCGCCGATAACGGCAATCTGGAAGCGCTCGAGCACGTTGGCGGCGCGAGCAAAACCGATGCGGGACTCGGCTTCGGTGACCGAGGGCTTGCCCTCCCACACATGGTGCAGGCGGTTGATGTAGGCGTAGGTGTCCTGGAAGGCCATGCCGTCGGCAAACAGGCCGACATTTTCCTGGAACTGCTGCAGGGCGGCCTCGGTATGCGGACCAAAGTAGCCGTCGTCTTCGCCACAGGCAAAGCCCAAAACGTTGAGAGCGCGCTGCAGGGCCTGCACATCGGCGCCGTGAAAATTGGGCATGCGCAGATAGAGGGTGCGGTCGCCCAGCTTATACGAAGCGTCGACCAGGGCACTCCAGCAGGGGATGTCAACGGCGTGACCGGCGGCAAGACCGCTGTCGAGCCTGAAAGTGCTGACGGCCTGCTCAGTGGTGGCTCCAAAGTACTTGTCGGTGACTTCGGCGGCATCAATCGTGTAGCCGAGCTGCAGGAGACGAGACTGCACGTCCTCGACGGCTGCTCCTTGCATGCCCGTTGTAATAGGTTCCATGAACGAACCCCTTTCGGCGTACCATTCGTACTATTTGAGCGTCTGTCGGATAGACAACGCAAAGGGATGCATAAACATGCACTCAACAGTGTAGCAAGTTGTGCCTAAATACGCTGCTGACAGGTTTTATAACCCCCGTTAGTTAAGGCGCTCCACAAAGAAATCTGCCATGGAGAGGAACAGCTCGCGTGCGTGCGGATCAAGCTCAACGTTCTCGATGGCCGCTTTGGCCTTAGCGGTCAGGTCGAGCGCGTAAGTGTGGGCGTAATCGATGGAGCCGGTTTCCTGGAAGATCTCCACGGCGTGTGCGAGCTGCGCGGGATCATCGGTGCCCGAGGAAAGAATCGCCTCGACCTCGTCGTGGTGGCGCTCATCAGAGAGGGCGTGTACGGCGACAAGCGTGCGCTTGCCCTCGGTGATGTCGGTGCGGAAGTCCTTGTTGGCGGCTTCCTTAGTGCCGACAAGGTTGAGCAGGTCGTCCTGAATCTGAAAGGCAAGGCCCGTGTGCAGGCCAAAGGCGCGCAGCGCTTCGATTTGCTTATCGCTGCCGCCGCCGATAATGGCTCCGGCGGCAAGCGGCGTGGCTCCGCTGTAAAACGCGGTCTTGTGCGTCGCCATGTCCAGGTAGTCATCAACCGAGATATCAAAGCGCCCGTCACGGACCCAACCCAGGTCGAGTGCTTGACCCTCGATGGTGCGGACGATCATCTCGGTAAGCTCGTGGAGCACGCGCAGCTTCACGTCGGACTCAAACGTAGGGTCGTCGAGAACCGTCTTGGTGACCATGGTGAGCGCCAGGTCGCCACAATTGATGGCAAGGCCCGTGCCCTCGGTAAGGTGCATGCAGGGCTTGCCTCGACGAAGCTGTCCGTTGTCGGCGATGTCGTCGTGGATCAGCGCGCCCGACTGGAAATGCTCGATGGCTGCCGCGGCGCTGCGGGCGCTCTCAAAGCTGCCGCCCACTGCGGTTGCGGCGAGCATACAGATAAGCGGGCGGTGGCGCTTGCCGGCGTTGGCCGTAAAAGCCGAGAGCGGCGCATACAGGTAGCGCTCGATATCGGCAGAGGTCGCCTGTCCGTCAAAGAACGTGGCCAGATAGTCGTTAATCTGGTCAAAGTGCTGGGCTAAAAAGCTGGTAAACGGACTGGACACGGGTTCTCGCATTCTTTCTGAGGTTGCATTGATGCAATATGCAGACAACATATTGCCACATCAGGGCGTTTAGCGCGGCAGTTTTGGCGATTTAGGACAACGGGCGTGCGTTTGATGGAGCGTGCCTAAATCAGCCTAAAATGCTCGAGCGCCGCAACGACGCCGTCGTGATCGACGGTGTCGGTCACGTAATCGGCCTTATCCTTGAGATAGTCCGGCGCGTTGCCCATGGCGATACCGACATCGACGGCGTTCATCAGCGAGACGTCATTGCTGGCATCGCCGATGCCGTATACGGTTCCATGGTGGGGATCGAGGGCGTCGAGTACAGACTGGATGCCCCCGCGCTTCGTGCATTCGCGGGGCGAGATTTCGGTTACCTCGAGTTCGAGCTCGTTAAAGCACAGCAGCGGCTCAAGTGCCTTATCTTGAGCGATGCGGCTGGCGAGCGATGTAGACATCAAGATCTTGTAGGCACTGTAATGTTGCAGCTGCGTGACTGCGTCGCCCAGGGTGCGCGCGTATCCGGGGGCATCGGCACTCATGCGCACGACGCCGTTGAGGCCCTCAAAGCGGATGACCTCGCCCGACTGCTCAAGATAGGGGGCAAGGCGCTGCAGCATGCCGGGCGTCATCGACAGATCGCGAATTGCGTGTCCGTTGATCTCGGCGTAACCGCCCGCAAGACAGACGATGCCGGTCCAGGGCAGCTCAAGAAGTTTGGGGTGGATGCAGCTGAGGGTGCGTCCTGTGCAGATAAAGGCCATGTTGCCATTTGCAACGAAATCGCGGATGGCCTGCGAGACCGCCTCGTTGGGATAGGGGGACAGGTCACGCTCGCTCTCGGGAAGCTCTTGTGCCGCTCGAGGGTCTTGCCAGGCGAGCGTTCCGTCGATATCGAAGAAGCAGATATCGCTGCGCTTATGGGCTGCGCTGGCGGCAGGGGAGGCCGAGGTGGTGGGCACAAATTCCGGCTCGAGGCCCATGATCTGGTCAAAATGCTCTTTAACGCGGGGAACGGAGATGCCGATAATCACCTGGGCGGTCTTGCCCGTAATGATGAGGCCCTTGGCGCCCACTGCGACAAACGACGCGTTATCTGCAACGATGGAAGGGTCTGCGACCTCGACGCGCAGGCGCGTGGCGCAGTTGGTTGCGCCCACGATATTGCCAACGCCACCTAAAAGCTGAATTACCCGCTCAGCGAGGACGTGATCTTGATCGGATCGACTATTGACCTCGTCATTGGGAGATTGCTCTTTGGCAAAGTCGCTTCCCGTTAAACAATCGATTGCCGCGCGATTGACGACATGATCCTCGCGGCCCGGAGTCTTAAGGTCATAGACCAAGATGAGTGCTCGAAAACTAACAAAAAAGATGAGGCTAAAGGCAAGGCCGATACCGAGCGCCAAAAGATAGGCACCGGCATGCGTGCGCATGAGCGGAATAAAGTTGAAGGCTGCCATCTCCATGAGGCCGCCCGAGAAGATGCCGACGATGCCAAAGAGATTCATGGCTGTGGCAAGGCAAGACGATAAGACGGCGTAGAGCAAAAAGAGCCCGGGGTGGGTGAACATAAAGAGAAACTCGAGTGGCTCGGTAACGCCGCAAACCACCGAGGCGATGATGGCGGGAACAAGGATGACCCTGAGGCCGGCGCGGCGCTCGGGTTTTGCGGTGGAGTAGAACGCAGCTGCGATGGCAGGAAGGCCAAAGAGCTTGACCCAGCCGGTGGCGGTAAAACCGGCCCACGGCGCAAGCTCATTAAGGGGGCGCGTGCTATGGGAGAGGATGGGGAGCAAACTGCTCCACGTGGCGTAGATGCCGTCGTTAATGACCAGGTTGTCGTAGTAGATCGGCATGTAGAGCAGGTGGTGCAGGCCAAAGGGCTCGAGTGCTCGTTCTAAAAAGACAAAGATGCCCACGCCAAAGGGACCGACGCCTGCAAGCGCGTGACGCAGCGTATCGGTTACATCGTATACGTAGGGCACGATGGCGGCCGAGATAGCAGCAAGGGCAAACACGGCAAAAAAGCTGATGAGGTAGACCAGCGAGGAGCCCGAGAAGGTGCCGAGCCAATCGGGAACCTTGGCATCGTAGAAGCGGTCATGGATGGCAACGACGGTTGCCGATACCGCCAGCGGGCCGATAATGCCGGTGTCGAGCGTCTTGATGCCGTCGATGACGGTGATACCGCTGGCGGAGGTCAAAGATGACGGGTACTCAAGTCCAAGGTTGTCTCCGCTCAGCTTAATGATCTCGCTCAAAAAGAAGCAGTAGGCAAAATAGGCGACGAGAGCCTCGAGGCAGCAACGAGCCGGTTGTTTTTGGGCAAGACCGATGGGCAGCGCTACGGCAAAAAGGAGCGGGAGGCGTTTAAAGACCGTCCACGAGCCGCGCTGGATGATAGCCCAGAAAACGTACCAAGGGGTTCCGTATACGGCGAGATCGCCGACGATGTCCGCAGTCGTTGCGAGAGCGGAGACGCCGACCATGAGGCCTGATATAGAAAACAGCATGGCGGGCGCGAACATTGCCCCGCCAAAGCGTTGGATTTTTTGCAGCATGTTCTGCCTTCCGAATATCGAGGCGCGTTGCGCGTGGGGAAACGTTTAAACAATGGATTCATTGTAGAGGACCAGACGAGTGTCGTACCGGCAGTTTTGAGCGAAACCGATTTGGGCATGACAGAAACCGTCAACGGCTAAATCCTGTCGCTTCACCGATATTCGGTTTAAACAACTTTAAGAAATGCTATCGTGCCTAGCCGGAAATGAATAATGTAGAGGTGGAACAATGCCAAAAGCGATATACGAAGGAATCTACCGAGAAATACGCTCGCGCATCATTAATGGGACCTATGCGTTTCAGGAGATGCTGCCAACCGAAGCTGAGTTGACCGCGGAGTTCGGATGTACTCGCAATACCGTCCGTCGCGCCTTGGGCATGCTGGCCGACGGGATGTTTGTGCAGCCCATACACGGCAAGGGCGTGCGCGTTATTTGGCTTAAGGGCGAAACCGACATGTTGGGTGCACTCGAGGAAGTCGAGTCGTTTGGCGAATTTGCAAAGCGCAACAATGCCGTCGCATCGACGGACGTTAAGTCTTTTGAACATTTGATCTGCACTGAGCAACTCTCTCGTCGCCTGGGCTTTAAGGTGGGCGAGGAGCTGATTCGCGTGGTACGTGTCCGAAGTCTCAACGGCAGTGCGCGCCAAGTGGACCATGGCTACTTTTTGGCGTCGATCGCCAAGGGTCTGACCCCCGAGATCGCGGCAGAATCTATCTATGACTATCTGGAGCACAAGCGTGGCATCAAAGTGATGGCGAGCCGCCGTACGGTGAGTGTCGAGCTCGCCAACGATGAGGATTGCAGCTATCTTGACCTCGGCAAATACAACTGCGTTGCCGTCATGGAGAGTCAGTCGTACACCTCGGATGGCATCTTGTTTGAGGTGACGCATGCCCGCACGCATCCTGAGATCTTCCACTACCGTGTCAACTCCAAGCGATAGTCGGCTAGCTCGCAGCCTGACGAGACCCGTGCCCTCAAAGAGACAACGCCCGGTCAAACCGACGATGCATCGGCTTGACCGGGCGTTTTTCTCTGCATTCGATAACAAATAATTGTTTATACAAAACTTGTCAAGTATCAAGTTGAAATTACCGTTCACCGAAGTTTTTCTACCGCTCTAGTAATACTTGTTCAAACAACTAGCCAAATAGCGTATCGTACAAATCAGCAAAAGGGGCAAAGTCCCCGAGCCAATCTCCGAAGGCGGCGGCAAAGGGTGCCGCCACGGTGTGAAAGGGTGGATTGTAATGAAGAACGAAATGAGCAGAAGGCAGTTCCTGGGCTTTGCTGGTTCCGCGGCTGCGGTTCTTGGTCTGGGTCTCGTGGGTTGCGGCGGTTCTGCCGGCTCCGGCTCCTCTGCTTCTGGTGACGCTGCCGAGGTCTACTTCCTCCAATTCAAGCCCGAGGTCGACAAGGAGTGGAAGGAGATCGCCAAGGCGTACAAGAAGGAGAAGGGCGTCGAGGTCAAGATCGTGACCGCCGCCTCCAACACCTACGAGGAGAAGCTCAAGTCCGAGATGTCCAAGAGCTCCGCTCCGACCCTGTTCCAGGTCAACGGCCCCACCGGTCTTAAGAACTGGAAGGATTACTGCGCCGACCTGTCCGATACCAAGCTCCGCGGTGAGCTCATTGACGACTCCCTGGCTCTGCAGTCCGATGGCAAGGATCTGGGTATCGACTGGGTCCAGGAGAGCTACGGCATCATCTACAACAAGCAGCTGCTCGAGAAGGCTGGCTACAAGGCCGAGGACATCAACTCCTTCGACAAGCTGAAGGCTTGTGCCGACGACATCCAGGCCCGCAAGGACGAGCTTGGTGTTGAGGGTGCCTTCACTTCCGCCGGCATGGACGACTCCTCCAGCTGGCGCTACACCACCCACCTCGCCAACCTCCCGCTCTACTACGAGTTCGAGAAGGAGCACAACCAGGAGGACGACGAGATTAAGGGCGAGTATCTCGACAACTTCAAGCAGATCTTCGACCTGTACATCACCGACTCCACCTGCGATCCTTCGCAGCTTGCCTCCAAGACCGGCGACGACGCCACCAACGAGTTCGCAACCGGCAAGGCCGTCTTCTATCAGAACGGTTCTTGGGCCTACGCTGACCTCACCAAGGCCGGCATGACCGACGATCAGATTGGCATGATGCCCATCTACATCGGTGTCGACGGCGAGGAGAACCAGGGCCTGTGCTCCGGCGGCGAGAACTACTGGTGCGTCAGCTCCCAGGCTTCCGAGGATGCCCAGAAGGCCACCGAGGACTTCATGTATTGGTGCGTCACTTCTGACACCGCCACCAGCATCATCGCTGACAAGATGGGTCTGACCGCTCCGTTCAAGAGCGCCAAGGAAACCACCAACGTCTTCTCGCAGCAGGCCGTTGCCATGGCCAAAGACGGCAAGAAGACCGTTGCTTGGGACTTCGTCTACATCCCCTCTGAGGAGTGGAAGAAGAACCTCAAGCAGGCTCTGATCGCCTACGCTGCCGACAACAGCAAGTGGGACGGCGTCAAGAACGCCTTCGTCGATGGCTGGAAGACCGAGAAGGCCGCTTCCGAGTAAGCAGTTGCTGCCCAAGCTATCTGATTAGCGACAGGGGGCGGGCAGACGTTGGTTTGCCCGCCCCCTGCATATTGAAAGGACCCTTTTATGGGCAAAGCACTCAAGCGCTGGTGGCCGCTCTTTATGCTGCCCACGTGCCTGGCGTTTATGATCGGGTTCGTGATCCCTTTTATCCAGGGCTTCTATCTCTCGTTCTGCCAGTTTATTACCATTAACAACACGCATTTTGTCGGTATCAAGAATTACGTGCGCGCGCTGTCCGATTCGCAGTTTGCTACGTCGTTCTTCTTTACGGTGGCGTTTGCCTTCCTGTCGACGGTGCTTATCAACGTGATTGCCCTCGCCATCGCGCAGGCGCTCACCCGCAAGGCGCTCAAGGGCACCAACATCTTCCGTACGATCTTCTTTATGCCTAACCTGATCGGCGGCATCGTGCTGGGCTACATTTGGCAGATTCTGATCAACTGCCTGCTCTCCAACGTGGGCGCCCAGCTCATCGCCCTTAACTCTGCTGCTGGCTTCTGGGGCCTTATCATCCTGACCCTGTGGCAGCAGGTCGGCTACATGATGATTATCTACATCGCTGGTCTGCAGTCCATTCCGTCCGACTACATCGAGGCCGCCAAGGTCGACGGCGCCACGGCATGGCAGACGTTTTGGAAGGTTAAGATCCCTAACCTGATGCCGACCATCACCATCTGCCTGTTTCTGTCCATCACCAACGGCTTTAAGCTGTTCGACCAGAACCTCGCCCTTACCGGTGGTGCCCCCGCGCACTCCACCGAGATGCTCGCCCTGAACATCTACAACACGTTCTACTCGCGTGCCGGCATTGCATGGCAGGGCATTGGCCAGGCCAAGGCAGTCATCTTCTGCATCCTGGTCGTAGCCATCTCTATGATCCAGCTTAAGGCCACGAGGTCCAAGGAGGTGCAGCAGTAATGAAACGCGATAAGGTTATCAACCGCGCGCTCTCGATCTTCTTTACGATTCTGTCGCTCGCATGGATCTACCCCGTGTTTATGATTGCGCTCAATTCCTTTAAGAAAGCGACCGCAATCAGCACCACCACGGCGTTCGATCTGCTCACGCCCGAGACGTTCAACGGCCTCGCAAACTACATGCACGCCCTTAACGAGCAGGGCTTTGCCTCGGCATTTATGTACTCGCTCATCATCACGGTCACGTCGGTCGTGCTGATTCTGGTGTGCTGCTCCATGTGCGCTTGGTACGTAGTGCGCGTCAACAGCAAGATCTCGAACTTCTTCTATTACCTGTTCGTCTTCTCGATGGTCGTGCCCTTCCAGATGCTCATGTTCACACTGTCCAATTTGGCGGACCGCATCGGCTTTAACACGCCGTTCAACATCTGCTTTATCTATCTTGGCTTTGGCGCGGGCCTGGCGGTCTTTATGTTCGCCGGCTTTGTAAAGAACATTCCGCTCGAGATCGAAGAGGCGGCCATGATCGACGGCTGCAACCCGGTCCAGGTGTTCTTTAAGATCGTCCTTCCCATCATGAAGCCCACCTATCTTTCGGTCGGTATTCTCGAGACCATGTGGGTCTGGAACGACTATCTGCTGCCCTACCTTACCCTCGACTCCACCAAGTACAAGACCATTCCTATCTTGATCCAGTACTTCCGCGGCGGCTACGGCCACGTCGAGCTCGGCCCCATGATGGCCTGCATCATGATGGTCGTTGTCCCCATCGTCGTCATGTACATCCTCTGCCAGAAGTACATCATCGACGGCGTGGTGGCAGGTGCCGTCAAGGGCTGATGCCGTAACTGTTTTGCAAGTTTCTGCGGCGCCCCTCAGCGTGGCGCCGCATATCGAAAGGTAAAGACATGGCCGAGATCGTTCTCAAACATGTTCAGAAGGTGTATCCCAACAACGATTCCAAAAAGAAGGGCTTCTTTGGCAAAAAGAAGAAGACCGAGGAGAAGAAGCACAACCTCAAGGTTACCGAGGACGGTGTGCTCGCTGTAGAGGACTTCAACCTCACCGTTCACGACCAGGAGTTCATCGTCCTCGTTGGCCCCTCTGGCTGCGGTAAGTCCACGACGATGCGCATGGTCGCCGGCCTGGAGGACATTACCTCGGGCGACGTGCTCATCGATGGTAAGCGCGTCAACGACGTGGCGCCCAAGGACCGCGACATCGCCATGGTGTTCCAGAGCTATGCTCTGTACCCCAATATGACGGTGTACGAGAACATGGCGTTTACGCTTGAGCTCAAGAAGGTCCCCAAGGACGAGATCGACCGCAAGGTTCGCTCCGCTGCCGAGATCCTGGGCATTACCGAGTACCTCGACCGTAAGCCCAAAGCGCTTTCGGGCGGCCAGCGCCAGCGCGTCGCCATCGGCCGCGCCATCGTGCGTGACCCCAAGGTCTTCCTGATGGACGAGCCGCTGTCCAACCTGGATGCCAAGCTTCGTAACCAGATGCGTGCCGAGCTCATTAAGCTGCGCCACGAGATCAAGGGCACGTTCATCTACGTCACTCACGACCAGACCGAGGCCATGACCCTCGGCGATCGCATCGTGGTCATGAAGGACGGCGTCGTCCAGCAGACCGCCACGCCGCAAGAGGTCTTCAACCACCCCGCGAACATCTTCGTCGCCGGCTTCATCGGCGTGCCGCAGATGAACTTCTTCGATGCCCAGCTGGTGCGCTCTGGCAACGGCTTTACCGTCAAGACCGAGGATATGAACGTGGCGCTCGCCCCCGAGACCTGCGCTCAGCTTGCTCTCAACTGGGACGGCGGCGACGTGAAGGAGATTACGGCCGGCGTGCGCCCCGAGCAGATTCTGCTTGCCGACAAGGGCGAGGAGGGCGCGCTCCAGGGTACCGTCGAGGTGACCGAGCTCATGGGTTCGACCGAGCATGTCCACGTGACCGCTCCCGATGGCCAGTTCGTCCTGATCATTCCCGTTGTCGACCTTGAGGCCAAGGGCGCGCTCAAGGCGGGCGACCCCATCTGGTTCAAGTTCGAGAAGAACGCGACCCATCTCTTCGATAAGGTCTCTGGCAAGAACCTTATCTAGGCCCGGTGCATCCAGGCCCTCCCTTTGGGCGACTGCGGTATTGCCATCCTTTTGCCGCGGTCACATATAAGGCTCCCCTCCCGTCCACTGGGCGAGAGGGGAGCCTTTCTTTGTGCCGGGCTGTCTATCTGTCAGTTTGTCTTGATCTGTAACAGGAGGAGGGCCAAATTGGGCCTAGATGTTACAGATTTAGACAGCGTCGAGCTGCCTGTCCTTTCATCTCGATCTGTAACACGAAGGACTGATTTCGGCAGTTACCTGTTACAGATTGAGATTGTTTTAGCCGCCTTGCCCGTCTGTCTCATTCTGTAACAGGTAGACCCGATTCCGGCGGTCATCTGTTACAGATTGAGATAGTTCATCGGGACAATTTCGTTTGTCTCGATCTGTAACAGGTAGACTCAATTTTGACGGCTAGATGTTACAGACCGAGATTTTATGGTCGAGGCAGGCCATGGGCCGGCGTATGGGCACAAAAAACGGAGCCGCGTTGCCGCGACTCCGTTTTCAAGAGGATGGGTAAGGGAAGCGAATTAGCTCAGGTGCCAGATCTCGTCGTTGTACTGGGAGATCGTGCGGTCGGACGAGAAGGTGCCGGCGTTGGCGATGTTGATCAGCGCCTTGCGCATCCAAGCGCCCTGGTCCTCGTAGTCGGCTAGCACGCGCTCCTTGGTCTGGATGTACTCCTCAATGTCGAGCAGGGCCATAAACCAGTCCTTGCCCTTAATGTCGTCGTGCAGGCGCTGCAGGCGCTCGGCGTTGCCGGTCGCCATAAAGGCCGGGTTGGTGATGAAGTCCACCAGCAGTTTAATGCCGGGCTTGCAGTAGAGCGCACCGGCGTTGTAGGTGCCGTCGGCGTAGAGCTGCTCGACTTGTTTGGACGAGGCACCAAAGGTATAGATGTTCTCGTCGCCCACGAGCTCGGCAATCTCCACGTTGGCGCCGTCGAGTGTGCACAGGGTCAGGGCGCCGTTGAGCATGAACTTCATGTTAGAGGTGCCGCTCGCCTCCTTGGAGGCCAGGCTGATCTGCTCGGAGATGTCGGCAGCGGGAATCACGCGCTCGGCGGCGGTGACGTTGTAGTTCTCGATCATGACGACCTGCAGGTAGGGAGCCACGTCGGGGTCGTTGGCGATCCACTGGGAAAGCGTCAGGATGAGGTGGATGATGTCCTGAGCGATGGTATAGGCAGGCGCTGCCTTGCCGCCAAAGATGATGGTGACGGGGTGCTTAGGTCTGTTACCGTTCTTGATGTCGAGGTACTTCCAGATGATGTAGAGCGCGAGCATCTGCTGGCGCTTGTACTCGTGGATACGCTTGACCTGAACATCGATGATGGCGTTGGAGGGGATCGTCACGCCCTGTTCGAGCGCCATAAACTCGCGCATGATGGTTTTGGCTTTGGCCTTGGTGGCGGCCAAGCGCTCAAGAATGCTCTTATCGTCGGCGAAGTCGGCGAGCTTGCTCAGGTTGCCGGTGCTGCGCCAATCGGTACCGATTACATCGTCGAGCAGGCTGGCAAGCGCGGGGTTGGCTCCCTGGATCCAGCGGCGGAAGGTGATGCCGTTGGTCTTATTGGAGAACTTCTCGGGGTAGATCTCGTAGAACGGATGAAGCTCGGTGTCCTCCAGGATCTTGGTGTGGAGTGCGGCGACGCCGTTGATGGAGAAGCCAAAGTGGATGTCCATGTGGGCCATGTGGACGGTGTCGTATTCGTCGATGATGGCGACGCGCGGGTCGTCGTGCTCGGCCTTTGCGACCTTATCGAGCTTGACGATAATATCGGCGATGGCAGGGGAGACCTTCTGCAGGCTGGTGAGCGGCCACTTCTCGAGCGCCTCGGCAAGAATCGTGTGGTTAGTGTAGGCGACCATGGAGCGTACGATGGTCACGGCCTCGTCAAACTCGATGTCGTGCTCGGTGGTGAGCAAGCGAATGAGCTCGGGGATGACCATGGTGGGGTGCGTGTCGTTAATCTGGACCACGGCGTAGTCGGCCAGATCGTGCAGGTTGCTGCCGCGCTCGATGGCCTCGTCGATCAGGAGCTGGGCGGCGTTGCTCACCATGAAGTATTCCTGGTAGATGCGAAGCAGACGGCCCTGCTCGTCAGAATCGTCGGGGTAGAGGAACAGGGTGAGGTTCTTGGCGATCTCGGTCTTGTCGAAGTCGATGGAGCTGCCGGGGACCAGGCCGTCGTCGACGCTTGCCAGGTCGAACAGGCGCAGGCGGTTCTTGGTGGGCTGGCCGTAACCGGGCACATCGATGTTGACGAGCTTGGAAGTAACGGCAAAATCGCCGAACTCGACGGTGTAGGAGCGGTCATCGTCGACTAGGATGTCCTGCTCACCGAGCCACTCGTCGGGGACGGCCTTCTGCTGGTTGTCGACAAAGCGCTGACGGAACAGACCGTAGTGATAGTTGAGGCCCACGCCATCGCCGGTCAAGCCCAGCGTGGCGATGGAATCCAGGAAGCATGCGGCCAAGCGGCCCAGGCCGCCGTTGCCGAGTGACGGCTCGACCTCGAATTCCTCGATCTTGTTGAGGTCGTGGCCTGCGGCGGTGAGCTGGTCCTTAACCTCGTCGTAGATGCCGAGGTCGATCATGTTGTTGATGAGCAGCTTGCCGATCAAAAATTCGGCGGAAATGTAATAGAGCTTTTTCTTGCCGTTGTTGAGCGGGCAGGCGGCGGAGCGCTCCTGCACGAGTTTGACCAGCAGCTTGTAAATGCGACGGTCGTCGAGCTGCTCGAGCGAGGTGCCAAAAGACTGCTCGGCGAGTTCCATGAGGTTAATTTGGGGCATGTTTTCTCCTGTGATGGGTTGTTTCATGTCTGCAATTCATAAGAAGCCCGCGCGAGGGGATTGGGGTGGCCTCGCGCGGGAAAAGCAAGCGCGTCCGCACGGTGGGGAGGGGTCGGGCGCGGTAGCTCCTATTGAGGAAGCTCGATTTCGGCTTCCGACGGGATGCGGAAGTAGGTCTCGGTCCAGTCGGTGAGTTTGTGCTCGAGCTCGCGGGTGATGGCGCCGTCGAGCATGCGCCAGGTCCAGTTGCCGCCCAGCGTGGCAGGGGTGTTGATGCGCGCCTCGTTGCCCAAGTTGAGCAGGTCCTGCATGGTGTAGATGCACGTGTCGCTCACGCTGGCGGCGATGGTGCGGTTGAGTGCATCTGCCATGGGTTCGCCGGCCTGCTGATGGGTGTACAGGGCTGCCTGCTCGCGCTGACGGGGGGTGGCCGTTCCCTCAAACCAACCGCGCGCCGTCTCGTTGTCGTGGGTGCCCACATAGGCGACGGTGTTGGCGATGTAGTTATGCGGCAGGTAGTACGAGTTGGTGCCCTCAAAGGCAAACTGCAGGATCTTCATGCCGGGGAAGCCCGAGTTGTCGCGCATGTCGATGACGCCGGGGGTGAGGAAGCCCAGGTCCTCGGCGATGATGGGCAGCGTGCCGAGCTTTTCCTCGAGCGTCTTGAAGAACTTGAGGCCGGGGCCCTGCGTCCACGAACCGTAGGACGAATCGGGCGAGGAGAACGGCACCTCCCAATAGGCCTCGAAGCCGCGGAAGTGATCCAGGCGGATGACGTCGTACATGTCGAGGGCGGCGCGAATGCGGCCCTCCCACCAGGAGAAGCCATCGGACTCCATAGCGTCCCAGTCGTAGATGGGGTTGCCCCAGTACTGGCCGGTGGCCGAGAACTGGTCGGGCGGCGTGCCGGCGACGCTCACGGGATTGCCGGCGGCGTCGATCTTAAAGAGCTCAGGCGTCGCCCACATCTCGACGGAGTCACGCGAGACATAGATGGGCAGGTCGCCGATGATGAGAATGTCGCGCTCGTTGGCATAGGCCTTGAGGCGGTTCCACTGGCGATCGAAGAAGTACTGCGTCATCTGGTGGTAGAGCATACGCGCCGGATGGTCGGCGCAGACCTTGGCGGAAGCCTCGCCGCGGGTACGGAGCTCCGCGGGCCACTCCCAAAACGCCTTGAGACCGCACTCCTCTTTGACGGTCATAAACTCACAGTAGGGGATGAGCCAGTCCTCGTTGGCCTGGATAAAGTCATCGAAATCGGCCGGCTTGTCGGCAGCAAAGCGCTCAGCGGCTCGGTCGAGAATCTGACGGCGGCCGCCAAAGATAGCACCGTAGTCGACATTGCTGGGGTCGGATCCCAGATACACGCCATCGATATCGCGCTGCTCCAGATACCCTGCCTCGATAAGCTCGGCAAAGTCGATAAAGCTGGGGTTGCCTGCGCGGGCCGAGAACGACTGATAGGGCGAATCGCCATAGCTGGTCGTCGTAAGGGGCAGAATCTGCCAGTAATGTTGTTTGCACGAGGCGAGAAAATCGACGAAGTCGTAGGCATTCCAGCCAAAGCCGCCGATTCCGTATGGTCCGGGCAATGACGAAACGGGCATCAGAACACCGCTTGCACGCTCCATGGATGCACTCACCGTCCTTTTGAATAAGGGGCTGCGCCGTAGATGGATAGACGGCTCGTCCCGAGTTTCCATTTCTATTGTCCCTATTGTAGAACATGTTGTTTAAACATGTATATAGAGAATGAAAAAGTTGCCGAATTTCGGTGAATGGTAGTGCGCCATAAAGACGATATGAGCAGAACAATGTGAGCCCCTGCTTCGTATCGTCTTTTGATTCGTGGGCCAAGGCTGACAATGGTCGTCGTCATTAAAATCCGGCAGCCAGCCAGGTTGCCACAATGCGAGACTGGCTCACAATGCCACATGTTGCCTCTATTGGCCTTGAGGTGCACGCCCGCAGCATCAAAGGATGCGCCTTCAATCCGTTCACGGGCGAGATCGGCGGGAAGCCCCTTCTCCTACGACCCCGCCTCCGTCGCCGACTCGATCCTTTCTATCGAGTCGCCCGGGGCAGTCTACGAGTCCGGCGTCACCGGCTTTCCCTTCTGCAGGGAGCCGCGCTGCCTCGGCGTGGACTGCGTCATCGGCGCGGTCTCCAAGATGCAGAGGCCCGCGGCCGACAAGCGACGCAAGACCGACAAGCGCGACGCCGAGTTTTCGGCCAAGCAGCTCGCACTGCACGAAATCGTCGAGGTCCACGTCCCCGACTGCGAGTGCGAGGGCGCCAGGGACCTCTCCCAGGCCCCCGCCGATGCCCGGGAGAGGTTACCGTGTTACCGTCAAGCAGCGCCTCTCCAAGTACCTGCCCAGGAATGGGCAGTGCCACCCCGGCGGAGACGACCAGAGAAGGAGGCTCGGGACGTGGACCAGGGCGCACTGGGCCTGGATCGAAGCCGCGGAGATGGCCGACCCCACGGCCCAGCAGACCCTCGACTGCTATAAGGAGCGCGTCAAGCGGGCGGTAGACGAGAAGAAGGACCTGGAATCCAAGGTGGAGTCCCAGTCGGAACAGCCCCGATGGAAGCCGACGATGGACGTGCTCAGCTGCATGAAGGGCATCGACGTCGTCATCTCCGCTGTTAGTGTTAGTGTATTTTTCACCGTTCAGTTTAATGCTACCACTGACAGTTGAAACGCCTGTGGAAGGGATAGCCTTGTTGGACGGGGACTATTCGTGATAGTATCGCGCCGCAACATCGAGGCGCGAATCGCCCATGTGGTGGCAGTGCGAGTTTCGTGAGGTGTGGTGTGGACGGGACGCAGCGTTTTATGGGTCTGGCCGGTCCGACTGGTGTGCAGTTCTGTCGGGCCGGCCGAGATTGGTGAAGAGATCGCGTTGTTGAATGAGCGAATTTTACAAGCAGCTCTTCAAGGCGCTCTGGGCGTTGGCTAGGGCTGCGCAGTCAATCGCATGCAGCGATAGGCGAGGTGATTGCTCGATGGGTTGGCGACTAGTTTTGTGCCGTACTTGCCCCGGTGCCGTCGTTATCTGCCGAGTACCAGAATGCGTAGGCCGCAACGACGGCATCGTAGACGGCTGCAACTACGTTATCCACGACGGCTGCGAAGTTGACTACAACGGGAATGGGGCCGGTTTTGGAATCCATCTTCTCTACTTCTGGGGTCTCGTACATGGGAACATCTCCTTAGAGTTGGGACAGGACGCTCAGGTCGCCTAGATCGTCATCGATTAGGTCGATATAGAGGTCGCCGTCCATATTGATGTCTGCAATCAACGATGAGATCTCTTCCATCTCGTCAATCGAGTGCATGCGATTGGCCAACGCGGTAATAACGGGTTTATCCCAAACGGTTGCCATTCCGGCATCGTAGTATTCCTGAAGACTGTGTTTGCGAACGTTTCCAATGATGAGAGGTATATAGGGGGATACGACGATATCGCCATTGGCGTGGATGGCCACTTGGTCAAATTGCATCTGCAGCTGGGGGAATCTGACCAAGTGGTCGATGGGGTCGCCCCACTCAAACATGAAGTAGCCTCGATAGCCTGGATCGTATCGAAGGTCGTTGATCGTGTTGACCAACCGACGGTATTGATTATTTGAAGGGCGAATTGTGCGGTTTTTTCGGGCTCTGCCGAGGAGCATAAGTGGCTGACTCGAAGGCCAATTCGGTCGGTCCTGCTCGACGATTTCAGCTTGTCCCGGAGCATCGTGCAAACTGGTTTGAAATCGTCGACATTAAATGATGTTGGACAAAAGGCAATCGAAAGGTGCAGCGAAGTTTCGTTCAGCGTGATATCGATGGCGTCTAGTACCCGGTCGTATAGCCCCGGGAACCCCCGCATATGTTCATGAGAATCACGTAGGCCATCGAGGCTAAACTGTATGCCGTTTAAACCGGTATGTTCGAGCTCATGCAAAGTAATTGAGCTTGCGAGCAGTCCGTTTGACACGAGGTTGCATTTGACGCCAGATGCGCTGAGCCGCCGCAAGGATTCGATGACAAGGAATGGACTGGAGTGATGGCGATGTCGGACGTTGTGGTTCCAATGGTGGGGTCATGCCTGCTGCTGGTGTTCGGAATAATGATATATCGAGGCAAGCTCACGGGATTGCTTGCCGGAATGTCATTGCTATCGGGAGAGCGTTTAGAGGAGGCAAAGCGGACGGCCGAGTCTCTAGGCGCAAACCGAGTGGTGGGGGCGTCTGTAGTTTTCTCCGCAATATGCCTTTTTCTCTCGTCCCTTTTTCCGGACAAAAGGGCTATTCTCGGCCTGATGGTGGCTGCCGTTATAATCGCCGCGCTTGCCTATGCAAATAGGGGGCCTATTCGTATGTATATAAAGGTGAAATGGAATCCTGTTAGCGCCGGGCGATTTTAGCCGCTAATAGTCAAACGATTTTGACCAATCCCGGTCACCGAATAATGGCCACCGTGCCTCCCCGCCGCCACTACGCTGGTGGTGCCAACACGCCGGCGTTAGGAGGACCATTGAGGTGAACGAGAGACACGATGACCTACAGGAGATTATAGACGCGGCGCTCCGGGAGATGGCCGCGGAGGAGGGCGACGGGTTCGACCCGCAGGCATGCAACCTCGCTGAGTTCTGCAGGAGGACGGGGCTCACCCGCTCCCGCGCGAGGACGGTCAGGGCCCACGGGTTCAGGGCCCTGCCCCACGGGAACAGCGGGAGGAGGGCCGCGCCGGGCGTGCTCGCCGGCCACACCGGCCTGGTGGACGACCTCCTGCGGAAGGGCGTCACCAACTCGCAGGTGATATTCGAGCGGCTGCTCGGCCAGGGCTACGCCGGCGGCCTCACAACGGTGAAGACCTACATCGCCGCGCACCGGGACCTCGTGCCCGCGAAGAGGCGGCAGGAGGCCCCGCAGGGCTGCCGCGGCCAGCGCTTCAGGACGGCGCCCGGAGAGGCCTACCAGATGGACTGGGGCTTCGTCGCGGTCGAGCGCCCTGGCGGGGAGCGGGCGCGGATCGCCTGCTTCGCCATGGTCTGCCACCATTGCGGGGGCGCCCACGTCGAGTTCTTCCCGAACGCGCGCCAGGAGAACCTCCTCATCGGGATGCTGCACGCGTTCTCGGCGCTGGGCGTGCCCGCGACCGTGCTCACCGACAACATGAAGAGCGTGGTCTTCCGCCGCGATGCCGACGGCCGGCCCGTCTGGCAGGCCGACTACGCCGAGTTCATGGGCGTCGTCGGCTTCCGCACCAGGTTGTGCAGGCCGCGCCACCCCTATACGAAGGGCAAGGTGGAGAGGCTCGTCCGCTTCGTGAAGGGGAACTTCCTCGCGGGAAGGTCCTTTACCGACCTTGACGCCCTCAACCGGGAGGCCGCCCTCTGGTGCGCCGAGCAGGGAGGCCGCTGGCGGCGCGCGGCGGCATGCGTCCCGATGCGCGAGCACGAGGCGGCGTGCTCGGCGAACACCAGGCCGCTCGAGGTCACGGCCGAGGTCGAGCGGTACCTGTGCCCGCGCCGGAAGATCTCCTTCGACGGCTTCGTGAGCTTCGAGGGGCACCGCTACGGCGTGCCCTACTGGTACGTCCGCCGCGAGTGCAGGGTGAACCGGGAGGGGCGCGTGGTGCACATATACAGCGACGACCTCTCCCGCGAGCTCGTCGCCCACGCCGTCGGCACCGGCGCCGACAGCTGGTGCGAGGGGCAGTGGGAGACATCGCCGGCGCAGCCCGAGGAGCTGCCGACCCAGCCGGTGGGGACCGTGGTCGAGCAAATCGCCCCGCCCAGGACGAAACCCGGTTTCGAGAGGTTCGACTTCGGGAGGGCCGAATGATGGCGGGCGCGGGGGCGAGCCCCTACGAGCTCGCGAGCGACGCCGCGTCGAGGCTCGGGATCGCCGTCGGGGCGGAGGAGCTCGCGACCCTCGCCTCGGACCTCGACCTCGGCGACGGGGAGATGGCCGCCGTGGCAGCCACCTTCTCCTACCTTGCGGAGAAGAGGAGGCTCGCCTCCATCGAGACGCTGCTGAGGCTGAGCAGGCTGCCCAGGCGCGAGCCCAAGACCTTCGAGGGCTTCGACTTCTCCAGGATCCAGGGCCGGGACGCGGCCGCGCTGGGCAAGCTCCCGTCGCTGGCCGACCTCTACGCGCACCGCAACGTCGCCTTCGTCGGGCCCGGCGGCATAGGGAAGACGCACCTCGCGCAGGCCTACGGGCGCGAGTGCTGCATGCGGGGGCACTACATAAAGGCGACCGAGCTCAGGGACAGGTTCCAGAAGGCCGTCCAGCGGGGAAACACCTCGCGGGTCGTCTCCTCGCTCGTCAAGCCGTCGTGCCTCATCGTTGACGAGGTGGGGAGATGCGTCTACGACAGGCCGTGCACCGACCTGTTCTTCGATGTCGTCGACAGGCGCTACGAGAAGGAGGGGCCGAACGCGATGGTCCTCACGAGCAACATCGCCCCGAGCGGGTGGGATGAGTTCTTCACGGGCGACGACACGCTCCTCTGCGCCCTCGACAGGCTGTTCGACAAGGCGTCGGTGTTCGTGATGCGGGGCCCGAGCTACCGCGGCAGGGAGCTTGACACCTACTCGGTGGAGGCCGTCCCCCAGGCGGTGAAGGTGAGGGGGATCCAGCCCGAGGGGATGTAGGAATGCGATAGGAAAGTCATAGATGCGGGCGTGTTGGCTAAAATGGGTCGGCCGGGATTGGTCAATCTCGGCCGACTATATTTGGCTAAATTATTCCGGCGCTAACAATCCTGGGCACCGCAGCCCGAGATAGTGTCTTGAGCAAGGATTAACAACAAGGGATATATGGGAGCGATTAAGCGGCGAACATATTCAGTTTTGGATAAAAGGCCGCTTGATGGGAGCTGGCATGTTTAAGAAGACGGTTCACGAGTTGTTTCGGTGTAAAGGGTCACGGCTTTTCGTGATTCTCATGCTGGTTAATTTCGCTCTCTCGTGCATCATGCCCGCCTTAAACGGTGGGTTTGTAGACTTTCTCGTGACGAATAGGGACCCATCTCGCGTCGTATGGTTTGCGGCCTTTGTTGCGGGCATAGGGATATCGGCCTCCTTCATGTCGTATGCGATGGGCGTGAACGTATCGCGCGTCATCTTGGAGATGACGACGAGACTGATGGGGACCACGTGTGAGTCGTTTGAACGGGGCCCCTGGAAAAGGGGGAGCAGGCGGATCCATCCTATACAACGCAGAGGGTGTATGCGGATTCGAATGCGGTGTCATCGTTTGTCGTGAACAACTTCCTAACGATCGGGCTTAACGTCGTTCTGGTTGTGTTGATATGCATCATCCTGTTTTCGATCAATCCGGTGTTCCTGGTGTTAAGTGCATGTTCGCTTGTTGCGTACTTCATTTTATTCAGGGCGTTGAAAAAGCCGCTGTACAACAGCTCGCTTGCGAACAAGGAGGGGTTGAGCAAGCTTTTCGCGTCCGTGAGCGGCGAGCTGTCGCAGTTGTTTGACATTAAGTGCGATGGCGCATATGACCAGAGCGCTCGGACGCTCAAAGGGGTATTCGAGGGGTACTACCCGATTTACATGAAAGCAAGTAGGGTCTCGAATCTGGCCACCTCGAGCGACGGCCTGATCTCATCTGTGTTCCGGGGAGCGTTGCTTGTGATCTCCGGAATGGAAATATTAAGCGGAAGAATGAGCATTGGCGAGTTCACAATGGTGAACTCGTATTACTCGATGGCGTTCGGATGCTTCAAATATTATTTGAATTATTTCAAATCGTATCAGGACGCAAGGGCCTCGTTCGACCGATTGGGGGCTCTGACGGAGGACGCCGAGGACCGCGGCACCCTCACGGTTGGGCACGTGGAGAGCATATCGTTGTCCAACATCGCGTACCGATACGCGGGAAAGCCCTACTTGTACCGCGATCTCTCCGTGGACGTCGAGAGGGGGAAACCTATGCCATTACCGGGCCGAACGGATGCGGCAAAAGCACGTTTCTGAAGGTGCTTCTTGGACTATATTCTGCTGGGGGACATCGGGCTTTGGGGTCGGTGCCATATGAAGAGCTCGATATGGAGACGATCCGACATGACCTGTTTGCGGTGTGCCCGCAAAAGCTCTTTATTCCGAATGAAACGGTGAAACACTATCTTGAGAGGGCATCGATTCGGGGAACGGGCGAGCATCTCTGCGAGCTTGTGCCGAGTTTCTGCCGAACCGTCGAATCGTTAAAAGGTAAGAATTGTAGGGACCTTTCTGGTGGAGAGTATCGGAAGCTAAGGATAATCTCAGCACTTTGCAGGCAACCGGAAGTGCTTGTGTTTGACGAGCCGACGAATGATTTAGACGAAGAAAGCCGTCGGGAGTTCACGGAGTATGTCTCTCGAAACCCCTTTAATCAGCTAATTCTTGTTGTAAGCCACGATCAGGATTTGATTTTGGCATGCGATAAGAAACTGGATTTGAATTTCGACTCGAAAGATGGGCAATGCTGATGAGAAACGCTTGGAGTTCGGGATTGCGCGGCGTGAAGCGACCCTCTTCTTATCGAGTTCGTTACAATGTAGGAAAAACAGTAAGTAAGAAGACCTCTGATTGCTTTAGGAGGAGCTGTGGTGAATAGCGCCCAGAAGATCGATAAGTCCATCCAGAAGATGATGACTCTCGGAAGAAGGCTTGGGATTCTGTTTACGGCGCTGTTTATAGCGGTGTGTTGCTGTTCGGTGGTGGTGGTTATTTCCATTGGGCTTATGGCTGCTCAAGGAAACCTATATGATCCATCAAAGACGGTTTCCGTAGTGGTTCCTTTGATGTATCTTCTGATTTCCGGAGGGGCCACATGGACCCTGCGGGGAATCAGCATGGACATGGCTCATGGCGAATCGCCCTTTACCCTTTCGCATGCTCGAAGAATCTCGATTATCGGGTGGCTGTTTGTTGCAGCAGCAATAGGTGACCTCTTGTTTTCTCCGGGGTTTCTTTCGATAGTGATTGGCCCCTTCGACTTGCTGGGGAACGCCTATTCGATGTTTGAAAACCTGGCCCTGCCTATAGATATTGGTGCTGTGCTGGGGGCCGTTTGCTGCTTCTCGATTTCTGCGATATGGCGCTACGGAGCTCTGCTTCAAGACCAGACCGAGGATTTGGTGTGAGGGGCGGCATGGACTATCTGATTATTGAGCTTGAAAGCTTATTGCTTCGACGCGGAAAGACGAGTACGGATATCATTCGGGCGACCGGGCACACACCGGCAAGTATCTCAAAAATACGAAATGGCAAGGTGAAGGCAATTAGGTTAAAGACATTGCTGGATATTTGCGTAGAGCTTGATTGCCAGCCTGGCGATCTTATTAAGCGCGTCAACGAAAGAGAACTTGAGGAACTGGCGACGCGGCGCGCCCGCAACGCGCTGAGCAGGGCGACCGCGACGGGTGATGACCCGGTCCTGGAGTCAGATCATGTTTACGTGGTCGATCTTAGAGACGACTGAGGCTGGAGAATAAAAAAGTATTGAGCAGGTGCAGCCCGTGAAAACAACGGTTTTCACGGGCTGTTCATTCAACGTCCTGCAGTGGCCTGTATTTCTCGCCGCGTCACTGGGGAACGAGAGAGTCATTTCCTGTGCTGGATGCAGGGGGGTGCTTACCTTGTGTAATATATAAATAAGCTTATATTGAAATATGATACATATCGAATTAGAATAACATTATCAATTCGGTATGCAAGGAAAGGAGGGAGAGATGGATTGGATTAACGAGCCGGAGGAAGGCGTTGCACCCGCGTGCGGCAACTGCTTCTTCTACGCGCACGGGGGATGCACGAAGAGGTGCCCCAATCAGTCCTGCACGTTCCGTTTCTAGGGGGCAGAGATGAACTGGCTTTCTACCGCGAAAGGAGGGGAATGAAATGGAATGGATTACCGAGCCGTCAGCCGGGGCTGAGCCCATGTGCAACAATTGCTTCTTTTACGCGCACGGCAGCTGCAGCACCAAGTGTTCTTCACAGGAGTGCACTATCCGCTTTTAGCGGATAGTGCACGCCGTACGGCGTGCACAGACTGTTCAAAGATATTTTGGCCAGCAGCGCCTGAGGGGCGATGTGGCATTGCAATATGGGGGGGGCGAACCGACGTTACCTATAACCCCGCACAATTGCCATGTCGTCCCTTTTTATTGACGGGGAGGATGTCGTCCATGCGGGAAGTCCCAGTTGAATTGCGTGCCATATCCAAGAGATATGGCGGGTTTGAAGCGGTTAAATCAGTCTCGTTCTCTTTAATGGAAGGCGAGCTGTGTGCACTCATTGGGGAGAATGGTGCCGGCAAGAGCACGTTAATTCGATTGATCACGGGGCTTTCGGAGCCATCGTCAGGAACGATCTCGATGTTTGGGCAAACCGGGAGACGTGAAATACGGAGCTGCAGGGAAAGGCTGGGTTATATGCCCGACCTCAATGCTTCGTATCCTAATCTGACCGCGCGAGACAACTTGGTCGTTCGCTGTATTGAGTGGGGGCTTCCCACCGATCGTTCCATCGACGGTGTGTTATCAACCGTCGGTTTGGGGGAGGCCGGCGGGAAGAAAGTGAAGAACTTCTCAATGGGAATGAGGAGGCGTCTCGATCTGGCCATAGCGTTGCTGGGCGATCCGGAGCTGTTGATCCTGGACGAGCCGACAAACGGCCTGGATCCGATGGGGATAGTCGAAGTAAGAAAAATCCTTACGCATCTTAACAAAGATCAAGGTAAAACGATTCTCGTATCCAGCCACAATCTTGAGGAGATGCACAAGCTGGCAACTGATTACCTCTTCATAAGTCATGGTCGCCTCATTCGAAGGATGACCGCACCTCAGCTGGAAAAGTCATGCCGCGGTGGTTTCGTGTTGCATGTGGACGATCTGGAGCGAACGAGATCGGTTCTCGGAGATGAGACCTCACATTCTTTTCTGCCGGACGGCAGCGTCCTTATGCGCTATGAGGAGAAAAAGGAAGGGCGGGGCATTGCAATCGAAGCGCTCTCGACCGCAGGTGTGAGGGTTGCGGAGGCGTATTCTCATAGGAAGAGCCTTGAGGAGTTTTATTCGGAGCTCATCGGTCGAGAGAGCGAGCTGTGATGAAACGCGAGTTCATCTCAGCTTTTCGGAGCGAGGTATGGTTGCTCGCCAGGCACCCGGCGACCGCTCTGATGATTGCGCTTGCTGCTGTGCTGTATGTGGTTGCGGCTGCGACTTCGTCTGAGGTGCTGATCATGGTCGCCGGTGATGACCCGTATACGCTTGGAGGGGCTATAGGTTTTATTGGAAACCTAGTGGATGCAGGGGACGTTTTGGGCTCTGTTGCCCGGACGTCTTTTGCGTCTACAGTGGTCTGGATTCCGGTGACGATTCTCTACGCGGTTTACGCTACGTCGAGAGACTTTGAATCCGTGGCTTACGCCGTATCGAGATCGCGAGGGGTGTCGCAGGCGGCGATTGTGATCACGAAGCTGTTGGTGAACTGCACTCTGGTCGGTGCCGTGTATCTTCTTTCTACGACTGCGCTGTATTTAACCAAGATGGCCCAATGGGACGTTGGGGCCTCGTGCTCAGGGTTTGCCCAATTTGTATCGATTGCGCTGATGATCGCGCTGCTGCTCATTTCGATGTACGCCGCTACCTTCGCCCTGTATTTGCTCACGAGGAGTGTGGTGGCGAGCAGCGTCGTTGCAATAGCGGTTTCGACATTTGTGATGGTGTGGTTCCCAAGTACATACGGAAGCGGTCAGCCCAGCTTGCTGCTCATGCTCTCGCCTGTGTATTACCTGATGAACCTGTGTTCCCTGAGTATGCAGAATGTTGGTGTAATTCAGGTTTTGCTGTATGCGGGCGGCACTGTGCTTGTGTCGGTTGGAGTTGCGCTCGTCTCGCTATTTGTAAGGACGGCGGTTCGATGAATCTTGGGATGTCGGTCAGGGCGGAACTGTTCCGCGCAAGGAGAATGAAACTCGCCGTGATAATAGCGCTGATGTATTTGGGCATCGCGGGGATTTATGTGTTTGCCGGGTCCGGCGCATGGGTCTCCGCAGGGGGAGAGGGCCAGTTCTTTGGCTTTTCCGCCGATCCGGGCTATCTTTTCTCGATAGGGGTTGGGCCAACGGGTATCTCTTCCTGGCTAAGTGTCGTCTCCATGGCGCATACGGTGTTCTTCCCAATCGTCTCTGTTGTTGTGGCGGGGACGCTATTCGGTGATGCGACGAGCGTGTCGGCAAGGGGAGTTTCGATTGCTCGGGGCTTCCGCAGCTGGCAGCTGTTTGCGGCAAAGACATTGGCTTGCGAAGTGTATACGCTGTGCCCCTACATCGTGTTTACTCTCGGTGTCGCTGCGGTCTTTGCCGTGTGCTCCGGAAGCGGTCTAGACAGCCTTACGGTTGGTAATGTGACCTCGGCACTCCTGTCGAATATCGTTATAGACGCCGCTTATACGCTGATGGTTGCGGTTGCATATGAGGTGTTCAGGATCAGATCTCTTGTGTCGGGAGCCTTGCTGGTCGCAACGTTCGCGGGCCTTGTTATCGCGATGAGTTTCCCAACCGTTTTACCCCCGGTTCACATGGCTTATTGGATGAGGGCGTGCGGGGCTGCCGGCGGGACGGTCCTGATGGCTGCATGCGGCCATGCGGTCATCGTGTCGCTCGCATGTCTATTGCTGCTTTCGTGCAGTTTTTATCGAAGAAGGTAGTGCGCTGGCGTATGCGCAGCGTCTGAGGGTCGATATGGATTTGATTGGAAATGGAGATGGTGCGAAGTGAAACTGTCGCAATTTAATGTGGTGCATGAACATAACGGAAGTCTTCTTATCATGAATGCGCGAACCGGCGGCATCCTGTCGTTAAATCCGGAATACGCGCAGAAATTCAAAAGGATTAAAGAAGGGGACGTTCGGGATGCCGATGATCTTGTCGCGGAGCTGATAAGGGGAGGCATCCTAGTCAATGAGGAGAGGGACGAGCTTGGGGAGATCAGGTTGCAAAGTCGCGCCGCGCGCTTTGCGAATACTGCTCTGTCCCTTACCATTGCGCCAACGATGGCTTGCAACTTTTGCTGTCCCTACTGCTATGAAAAGGGACAGGCGTACACGACGATGGGCGAGGAGGTTTTGACACAGCTCTCCAAGTTCGTGAAAGATTACTATCCTGGTATCGCAAGTCTCTCAGTTGGATGGTACGGCGGCGAGCCTCTGCTCGGAATGAAGATGATCGAACGGATTACGTCGGATCTGAAAGATGTCGTGGGGCCAACGTGTGAATATTCCGCATCGATAGTGACAAATGGCTATCTGCTGACGCCTGATGTTGCAAGGAGGCTCGCGGCATGTGGTGTGACGAGCGCGCAAGTGACTATAGATGGATCGAAGTCGGATCACGATTCGAGAAGGATTCTTCACGATGGAAGCCCTACATACGAACGTATTCTCAAGAACGTCAAAGAGTGTGCCGACATCATCGATATTTCGATAAGGAGCAACGTCGACAAGACCAACATCGAGGCCGCTCAAGAGCTATTGGATTATCTCGAGCTAAATGGCCTGATGAATAAGGTTCACTTCTATTTAGCCCCTGTTGACGATATCAATCAGGTATGTGCGAACGACAGCCACTGCTTTACTGTAAAAGAGTTCTCGTATGAGGAGACTGAGTTTTATAAAAGGGCAATTGCGCGGGGCTTCAAAGTTCAACCTTTTGGTGGGACGAATTTCGGGATATGTTGCGCCGTTGGAATCAACTCGTACGTGGTTGATCCCGTCGGAGATTTGTATAAGTGCTGGGATGACATTGGAATGAAGGAGCGGAGGGTCGGAACTATTTTCGAGCCGCCAATGTTGAGCAAGAACATGATTAACTGGATGGCATATGAGCCGGATGACCCGGAATGCCAAGAGTGCTTTGCTTTTCCCATGTGCATGGGAGGGTGCCCCAACCACGCCTTAAACGGTGAGGGGAAACGTTGCGTTTCCTTCCGGTATGATGCCGAGCAAAAAATGCTGCTCTCCCAGATGATGAATACGGCAAAACGGGGTGCGGGGCAAAATGAGGCTGATGCTTAATCTCTGTAGAAAATATATACTGGGCGGTCGATTCTACGCCTATCTTGTCGTAACAGTTTTGGTCGGGCTGCTTGCGCTTGCGGGTCCCTTTCTTACCGGCATAGTGGTAAACCGATTAGCGATGCCGGCCAGCGCCGATCTTGCCGCCGTTCTCGTTTGTTGCCTTATTTTGGTTGCGGTCCAAGCGGTTCGAGCGGGACTAGTGTATTGCTCAGAGATGCTGTACATCAACCTTCAGTCGCATGCGGGGTTCGGCTTAAATGCGGATACGCTTGAGCACGTGAAGCACCTTCCCCAGGCATTCTTCGAGGGCTTCAACGCGTCGTATTATAACCAGCAAATCAATCACGACGCTAATGACCTTGTCATCTTCGTAATCAACTCGGTTGTGGGGGTTTCAAGCAACGTTATCACCCTTTTGTCCGCCCTGTTTGTTCTCGGTAGCCTGAATATCAAGTTGAGTGTGGTCTGCCTTGTTCTTGCGGCAGCGAGTGCCGCTTTTTATGCGGTTTCACGCGCAAGGCTGTTTGAGAGAAGTTTTGACGTACAAGAGCAGAGCGCGAGGTTTTTTTCCTGTCTACAAGATCAGTTGGAGAAAGTTGATTTCATCCGCAAACATGCTTTGTTCGATAGGTCCCGCGCTGTACTGGTCGAAGCTTTTAATGGGCTCTATCCAACGATGAGAGCAAATCAGGAAGTAGGGTCTAGATTTACCTTTGGCAACGCGTTGGTCGCTTCCGCCGCTCAAGGATGTCTTCTTGCTGTGGGCGCGGTTGAAGTGATGGGCGGGAGACTGTTGCCTGGTTTTCTCGTGACTGCTGTTGGATATTATTCGAACTTAAGCTCAGCGGTACAGTATTTGTTGGGCTGGGGAAGGGATTACCAGACTAATCGCGTATGCTATGAGCGGCTGAAAAGAATTTGGGATGTCCCGGTGGAAGCGAATGGCAAATTGGCGCTTGGTCCGATTGAGGAAATCCGTCTAGAGAACATCAAGCTACGTTATCCAGGGGCGGAAAGGGTCGCGTTAAGCATTGAGGGGCTCGCGTTTTCCAGGGGTCGGCTATATGGAATCTCGGGGCCGAATGGTTCGGGGAAGAGCTCGCTGCTGTCAGTGATATTGGGGCTATATCCAGATGACACAGAAGGGGCCGTTCGCTACAACGGGGTGTCACAGCGTTGCATCGATCGATATGCATTGCGGCGGTGTCGAGTCAGCATTACGGAGCAAGAACCCCCTATCGTTGAGGGGACGATTCTCGATAATCTTACGCTGCTTTCTGATGATTACGAGATGGATAAGCTGAATCGGATGCTTGTCATATTGGGGCTAGACGAAATGGTTGCTTCTGTGGAGAACGGGGCAACGGCGATGCTTGACGGCGGGAAAGGAGGGGTGTCCGGCGGCGAGAAGCAAAAGATTGCAATTGTGAGACAGCTGTTGAAATCGCCGGACGTTATGCTTTTTGATGAACCGACCTCAGCACTTGATGCGAAGAGTCGAGGCGCGCTGATCAAATTGCTTCATGAAATTAAGAGAGACCATATTGTAATCGTTGTCACTCATGACGAGGAGATGCTTGCCGCCTGTGACGAGGTCATTTCGACGGCTGGATGATTATCGGATTGTGGCGTTGAAGACCAAGAAACTTGAAATGGCGTGGGCTCTGGGTAGGTCTCCACGGGTACGCCGTCGGTGCTGTACTCGACCGCCCGGCAAGAAGGTTTTATAGCGTGTTTCCCCAGAGAGGTCCCTTTGTCCGGTAGTGGCGAGGGGAGCCTCTCTTTTGCTCACCTCTTGCGGCGGAGGGGGACACCATGCGCCTATGCAGGACAAACTGCGCGTTCTTGTCGAATGATGGGCTATGTGTAGAGATGATGGTCTCGGGTAGAGGCCGTGTCGCGCTCGGCTGCGATGAGCCAGGCAATTCAATCTTCATCCGGGAGGGCCTTGGCAAGACAAGCAGGGCGAAGACCTTGGCGACGTTCGGGAGCCGAGGTGGGG
>UQWV01000021.1 GCA_900544845.1 uncultured Collinsella sp. | reverse complement strand
GACGCCGCCCTCTCAAGGCGGAGATCACCAGTTCGAATCTGGTACGGGCTACCACGCATCTGATACCCGGACTTCCCATGGAAGGCCGGGTTTTTTATTTTAAACAAGCGTCTGCAATTCCCGTTTGAACCAGAGCTTTGCGTTCTGCCTATGGCCCTTACGGGTACAATATCCAAGAAATTTTGACTGTTAGAAGGAGTCTCATGACGGAGTCCTCTCAGCATACGTCTAAGCCCCAGGTCGAGGTTGAGGCCTCGGGCGGAGATGACAATAAGAGCGCACGCCGCGGCGCCATCTTTATCGGCGTCGTGCTGGTGGGTTATATCGTCTATCTGGTGGTAACCGGGCAGATGGGGCAGTTCTGGGCCGCTATGTCGAGCGTCCAGGCGTCATGGCTCGTTGTCGCGTGTCTTTGCATGTTCATGTATCTGTTCTTTGGCATTGTGGCCTATGCGATCGCCGTCTGGCTCGATCCCAATTCGCCCGTCGGCATCCGCGACCTGATCTCGGTCGAGGCGAGTGGCATCTTCTTTGGCAACCTGACGCCCATGATGATGGGCTCCACCCCGGCTCAGATCTATCGCCTGACCAAGGCCGGCCAAAACGTGGGCGAGGCCGGCGCCACGCAATTCACGCGTTTTATCGTGTACCAGTTTGGCCTGGTCGCCTGGGGCGCTATCCTGCTGCTCGCCCGTATGCCGTTTTTTGCCGAACGCTACGGCGACATGACGCTGCTGTGCGTCTTTAGCTTTGGTGGACACTGCTGCATCTTGCTTGGCATCTTCGCCGTCGCGCTCATGCCTAAGACCGTCACGCGCGTCGCCCATTGCATCATCAATTGGCTCGAGCGCATTGGTGTCTCGGCCACTAAGATCGAGAGTTGGCGCACGTTTGTCGATGGCGAGATCTACTCCTTCTCCGAGAAGTTCAAGCTTTCGGCCGGACATTTTTCTTCCATGCTGCTCACCGTGTTTATCACCATGCTGCAGCTCGCGTTTTTCTATCTGGTTCCGTATTTCCTGATGCTTGCCTTTGGCCACCACGAGGTCGACTTTTTCTCGGTCATGGCCGCGAGCGCCTTTGTCCAGCTGTTAAGCTCTGCGGTTCCCTTGCCCGGTGGAACTGGTGGCGCTGAGGGCGGCTTTGCATTGTTCTTGGGTCATTTCTTTGGGTCGGCTTCGACCGCCGGCTATCTGCTGTGGCGTCTCATTACGTTTATTGCCCCTACCATTTTGGCTGCGCCCCTGCTGGGCCTTAAGAGCGCCCACAACGAGAGCATCCATGCGCGCTGGGATCGCGTGATGCGCAAGCTCGGCCGCGCGCCTCAGACGTCCTCTGCGCCCACTAAGCCGCACCCCGCGAATGCTGTTACCGTTGATCCCAAGAAGCACGCTCAGAAGGCTTCTGGGACCGCTAAGCCGGCTCATAAAGCCTATGTGCGCCAGACGGGCGACGGTATTCGCGTATCTCCGTCGGCGCTCAATAAGAAGAAGCACCCTAAGTCGCAGTAGGGCAGTCGTGCGTTCTTCATGATGCGGGGCATATTTGTGCTGTATGGGGGATAATCCTCTTACGTAGATTATCTCTCATCTGTTGATGAATACTCGCATATCGAAGGGACACGCCCGTGGCAACCAGCAAACCGCGTCTTGACCGCCGCATCGTTCGCAGCCGCAATGCCATCCTTTCTGCTTTCGAGCGCCTGCTCATGGAAAAGCCGTTGGCAGACATTACGGTGAGTGCCATCGCGCGCGAGGCCAATGTCGACCGCAAGACCTTTTACGTTCACTTTGGTACGGTTGACGGCCTGCTCGATGCCATTGCCGTCGATGTGGTGGAGATGATTGTCGACTCGGTCGAGAAAACGCTTGCTTCAATGGACGGCGACACCAACGAGCGCGCTCTTGGCGCGGCGGCGACCTTCTTTAAAACCGTTAACGAGGCACTGTGCAACAACTTGGTGCTCAATCGTCAGCTGATCGAGAACATTCCGCTCGATGATTTTATGGCTCGTCTTCGTGCGCCGCTCGAGCACGAGATTGCCGAGCGCGATCTGCTGCCCCAAGGTCTCAAGGACGAGATGTTCGATTACTATCTGGCGTTTTTGCTGTCGGGTATTATCGGTATCTATCGCACGTGGGCGCTGTCTGACGGCTCGGTTCCTATTGAGCGCGTCTCTGAGGTCGCCAACGACCTGACTCTCAACGGCCTGTCGAGTCTGGAATCTCGCTTGGACTAGGCCTAGTTGGGCTCGTCGGCGTGGAAATTCTTGTTCACGAGGTTCTCCGGCGCCTTGTAGACCTCGCCGGCGTAGGAGCTGTAGCCTGAGGATCCTTAAAATAAAGTCCAGTTTATCCTTCCCGCTCTAATTGGGAATCCTCCGATGCGCCTTCGCACACTTGCATGACCTCGATACCATGCGAGCGTGCGAACTCGACGAGCTCTGCGTTGCGGGCATTTATGGTGCCGAAGGCGGCGGGGCACACGATAAGGCGCGCGCATTGGTCGAGGAGCTCTTTGGCGCGGGCTATGGTTTTATCCCCGATCGGCTCGAAGGCGCGCTCGGCCACGCATTCCGCCGCCAGGTCGCGTGCGAGCTCGCAGTCGATGTCCCCTTCGTGCAGAACGCCCGCGTAGAACGCCTTGCCCTGCCGGATGAGCTGGCGAAACACAGCCGACCCCGTACCTGCGCCGGCGATGACGAACGTGTGCGCATCGCCGTGCGGGCGCCCAATTTCTACGCTGCCGAAGCGCTCGTTGAAGGTGCCATGTTGAAGGCCGTAGAGCTCGCCAATCGTCTCGCGCGTGAATATGTCCTCGGGTGCGCCGGCGCGGAAGACCCGGCCGTCCTTCACGCAAATCACCTTGTCGGCGCTTTTCTGCGCGAGCTCGAGTTCGTGGATGGACATGATGACAGCCACATTCCGCGATTTCGCAAGGTGGCGAAGTATTCGCAGCAGGTCGATCTGGTAGCGGATATCGAGATACGACGTGGGCTCGTCGAGCACGAGCACACGCGGATCCTGCGCGATGGCGCGTGCGAGCATGACGCGCTGGCGTTGCCCGTCGCTTATCTGCATGAAGTCGCGCTCGGCGAACTCTTCCACATGTGCGGTTTTCATGGCCTCATCGACCCGACTATGGTCGTCGGGCGAGAGCGTGCCCATTCGCCCGGTGTAGGGATGCCTTCCCGCCTCTACGATATCGCGGCAGGTGAGGAGCTCGGTCCGGGGGCGATCTGTCAGCATAACGGCAAGGTTCCTTGCGAACTCCGCCGTCTTCCATCGGGAAATCTCCCGCCCGTCGAGCTCGACCGCGCCGGCAAGCGGTGCCAGATGGCGTGTGATGGTTTTCAAGATGGTCGACTTGCCCGAGCCGTTCGGCCCGATGAGTGCCACGACGTCGCCCGCGCGAACCTCCAGATCGACGCCTTCGACTACGACCTTCTTATCGTAGCCCGCCGACAGGTCGCTTATGCGGAAAAGCGGCGCTCCGTCAGCCTGCGTTACGACCGGGGTTTCGAGGTTCGACTCCGCTCGGAGGAGGCGTTTAGCGCGCAGTTCCGCACGAGCCGAAAGTGCCTTCTGGCGCTTTCGTGCGAGCTCAGGACTGTCTAAGCATGGAATGTCCCCTCCGAGCGTTTTGGGCCGCGGCACGAATTTCCCCATCTACCTCACCCGCTTCTTCAACATGAGCGCGATAACCACCGGCGCGCCGAAGATAGCGGTGACGGCGCTGATGGAAAGCTCGACGGGAGAGAACAGCGTGCGCGCGATCAAATCGCAGCCCGCGCAGAAGATGGCGCCTCCCAAGAAGCACGCAGGAATCACGCGGATGGGCTTCGACGACTTCAGCGCCGACTTCACGAGATGCGGAACCGCGATGCCTACGAACGACACCGGACCAGCGAACGCGGTCACGCAGGCGGAGAGCATGCTCGCTAGAAGGACGAGCACCACGCGGAAGCGTGCGACGTTCACGCCGACGCTTTTCGCGTAGGCTTCTCCCAGCTGGAAGGCGGAAAGGGGCTTCGATATCGCGAATACGCATGCGCTCACGGTGATCACCACGACCGCGATGACCGCGACGTCGTCCCAGCTCGAACCCGAGAAGCTACCCAAAGACCAGTTGTGCAGGTTCACGATGGACTGGTCGTCGGCGAAGGCGATGAGGAAGTTCGTCGCCGCCGAGCAGATGTATCCCACCATGACCCCCGCCACGATGAGCATGGCCATGGAACTTATGCGCCGTGCGATGAGGAGCACGAAGCCGATGGTGATAAGCGAGCCCAGAAACGCTGCGGCCACCATGGCCGGCGAGGACATGGCCTGGTTCGCGCCTAGAAGTACGATCATCGTAAGCGCGACGATGAACTTTGCGCCCGAGGAGACGCCCAAGATGAAAGGGTCGGCGATGGGGTTGTTGAAAAACGTCTGCAGCAGGAACCCGGAGAGCGAAAGTGCCCCGCCGAGAAGCACGGCTGAAAGCACGCGCGGCAGGCGAATCTCCCAGATGACCTGGCTTTCCATGGAATTGGCCGCGCCGCCCGAAAGGATGCCGGGGATGTGGTCTGCGGGCACGAGCACGCTCCCGATGCACAGGTTGGTCCCGACGAGCACGATGAGGGCAACAGCGAGCAGCGCCGTCACGACGCGACACCGCGCGGCGCGCCCCGATTCGTCGTATGCCATGGAAAGTCGGCTTCTCATGGTGCTAGCCGAGCTTCCTCAGATAATGGAAGTCGCTCGCGTCATCGCCGGTGAACGCCCCGTGCAGCTCGTCGATAATGTCGGCGGTAGAAGTCATCTGCTGGTACATGTCGGCGCTTGTGACCCAGACGTTGCCGTTCTTCACGGCTTTGAACTGCGACAATAGCGCGTTTTTGCCTACGAAGTCGTTCAAGGTGGCAACCGATTCGTCGATGGTGCCGTTGTAGACGATGATGTCGGCATCCTTCGCCGTCGCGTAGAAGCGCTCCATTTCGAGCGTTACTGACGAACCTGACGTCGACGCCGTCTGCGCGTCATCGAGCGCGTAGCTGCCGCCTGCAAGCTCGATCATCTGTGCCACGTAGTCGCCCGCCCGCCGCGTGACGGCGGCCCCGTTCGAGTTAATGTAGAAATACGCCACGGTTTTACCTGACGACGCGAGCCCCGACGTTTGCTCGACGCGGGCCTTCTGCTCGTTGAACAGGTGCGTGGCCTCGTCTTCCTTGTCGAACAGGACGCCGAAAAGCTTAATCCACTCGACGCGCCCGAGTGCTTCGGGCTCGCTCGACGACTGTTCGGTGAGCACGACGAGCCCGAGCTTCTGCAGCTTTTCCTTCACATCGGGCGTGTGGTTGATCATGGTGTTCTCGATGGCGAGCGTGCAGCCCGAGGCCGATATTCGCTCGTAGTCGGGCGCGCTGTACTTGCCGCCGTAGGCGATCGCCCCACTTTCGAGCGCGCTTTTGAAGCCCGCGACCGAGCAATCGTCGGCCTTCGTGCCCGACATTAAGATATTGTCGTTCGCATCGAGCGCGTCGACCAGGCACATCGTTGCCGACGACACGAGGTACACCTTGTCGGCGGGGCGCCTTATGACCGCGATGTCGGAGCTCAACCCATCAGGTACCTTCGCATCTTGCGGCACCACGAGGAAGCGCTCCCCGTTCGAAATGCAGATAAGCCGCAGGCCGCCTTCGTACTCGTCGACAGTGAAGTGCTCGGCGTATTCAAGCTGAAGCGCCCCCGTCGGCTCCCAGCCGCAGCCCAAATCGGCGTTGTGGAAGTCGGCCGCGGCGCTTGAAGCCGTTCCCGCAGGGGAGCCGCCGCTTGCATCGTTGCCCGATTTCTCCTTCATGGTGGATGAGTCGAAGTGGAGCGTGTAGTCGATGGTGTGCGGCGTCGACATGGCGACGGTCTCGGCCGACACGGCGATGTCCTCGTCGAGTGTGACGGGTATCTCGAACGTGGAGTTGCCGCCGTCGTTTACGGTCGCGTAGTCCACGCCGTCGGCGGTCATCTTGTCGTAGTTCGAACTCGACCAGGTGATGGTCGCGGTGTAGGTGTCGCCATCCTTCACAATTGTGGTAGGTGAGGCAATGCTTGCGCGCCCTGACCCGCCGGAAAGCGAGACGCTCACAGTGTATTCCTGAGAGTCCGTCGTGGCACCGGTCGCGTTCGGGCTCGCACTGCACCCCGAGAAGGGAAGCGCGAGCAGGGCGACGAGAACGCAGGCGATCGCGCGCGCCGCGATGCTGCGGCGCTTTCTGCTTTCCCCCTTGGGAAGAATCGACCGCATGGCGTTACTTCAGCGCGTCGGCGCGCAGATCGACGCCGGCGGATTCGAATACGAGCGTGCGGTCGTACCACCGCTCCCTTTTAATGCTCCACGCGGCGCAGGCGGTGTCCTCGTCGAGCGCATCAACGGGCACGTCGTAGGTGTACTTGCCTTCCGCGTTTTCCACATAGGGGATGAAGTCGGCCTCGCTTGCGGCGGCAGCCTCGTCGCCCGTGCCCATGAAGAGCTTGCCGTAGCCCGTGCCGGAAAGTGTCATCACGCAGTGCATAGAGCCGTTTTCTACGATGAGCTGGGCGTCCACAATCCTGAACATGTTCGAGCTGGAATCTACGGTGATCGGATAGGTGCCGTCGGCCACCTTGTCGGCGGTGATGGGGGCAGCGCTTGCGCCCTCGGGCGCATCGGCCGCCTGTTCGGTCTTTTCCTGGGAATCGGCATCGCTTGCCTTTGCGCTGTCGATTGAATTTCCGCCGCAGCCGGCGAGCGAGAACGCGAAAAGCGCCGCTGACAGGGCGAAGGCGAGGGTTTTCTTCAACATGGAGGGGGTTCCTTTCAATCGCTTCGACCGCCCGCGCCGTGCGGTGGGCTGACGGGATGCGAATGCAACGGGCATGCGCCGTCAGTCGGGGAAGGCGCATGCCCGTTGCACGGGGACGCGACCGGCGCCCCCGTGCGCGGCGAGTTTACAGCTTGGCGATGGCGTCGTCCACGTGCGAGACGTAGATTTCGTCGACCGCGACGTTCTGTCCCAGACCCTGGAGCAGGCACGTCACTTCGAAGCCGGCGGCCACGAACTTCGCAGCCCAGCTGTCGGGGTCGGTCTCGTCTGCCATGTCGTTGTTCGCGTGGTCGCCCGCGACCACCATGAACGGCGCGAGCACGGCCTTCTTGTAGCCTGCGGCGCTCGCGGCGGCGATAACATCCTCGCAGGTCGGTTCAGCCTCGACGGTGCCGACGAAGAACTGCGTCAAGCCCTCGTTCTTAAACACTTCCTGCATCTTGGCATAGTCGGCGTTGGAATCGGCTTCGGTGCCGTGACCCATGAGGCACAGCGCCGTCTTGCCGTCGTCGAAGGACGCCATGTTCTCTTTAATGGCTGCGGCCACCTTCTTGTAGTCGTCGTCGGAGGTGAGCAGCGGGTCGCCGAGCGAGATTTTGTCGAACTTGTCGGCGTACTTGTCGAGCTCGTCTTTCACGTCGGTGTATTCCAGGCCACCCATGAGATGCGTCGGCTGCACGACGATTTCCTTCACGCCGTCTTCCACGCAGCGGTCGAGCGCTTCGGTCATGTTGTCGATCGTGATGCCGTCGCGCTTCTTCAGCTTGTCGATGATGATCTGCGCGGTGAAGGCGCGGCGGATGTCGTAGTCCTGCCAGTACTTCTCGCGGATAGCGTCTTCGATGGCGCCGATGGTGATGTGGCGCGAGTCGTTGTAGCTCGTGCCGAAGCTCGTGACGAGGATGACCGGCTTCACGGCCTTCTCCTTTTCACTCGATTTCTCGGAACTCGCGGAGGTGTTGGAGCAGCCCGCGAGCGCGACTCCGGCGAGCGCGAAGGCTCCGGTTGCTGCGGCGCCCATGAAGCCGCGGCGTGACATCTGGTCGGACATGGTTTTTCCTTTCCTCGGTTTGCCGGTCCCCCGGCGACAGTTGCTTGTCGGCACAAGCGAAAGAAAAGCGCACCCCTCGGGGTTCACAAGGAGCTAACGCCACGGCGATGCCGTGAGGAAAAGGCGAAGCAGTCTGGCTTGGGGCGCGAGGCGGTTCGCCCGCGCGTCCTATACAGTAATGTCCCTTGCCCAGGATTCCCACCTGGTTCCCTCCGCAAGCCAGCGCGGGCTGTGCGGGCGCCGCGCCGGTCATTTCCTTTTATCCGATTGTCATATGCTCGTTGCCGAAACTTTTACTATGATAGTGGGCGCTTGTGAACGTGTCAAAGCCAGGGCGGGCGGCATTGCGCCTCCTGCCTGCGTATTTGCGCCGATTGCCGCCACAGGCGCCGTTTTTGCCCGCTGCGCGAATGGCGGCGTAAACGGTTGCGATGAGAAACGGGAAGGGAAGGCTCGGATGATTCATATCGTTGGAGCAGGTTCGGGCGCCGCCGACCTTATCACGCTGCGCGGGGCGCGTCTTCTGCGTGCGGCCGACGTGGTCGTTTGGGCGGGAAGCCTTGTGAACCCCGAGCTGCTCGCTGAGTGCAAGGAATCCTGCATCGTCTACGACAGCGCGCACATGACCTTGGAGGAAGTGCTCGACGTGATGTGCGCGGCGGATGCGCGGGGCGAGGAAGTGGTGCGCCTGCACACGGGCGACCCGTGCCTGTACGGCGCCATCCAGGAGCAGATGGACGCACTCGACGCGCGCGGCGTGGACTACGAGGTGGTGCCCGGCGTGTCGAGCTTTTGCGGTGCCGCGGCGGCGCTTCGCCAGGAATACACGCTGCCGGGAATCAGCCAGTCGGTCGTGATCACGCGGCTTTCCGGGCGCACCCCCATGCCCGCGGGCGAGAGCATGCGCACCATGGCGGAAAGCGGCTCGACTATGGTCATCTTCCTGAGCTCGGGTATGCTCGCCGAGCTTTCCGCTGAGCTTTTGGCCGCGGGCCGCAGCTCCGACGAGCCGGCGGCGCTCGTGTACAAGGCGACCTGGCCTGAGGAGCGTGTGGTGCGATGCACGGTGGGCACGCTCGCCGATGCGGGCGCGCGAGAGGGCATCGACCGCACGGCGCTCGTGGTGGTTGGCCGCGTGCTCGGAGCTCGCGGCGGACTTGCGCACGACGGCGCGCAAGCGGAGTCGTACGAGCGCAGCAAGCTTTACGACCCTTCGTTTGCCACGGGCTATCGGAAGGCGAGCAGCTAGCGTGGCCTTCGAGCACTACATATATACCGGGACGACCCGCCTGCGCTGCGGCTACACCACGGGGAGCTGCGCCGCGCTCGCGGCGAAGGCGGCCTGCGAGATGCTCTTGTCACGAAAGCCCGTCGGCCTCGTGTCGATCGTCACCCCCGGCGGGCTGCCCGTCGAAGCGAACGTGGTCGACGCATGCATCGGCGAGGGGTGTGCCCAGTGCGCCGTGCGAAAGGACGCAGGCGACGATGCCGATGTGACCGACGGCGTGCTCGTGTACGCGCGCGTGGAACATGCGGGGTCGGGCACGGGCGCTGTGGGCAGCAAGGGCGTGCCCGCGCGCGAATCGGAAGTTTCCGTCGATGGCGGCGTGGGCGTGGGGCGCGTGACGTTGCCCGGGCTCGAGCAGCCGGTGGGGGCGGCCGCCATCAACGCGACGCCGCGCGCGATGATCACTTCGGCGGTGCGCGAAGTGTGCGCCGCGCACGGCTTTTCTGGAAATATTGCTGTGACGATTTCGGTACCCGAGGGCGTTTCCCTTGTCGAAAAGACCTTCAACCCGCACCTGGGGATAGAGGGCGGCATCTCCATCCTAGGCACGACGGGCATCGTTGAGCCGCGCAGCCTCGCTGCCTTGCGCGACAGCATCGAGCTCGAGATCCGGCAGCATGCGGCTATGGGGCGGCGCGGAGTCGTGCTCACGCCCGGCAACTACGGCGGGCAGTTCATCTCGGGGCATTTCCACCTAAACGGAGCGCCGGTGGTCTTCATCTCCAACTTTGTGGGCGATGCGATTGATTGCTGCGTTCGCGAGGGATTCACCAATGTCCTTCTTGTGGGACACATCGGCAAGCTGGTGAAGGTCGCTGGCGGCATCATGGACACCCATTCGCGTACCGCTGACTGCCGCGCGGAGATTCTGGCCGCCCACGCGGCCTTGGCCGGCGCGGGCGCGAAGACCGCGCGCGAGATCATGTCGTCGGTCACGACCACGGCGGCGCTCGAGGTAATCGAGGCCGCCGGCGTGGGGGACGCTGCGCGTGCCTCGCTCGCTGCGGCAATCGAGGACAGGTTGCGCCGCCGCGCGGCGGGCGCATGCGACATCGCCGCGGTCGTGTTCGACGCCGAGCGCCGCGAGCTTTTCCGCACGTCGGGCGCCGATGCAGTTATCGGGGAATTGGGGGCGACGTATGAGTAAAGGCGTGCTGTACGGGGTGCGCCGCGCAATCGGCTGGCTGGGGACGAAGGTGGTCATGAAGGCGCGCCGCTCGCTTGAGGACACGAAGCGCATCCTTCGCGAGGAGGGCGCCTTCGACGGTGCCGAGCTCGTAGAGGACTGTGGGCTTCCGGGCGAGCGCGTGTACCGCTCGCTCGACGATGTGCCCGATCGGGGCAGCTACTTCTCGACGATGGTGGTGCGCTAGATGAGGGTTTCCTGCATAGCGTTCACTGAGAGGGGGTATGCGTTGGCGGAGCGCACCGCACGCGCGCTTTCCGATTGCGCGCAGACAGGTGAAGATGACCCTGGCTGGGACGTTTCCGTTTCGCGCGGGTTCGGCGAGGGGAAGGCCGACCTGCGCGCATGGACGGCGCTCACGTGGGAAGCGTCGGACGCGCTTCTGTTCGTGGGCGCGGCGGGCATCGCCGTGCGGGCGATCGCGCCGCATGTCGCCTCGAAGGTAAACGATCCCGCGGTTGTGGCGATCGACGAGGCGGGGCGCTTTGCCGTCCCGCTTTTGTCGGGGCATTTGGGCGGTGCGAACGAGCTTGCGCAAACTGTGGCACGCGCGGCAGGGGCCATCCCCGTCATCACCACGGCGACCGACGTCCGCGGCGTGTGGGCGGTGGATACGTGGGCGCGCTGTGCGGGGCTCCCCGTTTCGAATCCCGAGGCCATCAAGCGAGTGTCGGCGCGGCTGCTTTCTGGCGGGCGCGTGGCGCTCTATTCCGACATGCCGATTTCGGGACAACCGCCTGAGGGAGTTGACATTGCGTCCGACCGCGCTCGGGCCGATATCGTCGTGTCGCCGTTTGCTGGCGCGAATGAAGGTGCGTCCGTTCGCGTGGCGGAGACAACGGGCAAGGTCGTGCCCGCCGGTGAGACGGGGAAGCCGGCGGGTGTGCGGGCGCAGGCGCCGGCGCCCGCGCCGCGTGGCCGTGTCGTGCCCGGGATCGGTGGGGGCATAGGGTGTCGTCGCGGTGCGGGGGGCGCAGCGCGCGGGGAGGCGTTTCTTCTCGCGTGCGGGCGGGCGGGCATCTCGCCTTCGGCCGTGCGCATGGCGGCGACGATCGACGTGAAGGCGCACGAGGAGGGTCTGCTCGCCTTCTGCCGCGCGCGCAATATCCCGCTTGCGACGTATTCCGCAGATGAGTTGTCGCAAGTCGATGGCAGCGTTTCGCCATCTGATTTCGTGCGCGCGACGGTGGGGGTCGACAACGTGTGCGAGCGCGCGGCGCTCGCGGACGGGGGCAAACTTATCTTCCCGAAGCTCGCTCATGGCGGCGTGACCGTCGCGTTTTCCAAGGTAACTATTAAACTTTCGTTTAAGGAGCGGTGATGGGAAAGCTCTTCGTGGTGGGAATCGGCCCGGGCGGCCCCGACGGCATGACGATTGCGGCCCGGCGTGCGCTCGAGGCGTCCGACGTCGTTGTGGGTTACATGAAATACGTGGAGCTCGCGCTCGCCGCCGTGCCCGACGCGGCGCATCTCGCGACGCCGATGATGCACGAGGTCGAACGGTGCCGCCTGGCGCTTTCGCGCGCGCAGAGCGGAGAAGCCGTGGCGCTCGTGTGCAGCGGTGACGCGGGCGTGTACGGCATGGCGAGCCCCGTGCTGGAGCTTGCGGAGGACTACCCCGATGTAGACGTGGAAGTTATCGCCGGGGCCACCGCGGCTCAGAGCGGGTCGGCGGTGCTCGGCGCCCCGCTTGCCCACGACTTCGCGGTCGTGTCGCTCTCCGACCTGCTCACGCCATGGGAGGTCATCGAGCGCAGGCTCGCCGCCGTGGCGAGCGCCGACTTCTGCATCTGTTTGTACAACCCGCGCAGCAGAAAGCGCGCCGACAGGCTCTCACGCGCGGCGAAGATTATGCTCGAATGGAAGGCCCCCGACACGCTCTGCGGCTGGGTACGCAACATCGGGCGCGAGGGGCAGCAGTCGGGCATGTGCAGGCTCTCTGAGCTGGGTGAGATCGACGCCGACATGTTCACCACCGTGTTCGTCGGCAACGCTGACACGAAGCGCGTAGACGGCCGTATGGTCACGCCGCGCGGGTATCGGGAGATTCCATGCGAAAGGTAACGATCATCGGGGCGGGGCCCGGAAACCCCGACTTGCTCTCGCGCTCGGCGCTCGACGCGATCGACATCGCCGACGTGGTCATCGGCGCTCATCGCGCGCTTGCCGGCATCGACGTGCCGCCCGACGTGGTGAGATGCGAGCTCGTGAAGACGGCGGACATCGTCGCCGCGCTCACCGATGCGGCGTCGTGGCGGCGCGCCGTGGTCGTGATGACGGGCGATGTGGGGCTGTTCAGCGGCGCGCGCCGCCTGGTGGAGGCGCTCTCCGGTGACGCGCAGGTGGACGTGCGCGTCGTTCCTGGCATAAGCTCAGCGTCGTATCTCGCCGCGCGTCTCGCGCGTCCATGGCAGGATTGGCGCTTCGCGAGCGCTCACGGCGTGGCGTGCGACATCGTGGCCGAGGCCGAGCGCGCAGGTGAGCTCTTCCTCGCCACGTCGGGCGGGGAAGACCCCTCGCGGCTTTCGGGCGAGCTTGTGCAGGCGGGCTTCGGGGACGCGCGCGTGACGGTGGCCGAGCGCCTGTCGTACCCCGACGAGCGCATCACCTGCGCGACCGCAAGTGAAATCGCAGGTCAGACGTTCGACGACTTGAACGTGATGCTTATCGAGTTCGCAGGCGGCGCCGGGTCGCCTGTGGGCTCTAGCGCATCCCGCGCCGCGAGTTCCCGCTGGCCGTACGCTTCCTCGGGCATTCCCGACGAGCTCTTCATCCGCGGCGACGTTCCCATGACCAAGCAGGAGGTGCGCGCAGTCGCGCTCGCGAAGCTGCGCCTTACCGCTACCGACACCGTGTGGGACGTCGGAGCCGGCACGGGGAGCGTGTCGATCGAGGCGGCGCTCGTCGCGCGAGCGGGGTCGGTATGGGCGGTCGAGCGCAACGCGGCCGGCGTGCGGCTCATCCGAGAGAACGCGGATGCATTCGGGTGCGGCAACGTGCATGCGGTCCCCGGTGTCGCCCCCGAAGCGCTCGAGAAACTGCCCGTCCCCGACGCCGTGTTCGTCGGCGGGAGCGCGGGCGAGCTTCCCTTCATCTTGGAGGCGGCGCTCGAGAAGAACTCGCAGGTTCGCCTGTGCGTGCCATGCGTCACCATTGAGACACTCACCGAGGCGTGCGCGCTCCTCTCGGGTTCGCGCTTTAAGGGGTTCGAGGCGTGCCAGGTGTCGGCCGCCCGCGCCGAGGCTGTAGGCTCGTACCATCTCATGAAGGCGCAAAACCCCGTGTTCCTCGTCAGCGCGCGTGGTGCAGGTGGGGAAGGCGGCGCCCGGTGAGCACGACCATCCCGCGCTTCATGGTCGCTGCGCCCTCGAGCGGGAGCGGCAAGACGGTCGTTACGTGCGCGCTCCTGCGCGCGCTCGCGCGCCTCGGCCTCGCATGCGCGGCCTTCAAATGCGGCCCCGACTACATTGACCCGCTCTTTCATCGTCGCGTCGTGGGCGCGCGCTCGGGCAACTTAGACGGCTTCTTCACCGACGCCCCGACGCTGCGCGCCCTGCTCGCACGCGGCGCCGCGGGCGCGGATGTCGCGGTGCTCGAGGGGGTCATGGGCTTCTACGACGGCATGGCGCCCGGCGTGGCCGACGCGAGCAGCTACCAGGTTGCGCGCGACACGGAAACGCCGGTCGTTTTAGTGGTGAACGGGCGCGGGGCGTCTTTATCGCTCGCCGCCGTAATTCGCGGCATCGCCGAGTTCCTGCCTTGTGCGAACGTGCGCGGCGTTGTGCTGAACAAGACGAGCGCCGCTGCCTGCGCCTACGCGGCGCCTGCGATCGAGAAGCACACGGGCGTCGCGGTTTTGGGTAATATTCCCGCCGACGAGGCGTTCTCGCTCGAAAGCCGGCATCTGGGGCTTGTGACCGCCGACGAGGTCGAGCAGCTCTCCGCGCGCATCGACAAGATGGCCGAGCTGGTGGAAAAGAGCGTCGACGTCGACCGCTTGCTCGAAATAGCGACGACGGCACCCGATATCCGCGAGGAACCTTACCGGTTGGAGCCGATCGCGGGAGCGCGGCCCATCGTCGCCGTCGCGCGTGACGAGGCGTTCTCGTTCTACTACGAGGAGAACCTGCGCGTGCTCGAGGACCTGGGTTGCGAGCTGGCCTTTTTCAGCCCTCTGTGTGATAGCGAGTTGCCCCGGGGGACAAGCGCCCTCTATCTGGGAGGCGGCTACCCGGAGCTCCATGCGCGGCAGCTCTCCGAGAACGCGCCGATGCGCGAGGCGGTGCGGCGCGCGGTGGAATCCGGCATGCCGACGGTCGCCGAATGCGGTGGGTTTCTGTACCTGCAGCGCGAAATCTCCGATAGCGAGGGGCGGCGCTGGCCTGTTGCGGGCGCCCTTGAGGGCGCAAGCGAGAACGGGGAAAGGCTGTCCCATTTCGGGTACGTGGAGCTCACTTCCCAACGCGACGGGCTCTACGGGCCGCGCGGCACACGCATCCGCGCGCACGAGTTCCACTACTGGCAGTCTACCTGCCCGGGCGGCGACTTCTGGGCGCAGAAGCCCCGGCGCGACAAGGGCTGGCCGTGCATGACGACCACCCCGTCCCTGGTTGCGGGCTTCCCGCATGTGTACTATCCTGCGAACCCCGACGTTGCGCGCGCGTTCGCGTCTGCCGCGGCGTCGTTCGCAGAGAGGAGACGGCATGGCTGAAGCAACCGAAACCGCGCTTGCCTGCATCCGCGAGGAAGTCGAGCGCGCGTTCTCGTCGGCGCCGGGCGCCGTGCTCGAAGCCGCTCTCTCCCGGATCGCGCCCGCAGACGAGTGCGCCCGCGCCGCCGCGTACGCCGCGTGGGACTCCATCGCGCACCCCTTGGGGGGATTGGGCGACTTTGAAGACGCCGTCGCGTGTATCGCCGCAGCTCAGGGGAGCGCCGAGGTTGCCGAGTTTCCCCGTGCGCTCGCGGTATTCTTCTCCGACAATGGGGTCGTTGCCGAAGGCGTGTCGCAAAGCGGACAAGACGTGACGCGAGCCGTCGCGCGCAACATGTGCGAGGGGGCCACGAGTGCCTGCCGCATGGCGGCGTTCGCGGGTGCCGATGTCGTGCCCGTCGACGTGGGTATGGCCCGGGGCATAGAAGACGCGCGCATGGTGCGCGCGAACGTGCGGCGGGGGAGCGGTAATATCGCGCACGGTTCCGCTATGTCTCGCGATGGGGCCGTGCGCGCGATCGAAGTCGGAATCGCCGTCGCGTGCGGGCTTGCCCGCGCCGGCGTGCGCCTTCTCGCCGCGGGCGAGATGGGCATCGGCAACACGACCACCTCGGCGGCGGTGGCCGCAGTGCTCCTCCGGGCGGACGCACGGAGCCTCGTCGGGCGCGGCGCGGGGCTCTCGGACGCCTCGTTCGCGCGCAAGCGCGACGTGGTCGAGCGCGCTATCGATGCGAACTCGCCCGATCCCGCCGACCCGATCGACGTGCTCTCGAAGGTGGGCGGCTTCGACATCGCGGCGATGTGCGGTTTCTACCTGGGGGCCGCGGCCTCGAAGGCGCCGGCGCTCCTTGACGGGGTCATATCCTGCACTGCGGCCCTGTGCGCGGCGCGCCTGTGCCCCAACGCCTTGGGCTACCTCGTGGGCACCCACACATCAAGCGAACCCGCAAGCCAAAAGCTCCTTCGCGAGCTCGGCATAAAGGCACCCCTCGACGCGGGCATGCATTTGGGCGAGGGCGCGGGCGCCATGGCGTTTCTGCCCCTTCTGGATTCGGCGCTGCGCGTGTACCGGGATGGGAAGACGTTCACGGCGACTGGCATGGCTGCTTACGAGCATTTCGAGGCCGGGAAATGACGGTGACGCTCGTCATCGGCGCCGCCGCGAGCGGCAAGAGCGCCTATGCCGAGTCCCTGTGCCTCGGGCACGACGGCCCCCGCGTGTACCTGGCAACGATGGAGCCCTTCGGGGAAGAGGGTGCCCGCCGCATCGCGCGCCATCGGGCGCTGCGCGAGGGCAAGGGGTTTTCCACCCTCGAGCGCACGCGTGACGTGGGCGCCGCAGCGTCCGGGCTTCCGCGCGGCTGCACGCTTCTTTTGGAGGACGTGGGCAACCTGGTTGCGAACGAGCTCTTCGCGGAAGGCGGCTTGTCCCCACGTGACCCCGACGCTGCGGCGCGCGAGGTGCTCGGAGGCATCGAACGGCTCGCTCAGGCCGCTGCGTATACGGTGGTGGTCACCGTCGACGTGTTCGCCGATGGGATGCGCTACGATGAGGGGACCGAGGCATGGAGGCGCGCGCTCGCGCGCGTGAACGCGGGCGTGGCGGCGCTGGCCGACCGCGCAGTCGAAGTGGTATGCGGGATTCCCGTGTGGATGAAAGGCGAAGGACCTACAAGGTGAAGATAGCAGAGGCAATCGGCGCGGCGTTCGGAACGTTCTCGCGCGTCCCCGTCCCGAAATCGGCCTGGACCGATTTCGGATCAACCCATGCGCTTGCCGCGTTTCCCCTGGTGGGCCTTGCGGAAGGCTTCCTCATGACGGCGTGGGGGTACGTGGCGAACCTGCTCGGCGTACCCGCGACCATCGTCGCGGCCGTGCTCGTGGCGTTGCCTGTGGCGGTGACGGGAGGCATCCACCTAGACGGGCTCTGCGACACCTCCGATGCGCTTGCAAGTTGGGCCCCGCGCGAGCGAAAGCTCGAGATCATGCACGACCCGCGGGCGGGCGCCTTCGGGGTCATCGGTGTTGTTGTGTACCTTATTCTGCAGTTTTCCCTGTTCACCGCGATGCCGCTTACGGCGGGGGCGTTCCTCGCGCTTCTGTGCTCGCTCGTGTTCTCCCGCGCGCTTTCGGGGCTCGCCGTAGAATGCTGGCCTGCCGCGCGGGCGGACGGCATGGCCGCGGGACTCTCGCCTGCTAAGAAGCGCGCGGCGATCGTCGTGCCGCTTTGCGCTTTCGCTGCGGCTTCGGCTGCAGGGATGGTTGCGTGCGCTCAGGCCGTCGGCGCCCTTATGGCGGTGGCGGGGCTTTTGGCGCTCGCGTGGTACCGTCATGTTGCCCTGTCCCGCTTCGGCGGGGTGACAGGGGATTTGGCCGGATGGTTTCTGCAATGGGCCGAGCTCGCGATGCTTGCCATGCTGGTGGCGGGGGGTATGCTCCTATGATTCTCGTGGTAGGTGGCGCGCATTCGGGGAAGAGGACCTTCGTGCGCGAAAAGCTCGGGTTCGCGGCGGACGATTTCGTCGACGCGGCGCAGCTTGCGGAGGGCGGCGTGCCCGCGGCTTTTGCCGGCCGTGTCGCGTACCGTGCTGAGGAACTCGTACGCGCGCTCGACGCTGACCGGGCGCTCGAGCGGCTGATCGGCTTCGACGCAGTGATTCTGCCCTTGGTCGGCTCGGGGGTCGTCCCCATGCGTGCGGAAGACGCCCAATGGCGCGAGCGCGCGGGGCGCCTGGGATGCGCGCTTGCTGCGCGCGCCGACGTCGTCGTGCGCATGACGTGCGGGATTCCCCAGGTCATCAAAGGAAACCTTGCCGATGCGCCTCGAGGGACGCAGGGCGCGGGCGCGCCTTTGGAAGTCGTCTTCGTGCGCCATGGTGCCACGGCGGGCACGGAAGACCATCGCTACAGCGGGGCGGGCACCGACGAGCCCTTGTCGAGCGCGGGCGAGCGCGCTTTGCGCGAGCTCGCGTGCGATCGTGACGTGTTCCGTGTTATCACGAGTGGCATGGCCCGCACCGACCAGACGGCACGCATTCTCTTCCCGAACGCGGAGCTTATGGCGTGCCCCGGTCTGCGCGAGATAGATTTCGGCGACTTCGAGGGGCGAAGCGCCGCCGAACTTAAAGAGGATGCGCGTTACCGCGCCTGGGTAGACTCCTGGTGTGAGACGCGCTGCCCGCATGGCGAGGGCAAGAGCGATTTCACCCGCCGCGTCGTCGCGGCGTTTCGGGAGGCGTGCGAATCGGAGCGCGCCCAGGGGAGTGGGCGCGCCGTCTTCGTCGTTCACGCGGGTACCGTGAAAGCGCTGCTCTCCGAGCTAGCTGTCCCGAAAATGGGATACTTCGACGTGCATATCGAGCCGGGCGGCGCATGGGCCGCCACCTGGGATGGGCGCTGCCTTCGCGACGTTCGCCCCGCTTCGGGGGGCGATGCCCTGTGATGACGATTCTTGCCGTCGCCGCCGGGTTCGCGGCCGACCTTGCCTTCGGCGACCCGCGCTGGCTTCCCCATCCCGTCGTCGCCATGGGGCGCGCGATTACGTGGGCCGAAGGCCGCCTGCGGCGCGCATTCCCGCAAACGTCCGCGGGCACTCGCGCCGCAGGGCTTGTGCTCGCCGTGGCGCTTCCGCCTACGTGTGGGCTTTTGACCTGGGGAATCCTGCATCTTTGCGGCATGGTTCACCCCGGCTTGCGCTTCGTGGCCGAGGCATGGGCGAGCTATCAGATTCTCGCGGTATGCGAGCTGCGCCGCCAGAGCCTGGCCGTGGCCCGCGCGTTCTCGAAGGGCGGCCTTGTCGCGGCGCGCGAAGCCGTCGGGCTCATCGTGGGACGCGACACGTCTGTTCTCGACGAGCAGGGCGTCGCGCGCGCCGCCGTGGAAACGGTGGCGGAGAACGCGAGCGACGGCGTCATCGCGCCGCTTTTCTACCTTATGATCGGGGGTGCGCCCTTGGGCATGGCGTACAAGGCGGTGAACACGCTCGACAGCATGGTGGGCTACAAAAACGAGCGCTACATCGACTTCGGCCGCGCCTCGGCGCGCCTCGACGATGCGGTGAACTGGATTCCCTCGCGCTTATCGGCCCTGCTCATGATCGCCGTGTGCCCGATCGTTGGGCTCGACGGGCGCGGGGCGGCGCGCATCTGGCGCCGCGACAGGCGTCGCCATGCGAGCCCCAACTCGGCGCAGACCGAGTCAGCGTGCGCGGGCGCGCTCGGGCTGCGCCTGGCAGGACCCGCGGTGTATTTCGGCAAGCTCGTTGAGAAACCGACGATAGGCGACGCGTCCCGCGAAATCGAGTGGGGCGACATCGCCCGGGCGACAAGGCTCATGCTCGCCGCGTCCGTATGTGCGCTCGTCGTCTTCGGCGCCGCGCGCGCGGCGGTCGTGCTCGCCGTGGGGGCGATGGCATGAGGGAAGACCACGCCGCGCTCCGGGCTACCGGGGGAATCCTGCGCGCCCGTGCGCATGGGGGCAGCGCGCAATCGCTCGGCATCGGTTGCGAAGGGGGCGCCTCCGACCTCATCGACTTCTCGGTGAACGTGAATCCGGCAGGCCCATCGCCGCGCGCTGTCGCCGCAGCTTGCAAGGCGCTTTCTCGAATCGACGCATACCCCGATAGGGAAAGCCGCGCCCTCGTTCGCGCCCTAGCGCGTGCTCAGGGCATTCCCGAAGATACTATCGTCTGCGGCGCGGGCGCGTCCGACATCATCTGGCGGCTCGCTGCGGCGGTGCGCCCGAAACGCATCGTCGTGTGCGCGCCGACGTTCTCTGAATATGCGGAGGCGGCATCGTACTACGGCGCATGCGTGCAGGAGTTCCCGCTCTCCGAAGCGGACGACTTCGACGTGCCCGCCTCCTTCGCCCGCGCGATTGAGGGGCCGGGAGACGTGGCGTACCTCTGCAATCCGAACAACCCGACGGGGCGCCTCGTCGACCCCAGCGTGATCGATGCCGCGGCTTGCCGCTGCGAGCAGGTGGGCGCGCTGCTCGTCATGGACGAGTGCTTCCTCGGATTTGCGCCCGACGCCCGCGAAAGGAGCGTGGCCGCACGCGCCGCGTGTTCGCGCCATGTGGCCGTGCTCTCCGCGTTCACCAAGCTCTACGGAATGGCGGGGTTGCGGTTGGGATATCTAATCAGCGGAAACGCCCAACTCATCGAGGGGATTCGCCGGGCGGGGCAGGCGTGGCCCGTCTCGTCGGTCGCCGAGGCCGCGGGCATCGCCGCCCTGGAAGACGTCGAATACGTCTCGTGCACGCGCGATGTACTGGCGGGCGAGCGAGCGTGGCTTTCCCACGAGCTCTCCTCGCTCGGGCTTTCCGTCGTGCCGTCGGATGCGAACTTCCTTTTAGTCCGCACGCCGGCGAAAGACATCCCCGAGCGCCTGTATAAACAGGGGATTTTGGTCCGCACGTGCGACTCGTTTTCGGTACTGTCCCGTTTCTGGTGCCGCGTCGCGGTGCGCACGCGCAAGGAGAACGCCCGGCTTGTGATGGCGTTCAGTCGCGCGCTTCGGGCGGAAGGCGCATCGGGCGAAGGCGAACCCGACGAACGGGGCGGCGCTTCTTGCAGCGGCGCTATGGCGGGCACGGATGGCCGAGGCTCGGCGAAGGAGGTCGATACCCGTGGGTAGGGCGAAGCCCATCATGATCCAGGGCACCATGTCGAACGCGGGGAAGAGCCTGCTTGCGGCGGGGCTGTGCCGTGTGCTTTCGCAGGACGGCCTGCGCGTGGCTCCCTTCAAGAGCCAGAACATGGCGCTCAACAGCGGTGTCACGGCCGACGGGCTCGAGATGGGGCGCGCCCAGATCATGCAGGCCGAGGCGTGCGGCATCGCGCCCGACGTGCGTATGAACCCCATCCTGCTCAAGCCCGAAAGCGACCACCGAAGCCAGCTCATCGTGGCTGGCAAGGTGCAGGGAGCCTTCGCTGCGAGGGACTACTTCGCGCGAAAGAAGGCGCTGGCAGCCCCGTCGAAATCAACCTTACCGAAAACGACATCGTCAACATGGGGCTCGCACGCGCCGTGTCCTCTCCCGTGCTGCTCGCGGGCGACATCGACCCAGGCGGGGTGTTTGCCCAGCTCTACGGCACGGTCGCGCTCCTTGCGCCCGAGGACCGCGCGCTTTTGCGGGGGCTTGTGGTGAACAAGTTCCGCGGCGATGTGGAAATCCTGCGCCCGGGTTTGACCCCGCTCGAGAAGATGTGCGGGGTTCCCGTCGTGGGGGTCGTGCCGTATCTTACGCTCGACCTGGACGACGAGGACTCGCTCGCGCCGCGCCTATCTGCCCGCGAGGCGCGCGGCGTCATCGACGTCGCCGTCGTGCGCCTTCCGCATCTGTCGAACTTCACCGACTTCGACCCGCTTTCGCGCGTGCCCGGCGTGGGCGTGCGCTACGTTTCCTCTACGACCGATCTGGGCCGACCCGACCTGGTGGTGCTCCCCGGCTCGAAGACCACGCTCGACGACGCGCGCTGGCTTGCGGCTAGCGGCATCGGAGCCTGTGTACGCGCGCTTTCGGGCGCGGGCACGCCGGTGCTCGGCATATGCGGAGGCTACCAGCTTTTGGGAGACGAGCTTTCCGACCCGCACGGCAGGGAAGGCGCTGGCACCGCGCGCGGGCTCGGGCTCATCCCTGCAAGTACGGTGTTCAAGGAGGAAAAGCGCCTCGCCCAGTCGGAGCTGCACATCACGGGCGCCCAAGGCGCGTTCTCGGTGTGGAACGGCATGACGGCGCGCGGGTACGAGATTCACGACGGCGAAACGACCATCTCCTGCGCCCCTGCGGGCACGATTGGCGGCAAACCAGAAGGCGCGGCCTGCGGAAACGTGTTCGGAACCTATCTCCACGGCCTGTTCGACGAACCGGGGGTGGCGCTCGCCCTCGCGCGCTCGCTCGCGCGCATGCGCGGTCTGCCCGAGAGCGTCGTGGGTGCTGCGGGCGCGGCGTCCGCAGCCGATCATCGTGCGCGCGAGTTCGTCCGCCTGGCCGACTCCGTGCGCGGGGCGCTCGACATGGAGTATGTCTACCGCATTATCGAGGAGGGCGTATGATCCACGTGTATCATGGCAACGGCAAAGGCAAGACCACGGCGGCGATGGGCCTCGCCCTTCGCATGCTCGCCGCAGGCCGCCGCGTCGTAGTCGTGCAGTTCCTGAAAGACGGCGAAAGCGGGGAGGCGCGCCTGCTCGCCGAGCATTTCGGCGTGCCCGTGTTCGCGGGGAAGGCGTCGGACAAGTTTACCTGGTCGATGACGTCGGAAGAACTTGCCGCGACGCGCGAGCTGCACGATGGGAACCTCGTTTCCGCGCTCGCCGAGCTCGAGGGCGCGCAGGAGGGGCTGCTCGTGCTCGACGAGGCGCTCGACGCGCTTTCGAAGGGGCTTGTCGACGAGACGCTCGTGGACCGCGCGCTCGATATGTCCGCGCGCGGCGTCGAAGTAGCGCTCACCGGGCGCGCGCCTTCCCGCAAGATCGTGGAGAAGGCCGACTACATAACCGAGATGCGGTGCGAGAAACACCCCTACGCTCAGGGGATATGTGCAAGGGAAGGAGTGGAGTACTAGATGGATTCCAAGGAGATGGCGCCCGGCGACATCGAGCGGCGCAGCTTCGAGATCATCACCGAAGAGCTCGGCGGCCGCACGTTCCCGCCGCTCGAAGAGCCCGTCGTGAAGCGCGTCATCCACACCACTGCCGACTTCTCGTACGCCGATTCCCTCGTGTTCACCCATGATGCCGCGCACTGTGCGCTCGACGCACTGCGCGCAGGGGCCACGGTGCTCACCGACACGAACATGGCGCTCGCAGGCATAAGCAAGCCCGCGCTCGCGAAGATCGGCTGCCAGGCCGTGTGCTATATGGCCGACTCGGATGTCGCCGCAACGGCGCGCGCCGCGGGCACGACTCGCGCCGTTGCGAGCATGGACAAAGCTTGCGGCATCGAGGGTCCGCTCATCGTGGCCGTCGGCAACGCTCCCACAGCACTTCTGCGCCTCGCCGAGCTCATGGACGCGGGGAAGATCGCGCCCGCGCTCGTCGTTGGGGTGCCGGTTGGGTTTGTGAACGTGGTCGAGGCGAAAGAGGAGCTACTCGCGCGACGCGTGCCGGCCATCGTCGCGAGGGGTCGCAAGGGCGGCTCGACCGTGGCGGCCGCCATTATGAACGCGCTGCTCTACCAGATCACGCGCCCAGGCGGCCCGAAGTGACGGCCCCCGCATCCGCGCCGGCGCTGCGCATCTTCGCCGGCACCACCGAGGGCCGCCTCCTGTGCGAATGGGCGAGCGGGGCGGGAATCCCCGCCCGTGCCTACGCGGCAACCGAGTACGGAGGCGAGCTTTTGGGCGAGCTTCCGGGCATCGAGGTGCATGCGGGCAGGCTCGACGAGGCCGACATGGAGCGTGAGCTTTCCGGCGCGCGCATCGTCGTCGACGCCACGCACCCCTTCGCTACGCTCGCAAGCGGCAACATCCGGACCGCTTCGCTCGCCGTGGGTGCACGATGCCTGCGCCTTACGCGCCCGGTCGAGGCGCTGCCCAAAGGCGTCGTGTCGGTCGCGTCGATCGCCTGCGCGGCGCGCTTTCTCTCCGAGAACCCGGGTCGCGCGCTTCTCACGACGGGGAGCAAGGAGCTTGCTCCCTACACGCGCGTCGCCGATTTCGCGGAGCGCTTCTTCGTGCGTGTGCTCCCTCTGCCCGGTGCTATAACGAAGTGCATCGACGCGGGGTTTTCGCCGTCGCACGTCATCGGCATGCAGGGGCCCTTCACCCGCGAGCTCAACGAGGCGATGCTTCGGCAGGTGGGCGCCCAGTGGCTTGTGACCAAGGACTCGGGAACCGTAGGCGGCACGGCCGAGAAGATCGCCTCCGCGCGCGACGTGGGAGCGCGCTGTATCGTGGTCGCCCGTCCCGCCGAGGGAGGCGGGGCCCTTTCGCTTCGGGAAGTGGAAGACGCGCTCTTACGGGAGTTCGCGCGCTAGGCGCTCGCCGCGCATGCGTGCCCTCCCGCCTGCGAGGAGGAGCGCCCCGAGCAAGTTCGACCCGTACAAGCCTGTCATCCGCCAATCGCTCGAGGACGACGCACGGAACTGGCGCAAGCAGCCCTTCAATAAGTTGCGGTGAAATAGCGTCTGTTTTTGCTGCTAAATAGCATATTCAGTCCCTAATTCACCGCAACTTGTTGGTGGTGGCTTACTGGTAGCGTAGGCACTCCACCGGGTCGAGCTTTGCTGCGCGGCGAGCGGGGTAGAAGCCAAAGATTACGCCGATGCCGACCGATACGGCAAACGCGATCAACACTGTCGTAATGGAGAAGCTTGGCGTGATCGTCCCGGTGGCTCCAAACTCGCTCATGATGCCCGAGCTTGCGGCAAAGAACGTGAGTCCCCAGGCCAGCAGATAGCCAATCAGGACACCCAACAGTCCGCCGGTGACGCACAGCGCCGAGGACTCGGCCAAAAACTGCGCGGTGATATCGCGACGACTGGCGCCCAGGGCACGGCGAATACCGATCTCGCGGATGCGCTCAGTCACGTTGGTGAGCATCATATTCATAATGCCGATACCGCCGACAAGCAGCGAGATGCTGGCGACAGCACCCATGATGAGCGAGAACGCGCTCATAAAGGAGTTGAGTGCATCGATAGCGCTTTTCATGGAGGTCGCCGATACACTGTCGTACTCATCATCCTCCGCGATGCCCTTCATCGCGCGCACCTTGGACTCGATGGTCTTACAAAGCTCATCCATGTCCGTACCCTCGGCGGCGAGTGCCGTCACGCTGGGGAATGAAGGATTCTCGTCGCCAAACAGCCCGGAGATGGTTTCGCGTGGCATATACAGCGTGAGCGAGCCCATGGAGTCGCTGCCGCCATCAATCACGCCGACAATCTGCACCTCGCCGTTGGACACCTTGATGGTTTTCCCCAGCGCATCCTGTTCGTTGCCGTACAGCTGATCGGCGCCGCCGCGGCTGATGAGCGCCACGCGCGAGCCTGATTGGGACTCGGCCTGGGAATAGGTGCGCCCCGCAACGAGCTTTCTGGCCCCCACGGCGTCGAGCATGTCGCTATCGACACCCTGTGCCATGACGGTATAGCTTTTATCGCCGGTCTTGTACTCGGTATACGCGCTGTCGACAATGCCGATCTGCTCTATCTGCGGCACCAGTTTTTGAAGCTTCTCGATGTCGGACTCGGTTAGTTCTTGCGACGAATAGATTTGCACCATGCGTGCCGCATTGAGGCCCAGACTGTTGACCAGGCTGTTTTGGATGCCGCCGATGAGCGAAGTCATGGCGATAACCGAGGCGATGCCGATGACAATGCCCAGGATGGTGAGCAGGCTGCGCCCCTTGTTGGCCTCGAGCGAGTGAAGGGCTTCCTGGATGAGATCGCGGGCGCTCATGCCATCTCTCCTTTCGGCGGGTTGGCGGAGGCGGAAATCATGGGCAGGCTATCTACGGCGCTGCGCAGGGTCCGCGGTGCATGTGGAATATACGCGCCGTCGTGAATGCGACCGTCGCGGATGGTCACGGCACGGTCGGCCTCGGCGGCGATGCCGGGGTCGTGTGTGATAAGCACGATGGTTTTGCCGCGCTTCTGGAGCTTATGGAAGGTCTCCATCACAAGCGCTCCAGTGGCGGAGTCCAAGTTTCCCGTCGGCTCATCGGCCAGGATGATGGGCGGGTCATTGACGAGGGCGCGTGCGATTGCGACGCGCTGCATCTGGCCGCCCGAGAGCTCGGATATGCGGTGGTCCCAGTGGTCGACGGGCAGCGTGACAGCCTGCAGCGCGTGCACGGCGCGCATTTCGCGCTGGCTACGGGGCACATTGGTGTAGGCCAGCGGCAGCATGACGTTTTCGATTACCGACAGGCGCGGCAGCAGGTTGAAGCTCTGAAAGACAAAGCCAATGCCCAGGGCGCGAACTTCGGTGAGCTCGTCATCATCGAGCTCGGCCACGTTGAGCCCTTGCAGGTAGTAGTCGCCTGCCGTTGGCTTATCCAGGCAGCCCAGGATGTTCATGAGCGTTGATTTGCCCGAGCCCGATGGGCCAGTGATGGCGACGAATTCGCCGGGATTTACCGCCAAGCTCACGTTGTGCAGGATGTGGACGCACCCCGCCTCGCTCTCAAAGATGCGGTGCACGTTCCGGATGTCGATAACGGGACGCATTACATGCCCTCATCGTCAGACATACTGCCCGAATCCGCGTTGTGGCCGCCGTCAGCTGTTGCGTCAGCTCCGGTGTCCATGACGAGGGTGTCGCCATCGCGCAGCTTGGTAACCGGCACGTTGGGGTTGATCTCGTTGCCCTGGTCGTCGCGCTTGACCTGCGTCTTACCGACTACGGCTTCGTTGTCGTTTTGCGTCACGACGGTCACCTTCACGCGACGGGTTTGCTTGCCCTCTTCATCAGTCGCCACGTTGACGTAATAGTGTTCGCCGTCTTCGGTCATGAGCGCCATCGTCGGAACCATCACTACGTCGTCGAGCCGCTCGGTCACCACCGAGACCTCGGCCGTCATGCCCGGCTTCAGGCGCGCGTCGGGCGCCTCGATGAGGATGTCGACGTTAAAGGTTACGCTACCGCCGCCACCGTTGGTGGCGTCGGAGTTTGCCACCGACGCGATAGCCGTGACGGTGCCCTGGCTCACGATATCGGGAAACGCGGGATACGTAACGTTGGCGCTCTGCCCAACGGCGATCTTGGCGATGTCCTTTTCGCCCACCTGCACGGTCACCTTCATCTTGGACAGGTCGGCGATCTGCATGCACTGCTTGCCGCCGCTCGTATCGCTTTCGCCCATGATCATGCCGCCTGTAACCGTGGCGCCCACTTTGGCATTGAGCTCCACGATGCTACCCGAGCTCGGGGCCGTGACCGTGCGACTGGAGGCCTTGGCGTTCGCCTGGTCGAGGTTTGCCTGGGCTGATGCGAGGCTGCGCTGCGCGGCCGATACGGCGTTCGTGTCCACTGATGCGGCGGAGACGCCAGCCGCTGCGGAAGCTCCCTCGACGTCCGTCGTTGGGGTGGCCTGCGCAGCAGCTGCGGCTTTCTGCGCGTTGGCGAGGTCTTCTTGAGCGGCAGCAACTGCACGCTGCGCCTCGGCAACGTTGCGATCGAGCTCGTCGTTTTTAATGGTCATAAGCACGTCGCCCTCGTTGACGGATTGGCCTGCCTGCACGTTGATAGAATCGACCGTGCCGTCGACAGAAGGGGAGACCACTGAGGACGAAATGGGTTTGAGCTGGCCTTTCGCCTCGACCGTTGTGGTAAACGTGCCCTCGGTCACCATGTCAGTCACCGGCCCGTTGTTGCCTGCGGGCCGTGCGTTGATGGCTAAGGTCACGACAACGGCGATGAGCACAATGGCGGCCACGACGCCGGCCGCAATGCCGCGTCGGATGAGCTTTTTGCGTCGACGTTCGGCACGCTTTGCCTTGAGCTTGGCATATGCCTCTTCATCGGAAATCTCGGCCGTATCGTTCGCGCGTCCGCTCTGCTTGTCGGCATGTACGTTTGTAATCAGAGGAAACGTTTCGGTGGCACCTTCGGGCGTGCGCTCGGTGTCATCTGGGCCCGGGGTGATCGTGTGGACATTCGGCATAGCGTCTCCTTTATAGAAAGAACCTCGATAATTATATGCGCCCACCGGTTGGGGCGGGCGCATAGGACGGTTTCTTTCGGAACTGTTAGATTGGTCGCAGCGGTTCCACGTTGTATGAATGTGCGCGTTGCACTACGAGTGGACAACCACACACAGGCCGACTTTGATGCAGTCGTGAAGTGCCTTGGCGTCTGCCAGGCGCAGGTTGATGCAGCCGTGGCTGCCGCACCATTTGTACGACTCGGCGTTATCGAAGCTCTTGTCGTTTTGCCAGGTGGCATCATGGAAGCCGATCATGTTGCCCTCAAACGGCATCCAGTAGCTCACCGGACTCTCGTATTTGGGCTTACCGGTCTCGGGGTCCTTGGCTCCGATCAGGGTGCTGCCGCCGTCGTTGCTGTTGATTTGCCACACGCCCTCGGGGGTGGCGTCTTCGCCCGGTTTGCCGGAAATAAAGTTGGCCTCCCAAACGATATTACCGTTCTCGTCATAGTAGCGCGCGTGCTGCTCGGACAGGTCGACGTCGATATACGCCTTCCAGTCGGGCTCTCCCTTTGCGGTAAAGGTGTCGGCCTTCTGGGAGTACTTGATCTCGATCTCGCCGGTCTGCTTGTTGTTAATGGCGTCCTCGACCTGCTTGGCGAGCGAACTGCTGTCGATGGACCAACCAAAGTCGCCGCCTTCGACGGCGCACTGCTTGCCATCGGCGCGCGTCCACCAGCGAGTGGAGCCCACGGTATTAAAGCCGTTGGCGAGTTCGGCTGCCCAGTTGCTGATCTGCGACGTATCGAGCGTTGGGTTGGCGGGATCGGCAAAGCTGATCCACTGCAATACGGAGCTGCCATCAACCTTGCCGCCATCCTCGCCGTTGAGCTTGAGGGTCACGTTGACGCCCAGAAAGTTGTTGGCGGCATCGCATGCGGCCTGAATCTGATCATCGGTCAGCGTTCCATTGAGCGGCTCATAGGCATCGTTGCCGAGCTTGGAAAGATCTACGGACTCGGCCAGCGAGGCAAGCTCGAGCTCGGCATACTTAATGACATGCTCGCGGTTGAGTTTTTCGTTGGAGCGCGCCTTCTCGACGGTAAACTTGCCGGCCTGCTCGTCATAGGAGCTATTGGCCTCGAACGTGCCCGAACGGCCCTCGTTAAACTCGTTGATGGCGGCGCCCAGATCCTTCTCAAACTTCTTTTGGTCAAAGGTGTCGGAGAGCATGGACAGGTCGACGTCTTGATCAAGATCGACTTCGTTGGAGGTAGCGGTTGTTTTGGTCTTGCCGCTTAAGGATTCCACAAGGCGGACCGGCCAAATAAAGGCTTCGTTGTGGTTGATGATCTCTTTTGCGGCAGCTTCGCCATCGACGATGGGTTCATCGGACTCGGGCTGATAGGTCCAGCTAAAGTCATCGCCTGTCACGGCGAGCTTATAGTGCTTCCATGCCGAATTGACCTTGGTGGCGGCAGACGAAGCGTTGGAGAACGAGACGTCGACGCCGGCGATGGTGGTGTTGGGGTAGGCTACCTGCGAAAATGCTACGACGCCTACGATATAGACAATGACGATTAGACCCAGGACGACAAAGAGCGTCGTCTTTTTGCCCGACTTATTGTTCTCGGCGGGTTTGCGCGCGGGGCCACGATCGCCTCGAGCGTGCGTGTGGGGCTGCTTGGGCGCATTGCCGTTTGCCTGGCGCTGCTGACGTTGTTGACGCTGCTGTCGCTGTTGGTTCGGGCGTTGGGAAGCGTTTGCTGCACTACGCTGCTGACCGTGGCTCGGCGCGATAGGACGCGGCGACTGAACGCCGCCGGTGTGCCTGCTCGGCTGCTGCGGATCGGGAATCAGTTGAGTTCGATCGTTTTGCGACATCGTATGCATATCCTTCGATTTTCGCCTTGCGGTTCATCGTGTTTTTACTGGGCTTGCATTATAGCGATTGCCCTGCTGTTTGTGGTACGGAAACGGTGGCATTCGAAAGAGCTGGGACAAATGTCCCACCTTTGAGTCGTTCTTAGTCGCTATCCGCACACCCCGCATTTTGCACAGGCCGAAAGTGCGGCCGGAGCCTGCGCGATGCCGCCCTTTGCCGTCTCGCGCAGCGTGGCTGGCAACGCGTGGCCCACCGAGAGCATTACATGTGCCATCTGGTCAAACGGCACCAAGCTCTTAATGCCTGCGAGGGCGAGTTGTGCCGAGCTAAAGGCCGCTGCTACGCCGATGGCGTTGCGGTTTTGGCAGGGCACCTCCACGAGGCCACCGACGGGGTCACAAACGAGGCCCAGCAGGTTACTCAGCGCGATGGAACTGGCGTCGAGCGCCTGCTCGGGCGTGCCGCCGAGCATCTGCACCAGCGCGGCGGCTGCCATGGCGGCGGCGCTTCCCACCTCGGCCTGGCATCCGCCCTCGGCGCCGGCGACGCAGGCGCTCGTGGTGAGGTTGAGGCCGATGGCGGCTGCGCAGTAGAGCGCGTCCATGACCTGCTCGTCGTCGAGCTGCAGGCGATCGGCAAGCGCCAGCACGCAGCCGGGCACAACACCCGCGGATCCTGCCGTCGGAGCTGCGACGATCACACCCATCGTGGCGGAACGCTCGAGCACGGCCATCGCGCGGGCCACGGCGTCGGTCTGGACGACGCCCATCAGGCTTTCACTCAAATCGTTGCGGCCGGTGGCTTCGACAAGCTTGGCCTCGCCGCCGATAAGCCCGCCGAGCGAACGCTGCGGATTGGCGATGGGGGCCGTGGTCTCCTCGCGCATGACGTCGAGCACGCGGCGCATGGCAGCGACGGCGTGGGCCTCGCCGGTCAGACGCGCCTCGCGAACGGCCATGACGGCGCCGATGCTGAGCCCCAGTTCCTCACACGCATCGAGCAACTGCTCGCCGTCGTCGAAGATTTCCTTGGCCGAGACGCCGGGGGAGAGCGACGAGGCAGAACCGGGGAGTTCGATAAACGTTGCGTAATCGACATTGTCGAGCTTGCGTAGCATGGGGATGACGGTGTCGTCGGGCGCGCCGTCGGTCTCAAAGACGGAGTAGGCCTGGCCGCCCACTTCGGTGCGGTAGGTGCGGCAGAAGGCGATGTTCACGTGGGCGTAGGCGAGCAGGTTCGTAAGCGCGGCGAGCACGCCGGGAACGTCCTTGTGCGCCACGAAGAGCGTGGAATACATGCCCGAGATGTCGACGCCGACGCCGTTAATGCGGCTGATGCGCATCTTGCCGCCGCCCAGGCTCTCGCCGCGGACCTGTGCCGTGGCGCCTGTGTCATCGACCATGTCGATGTCGACGGTATTGGGGTGTATGGAGGCGTCGTCGCCCTTGATGTCAAAGTGATATTCGAGGCCCTGCTCGCGAGCGAGGTCGAAGGCCAGCTTGATATTCTCGTCATCGGTGTCGAGGCCCAGGATGCCCGCGACGAGCGCACGGTCGGTGCCGTGGCCGCGGCAGGTGTGGGCGAAGGAGTTCCACAGGCCAAAGGTGACTTTGGTGATGCGACCTTCCAACAGGCTGGCGGCAACTTGGGCGCACCGCAGGGCGCCGGCGGTGTGCGAAGAACTGGGGCCGACCATGACGGGGCCCAAGATCTCGAATGCCGAGGTCGTAGCTAGTGTTTGCGGCTTGCCTGCCATATGCGCTCCTGTTCTATCCCATCGTCCCGAGGGGCGGGGCATACTCTGTCCCGCCGTTCCGAGGGCTTTAGTATTTGGTCGCCTGCTCGGACAGTCCTGCTCGCACGGAGGCCACATTAAGTGGCCTCCGGCTCGTGCGGAACTCGCGATCGACCAAATACTAAAGCCCTCGGAACTTAGGATACATGGTTGGAGTCGCTCTGCTGCGAAATTTATCGGCCTATGACCTATTCCATGTCCCAGGTCGGCTCATCTTCACCATCTTTAAATAAAAAAGAAGTACCGGTTGGAGCCGGTACTTCTTTTGGTGCGTTGTTTCTTGGCTGTAGCTTTTGCCGTTAGCTTACAGGCCGCAGGCTGCTTTGAGTTCTTCGACTCGGTCGGTTTTCTCCCAGGTGAAGTCGGGGTCTTCGCGGCCGAAGTGACCGTAGGCTGCCGTCTTTTCGTAGATGGGGCGACGCAGGTCTAGGTCGCGGATGATGGCGCCCGGGCGCAGGTCGAAGGTCTTCTCTACGGCTTCAACGATCTTGTCCTCGGCGACCTTAGCGGTACCGAAGGTGTCGACCATGATTGAAAGGGGCTTGGAAACGCCGATGGCGTAGGCAAGCTCGACTTCGCAGCGGTCGGCCAGGCCGGCGGCGACCACGTTCTTGGCGACCCAGCGCGCGGCGTATGCGGCGGAGCGGTCAACCTTGGTGCAGTCCTTTCCGCTAAAGGCACCGCCGCCGTGACGGCCGTAGCCGCCGTAGGTGTCGACGATGATCTTGCGGCCGGTGAGGCCCGTGTCGCCCATGGGGCCACCCACGACAAAGCGGCCGGTGGGGTTCACATAGATGTCGGCGCTATCCCACGGCATGTTCTCGGCAGCCATGACAGGCGCGATGACATGCTCGATGAGGTCGTCCTTGATCTTGCCCATGTCCTCGATCTCGGCGGCGTGCTGCGTGGAGATGACGATGGTCGTGACCTCGACGGGCTTGCCGTCCTCGTAGCGCACGGTGACCTGGGTCTTGCCGTCAGGGCGCAGATAGGGCAGGG
>UQWV01000020.1 GCA_900544845.1 uncultured Collinsella sp. | reverse complement strand
GAGGAAGAAGGGCGTGAAGGGAGCGAAGAGCGTTGCTGCCTAGGCTAGCCCCTTGTCACACAAACTACCGAAGCCTCATATTTTTTCAGCCCAGGCCCCTGTGTACCGCGCGTCGAAGATCTTCAAATTCAAATAACCTGACAATCGATTCTTATAGCAGAGGCCCCTTGGCCTTTAGTTTGATACAAGTTCCGCACGAGCCGGAAAGCACTTAATGTGCTTTCCGTGCGAGCAGGACTGTTCGCAGTAGCAAACTAAAGGCCAAGGGGCCCAGTCAACCTATCAGCAGCGATTACTCGGCAGCTAGTTGAATTTGAAGATCTTTGAGGCAAGACGGTATAGGCCGAGTGTGGTTTTGTCTCCGGCCCGTCCGCGCAGATTGGTGAAGAACCCGACCACGCCGTAGCGGGCACGACGATACATGCGCTCGTCATAGGCCTTCAAATCATTCCACAGCGTCTTTAGGCGCTCGTCGGCGCAATCTTCCTCGGAAAGCTTGGTGAGCACCGAGCAGATCGCCATCATCATGGTGAAATAGCCCATCATGTACGAGCGCAGACGCGACGACTCAACATCGCTGTACAGGTGGTACGACTCCATCATGATGCGCGTCACACGGAACTGCTGGTCCAGACGCTTGACCATCGTGGCCTCGTTGACACTCTGGCCCTCGCGACCGATAAAGTAGCGATAGAGGTCGATGTCGGCGTAGTACATGGTCTTGCAACGCGGCAGCGGCACGTAGGCGTAGATGTTGTCCACATAGAACGTGTGCGGCGGCATGGGAAGGTTGGACTCGCGCAGCACATCCGTGCGATAGCACAGGCTGTGCATGAGTAGGTTCTGGTCCAGGCGGAAATGACCGATCTGATCCCAGGAAAAGATCTTTTTGCGCGGCAGGGCAAATTTGTAGCCAATAGCGGTATGCGTGCCCTCGTAAACCTTCTCGTACACGTAGTTCGAGATAAACAGGTCAACGCGCTGGTCACGCTCTTCAAAGCCACGCAGAATCGACAGCATAGTCGAAAGAGCCGCAGCATCGAGCCAGTCATCCGAGTCGACGACCTTGTAGTAGGTGCCCTGTGCCTCGCGCAGACCCGAAAGGACGGCAATACCGTGGCCGCCGTTCTCCTGGTGCACCGCGCGAATGATACCGGGATAACGTGCCTCCCACTCGTCGGCCTTATCGGCCGTCTCGTCCTTGGAGCCGTCGTCCACTACGATAATCTCGATATCGGTGGCGTAATTGCTCCCCTCCAAGATGGAGGTGATGCAATGGTCCATGTCCTTGGCGGCGTTATACGAGGGAATACCGAATGTTATGACTTTATGCATGGCAGGCGATAATCTCATCCGAAAGATCGAGGGCGGAATTGGTCACAGCGTCCATATCGTAGTAACGATACTCGGCCAGACGACCCACCGGGTGGAAGTTCGTCAGGTTCTGGACGCGCTCAAGATAGCGCTCATAGAGCTCACGGTTCTCGGGCTCAAGAATGGCGTAGTACGGCGTCTCGCCCGAGCCGGGCGTATAGGCCTTGGAATACTCCTTCATGATGGTGGTCTTGCCGGGCAGGATCTGACCGGTCATGTTCTTGAACTCGGTAATGCGCGTGTAGTCCTCGCTCGTGGTGTAGTTGACGGTGCCCACGGGCTGGAACTGGTCCATATCGAGCGTCTCGAACTTCATGTCGAGCGTGCGGTACGGTAGCGCGCCCAGATCGAGATTGAACAGCTCATCGAGCGGACCGGTGTAGACGATCTCGCCACCATAGACCTTGCCGTCGATCTTGACGGTGGTGTCGTCGATTTCAAAGAGGTCACGGGCGTCCACGTCGCAGAACACGTCGATCAGGTCGTGGTCGAGCATGTGCTCAAAGAGCGCCGTGTAGCCCTCCTGCGGCATGCCCTGGAAGGGAGCTTGCGGGAAGTAGCGGTCATCATCGCCCACAAAGACGGGAACGCGGCCGGTGATCGAGGGGTCGATCTGATCGGGCGTCTGGCCCCACTGCTTCATGGTGTAATGTAAAAAGACGTTCTCGTAGACGTAATCGGCGACCTCGGCAAGATCCGGGTCGTTCTTCTTACGCAGCTCCATAATGGGCACCTTGACATCCTTGCCAAAGGTCTCCATGAGCTTCTGATACAGCTCCTCGCCGCGCTCGTCACCAAAGGCGAGCTTGAGACTCGCATGGTTGAAGGGCACGGGCATAAGGGTACCGTTGATGTTGGCGAGCACCTTGTGCTGATAATCCGTCCACTTGGTAAAGCGCGACAGGAAATTGTGCACGCGCTCGTTAAAGGTGTGATAGATATGCGGACCGTACTCGTGAATCAGGATTCCGGCCTCGTCAGTGCAGTCATAGGCATTGCCCGCAATGTGGCTACGGCGCTCCAAAACGGCAACACGATAGCCGATGGTCTCGGCAAGACGGCGGGCGCAAACGGCACCGGCATATCCAGCACCGACGACAATCATGTCGTACGCGCCGGCGTTAAAGCCTTCAGGCAGGCCTGAGGTAATCTGCATCGATACTCCTTGTCAAAAGCCACGGGCTCGTTAGCTGGGCTTTTCTCGAACATTCTTCGAGACATATTTATCAGAGCGATTATAGCGCTAATGCGTCCTATAATGAGCTTGCCACACAAGGAAAGCTCAAGCACCGCGGCGTACATAATTGAAAGGTAAACCCGCTAGCAGCGGGTTTATTCGTGAACAGCCGGGTGCCTGGAGCTTAGCGAAACGCTTGTAAGGAGTAACATGAGCGATTTCCTAAACCGTATGAAGTCTGCCGCCAAGGCCGACCTTAAGACGATCGTCCTGCCCGAGGGCGAGGATCCGCGCACTATCGTCGCGGCCACCAAAATCATCGAGGAGGGCCTGGCAAAGATCGTCATCCTGGGCAACCCCGACGAGATCAACGTTCCCGGCGCTACCGTCATCGACCCGCGCAATGCCGAGAAGCATGAGGAGTACGCGCAGAAGTTTGCCGAGCTCCGCGCCAAGAAGGGCGTTACCATCGAGCAGGCTCGCGCCCAGGTGATGGACGCCACCTACTTTGGCACCATGATGGTCAAGATGGGCGATGCCGACGGCCTGGTCTCCGGCGCCTGCCACTCCACCGCCGACACCCTGCGCCCCGCGCTTCAGATCCTCAAGACCGCCCCGGGCACCAAGCTGGTCTCGGCCTTCTTCGTGATGTGCACCGACACCCCGCAGTTCGGCACTGACGGCACGCTGATCTTCGCCGACTGCGGCCTCAACATCAACCCGTCCTCCGACGAGCTCTCCGAGATCGCCATCGCCTCCGCTCACTCCTGGTCCACCTTCATGGGCAACGTTGAGCCGCACGTGGCCATGCTCTCCTACTCCACCATGGGCTCCGCTGGCGGCGAGGTCGCCAAGAAGGTCCAGGAGGCTGTGAAGTTCTGCAAGGAGAAGGCTCCCGAGCTCGCCATCGACGGCGACCTGCAGCTCGACGCCGCCATCGTCCCCACCGTCGCCCAGCTCAAGGCTCCCGGCTCCTCCGTTGCCGGCAAGGCCAACGTGCTCGTGTTCCCCGACCTCGAGGCCGGCAACATCGGCTACAAGCTGGTCCAGCGCTTCGCCGGCGCCGACGCCTACGGCCCCATCCTGCAGGGCATCGCCAAGCCGGTCAACGACCTGTCGCGCGGCTGCTCTGCCGACGACATCGTGGGTGTCGTGGCCATCACCGCCGTCCAGGCTCAGATGGCTGAGTAGCGGACGTATCCCTTCGGGCCCCTACAGGGTAAAGCTCTGAAAACGTCCTCGGACATGTCGGAAGCCCCCGCTGCGCACTACGTGCGGCGGGGGCTTCCTCCGTCCTGCGGGATGTTTTCAGAGCTTTACCCTGTAGGGGCCCTGCCGCTACGTGATGCTCAGGGAATCTGGGGTGGACGGCGGCTTGGCTACGAGCTGGGGCTGTAAATCTGAATGGTTGGGTGCCGTTGTTGAGAGCGCGGGCGTTGCGGATATGGTCACTTTGGATTTGAAATGGCTTGTGTGGTCTGCGACTGTTCAACCGGAAAGTGCGTCCCGGTTTGGGGGCGGATTCTGGGATACGGTTTCCACTTGGAGCCTGTTTGGGAAACTACGGGACGGAATTTTGCTTGATTGTGGGATGCGGTTTCCGCTACGTGCCTCAACCGGAAAGTGCGTCCCGGAATTCGCGTTCTAAATGGGATGGAGTTTCCGTCCAGTAGTAAATAGGCCTCCGGAGCTGTTGCTCTGGAGGCCTTTCTCTCAATTGCAAACGAATTCGTTAGTTATTACCAGTCAGACGCTCGACGTCGTGGGCGATCATGTATTCCTCGTCGGTGGGGATGACCATGACCGTGACGGCGGAACCGGCGGCGCTGATGACCTGCGGGCCGTTGCCCACGGCCTCACGGTTCTTGTTGTTGTCGATGCGCACGCCCAGCCACTCAAAGCAGTCGCAGAAGGCCTTGCGGATCGACCAGTCGTTCTCGCCGATGCCGGCAGTGAAGGTAATGGTATCCACGCCCGCCATGGAGGCGATCATGGAACCGGCCTGCTGCATGGCCTTGTAGGCGAACATATCGAAGGCGAGCAGGCAACGCTCGTCGCCCTCGGAGGCGCGCGTGCGAATGTCGCGGGCGTCGTTGGAGATGCCCGAGATGGCAAGCAGGCCGGACTGCTTGTTCATCATGTCGTCAACTTCCTGGTAGCTGTAGCCGCCCTCGCGCTGCAGGTAGCACACGGTGGCCGGGTCGATGGAACCGCAGCGGGTGCCCATCATCAGACCGTCGAGCGGCGTGAGGCCCATCGTGGTATCGCGGCACACGCCGTCCTCGATGGCGGCGAGCGAAGCGCCGTTGCCCAGGTGGCACGAAAGCAGACGGTGGCAGCGAGTACCCAGGATCTCCTTGGCCATCATCCACTCGTAACGATGGCTCGTACCATGGGCGCCGTACTTGCGCACGTGATACTTGTCGCACACGTCCTTGGGCAGGGCGTAGGTGTAGGCGACCTCGGGCATCGTCATATGAAACGACGTGTCGAAGACGGCCACGTTGGGCAGCTCCGGATACTTCTCACGGCAATACTCAATCGCTGCGGCCTCGCCGTAGTTGTGCAGCGGGGCGAGCGGCGCCACCTCGAGAATCTTAGCCATGACCTCATCGTCGACGACCGCGGAATCATCGAAGTACCAGCCGCCCTGGACGATGCGGTGGCCGATGCCATCGATCGTAAAGTCGGTCTTCTCGAGCGCCTCGAGCACGCGCGCGATAGCCGAGCGGTGGTCGGGGAAAGGAATCTCCTCGGTCTGCTTGGCGCCACCGTTCTCGGAATGGCCAAAGATACCCATCTCCGAGCCGATACGCTCGCAGTTACCCTTGGCGAAAACCTCGCGGGTATCGGTATCCAAAAGCTGATATTTAAGGCTCGAGCTGCCGGCGTTGACAACAAGTACGTTCATGAGACTCCTTCGTGATTACAGTACGGTCGGCAAACCCATAAGGCGGCCGTATCCTTAATAAGAAGTTATCAGAATTCAATAAATATCTATTAAACTCTTCGCTCAAAGCGCATAAAAGGGGGCTGAACGGCACAAGGCCATCCAGTCCCCTCCCCTTGCATCAATTACTTGCCGTTGACGATGCGCTCGACGTCGGAAGCGATCATGAACTCCTCGTCCGTGGGGATGACGAAGATCTTGACCTTGGAATCCTTAGCGGACAGGCACCAAGCGCCGTCGCCGCGCAGGGCGTTGCGGGCATGGTCCATCTTGACGCCCATAAAGGCCAGACGGTCGGCCACGCCAGCGCGGACAGCCGGAGCGTGCTCGCCGATACCGGCGGTAAAGACGAGCGTGTCCATGCCGCACATGGAGGTTGCCATCTCGGCTGCCTTGGCGGCAATCTTGTAGACGAACATGTCGAAGGCGAGCTGGGCCTCGGGATCGCCGGCAGCGGCGAGCTCCTCGACGTTGCGGCAGTCGTTGGTCTTGCCGCCGGTCACAGCCATGAGGCCGGACTTCTTGTTCATCATCTCGTCAACCTCGTCGAAGGTGTAGCCACCCTCGCGCTGCAGATAGCACACGGTAGCCGGGTCGATGGAACCGCAGCGGGTGCCCATCATGACGCCGTCGAGCGGGGTGAGGCCCATGGTGGTGTCCATGCACTTGCCGTCCTCGATGGCGCACAGGGAGGCGCCGGAACCGATGTGGCACACGACGACCTTGCGGGCCTCGCCGTTGGTCATCTCGGCAACCTTCTTGGAGATGTAGCGATAGCTGGTGCCGTGAGCGCCGTACTTACGGATGTGAAGCTTGTCGCAAACGTCCTTGGGCAGGGCGTAGGTCTTGGCGACCTCGGGCATGTTGAAGTGGAAAGCGGTGTCGTAGACCGTGACGTTGGGCAGGTCGGGATACTGCTCCAGGCAGAACTCGATAACGTTGGCCTCGGGGTTGTTGTGCAGCGGAGCGAGCGGGGCGACCTCGCGGATCTTGGCAAGAACGTCCTCGTCGACGAGGGAGGAATCGCCAAAGTACCAACCGCCCTGAACGATGCGGTGGCCGATGCCCTCGATCTTGACGCCGTTGGCCTCGAGGTCCTTCAGGACGACCTCGATGGCGACCTTGTGGTCGGGGAACTCGATGTTCTCGGTCACCTTCTTGGAGCCGTTGGCAGCGTGGGTGAAGGTACCGCCGGTAAAGCAGACGCGCTCGCAGGAGCCCTTTGCGGACACCTTGTGGGACTTGGTATCGATGACCTGATACTTAAGGGTCGAAGATCCTGCGTTGACGACCAGAACGTTCATGTGTCTCCCTACTAACAGGCGGTGTGGCGCCGCCAGGTTACATACGCTTCAATAATAAACCCAAACGCCCTCGCGCTCGGGTTTATTGCGTTGATATATAAGTTATCGATGCATGAGTGCTCATGGTCTTTGACTTGTAAGACGAAATAGCGCGGGAATATACGCCAGAGAAGAAATCCCAAGCGCAACAAGCAGCACAACCCGAATACCCACAACGCTACTCAGCACAGCGTTGAACAGATAGAAAAGAACGGCGCCCACCGCCACCATCTGGCTTTGAACCGAAATCAACGAACAGAGCATCGATGAATCGGCAGCATTTTGAAAAACTGAGTATTTGATCGGAGCAAATAACGAGTAGGCAACCGTCTGCAGCACATAGAAAACGGGCAACAGGTCAACCGGAATAAAAGGGGTTAAAAACAAAGCAGCTAGAATGAGACGGATGATGCCGCAAATACGCGCAAAAAGCCTCTTGTCGACATGAGCAATTACGCTGGGCACGATAAACCCTATGGAGGCGGAGACAAGGAGCTGGACCGCAATGGTCATGCCCGAAGCGACGGCACCCATTCCACGGGCTGCGAGCAGCAGTGAGAAAAAATCTTCCAGAGCGACAAAAGCAAATGCCTGAGAACAGTCCATGACGAACGCCGAGCGAAGCGTGCCATTGCCCGCAATGGCAGTCCAAATCATCCTCGGGCTAATTTGGCTCATAGAAGCCGCAGCGCTACCTTTCCCTTTCGTTTCGGGAATGCAGGCAACGACAAGTAACGTCAATACCATCGCAAAGATATCGGCCGAAAGACCGATGAAATATGCACCTTCTGACGAGATGAAGCCGCCCACACACGCGGAAAGAGCATAAGATGCGTAAAAGACGAATCGCTCAACCACATTAAGCCTAACGAGCTGATCTTGGGAGACGGAATCGATATAGATTGCCTCAATAGAACCGCTCACGCATGCGACGGCAAAACCCTTGAGGGCAAACGCACCTATCAAAAGCAGAGGAGATCGTATGAGGAGCAGGGCAGCGTAGTATCCGAGCATTCCCGCGATACCCACCAGGCCACTTATCTTTCGCCCAAATCTATCGGCGATATAGCCGGTAGGAATCTCGAGAGCAAATTTGCTTACCTGGTACGCAATCATCATGCCAGAAATCGCGACCATCGAGAATCCGACGAACTCAAGGTAAACCGTCAGAAAATACAAGATGGTGCTGAAGTTCGATAGGAAAACAAACGCCATATACAGCCAAACCGTACGGTTTTTCATACTCCTCCTCCAAAGGCCGATAATCCAAGCCGAGGTCTCAAAAAGCATGAAGGCAAAACCGTCAGCCATACGTTACAAATCGTCAATATTCATTTGACGGCACGAAGCCAAGCAACCTCAAGAAGCGAGATGGCGCAACAGGTGAAGAAATACCGTCTGATGCCGATCCGTCCAGGCGTTTTGCCGATAGCAAAAATAGATAGGCAAGGTTACGTCGCGCGAGCCCTCAATGGAGCATTCGCTCACGTTGGATCCATCTGATGCAAGAGAGGAGCCAGAAAAGCTCAATATCAATCCCCCGCCTTGAAGAAACTCAATCTGTCTCTCGCTTCCATATTCGACATCACGAAAGCGGAAATTAACGAGTTGGGCCTCAGGGCACTGGTTGATTGCATTGAGACAGGGCGACAAGTTGATGGGGACAGCAAGCCTACCGCTCAATAGTTCACGAATGGTTATGGTGCCCCTGACACGATGGCCAACCGGACACGAAAGAACCTTGAGCTCCTTTTCACCCAGGCATTTCGAACAAAGGGCGCTGTCCCGTGGTTCCTCAAATGAGATGGCTGCATCCGAAATTCCAAGCATGAGCGACTCAAAGCATGTAGCCGTTGGCTGATGCCACACATCGAGGTGAATCTGAGGGTGCAAGCTTTCAAACGAGTCGTACCAGTTTTCGGAAAAAAGGAGCCCCCGTCCGTGAAGGCAGGGGGCGTAGAGACGAAAATGGCCGTCGGGCGAAACGCCGTCACCCATCGATTGAGCGTACTTTTTTAGATCATCGACTTGTGCCAAGACCATGCGTGCACGACGTGCAAACTCCCGGCCCGCAGGAGACAAAGCAGCCTCTCCCGTCGATCGATCGAGCAAAGCAATCTGATACTCAGATTCCAACTTCTTAATTGCCGACGAAACTGCCTGTGGACTCACATGAACGGCGCGAGCAGCCTTGCGCACGCCGCCATAGCTCGCTACTGCTTGAAGGTATTCGAGTTGAGAAAGCTGCATAGATTACTCCAAAGGCAGCCAAGGCGACGGGCTACGCGCCCTCAGATGAGGTTCTCGCCCAGGTTCTTGCCGCCGAGGACGTGCATGTGGAAGTGCATGACAGTCTGGCCGGCGTTGACGCCCTTGTTGGAGATGACGCGGAAACCGTCCTCCAGGCCCTTGGCCTTGGCGACCTCCTGGATGGCGTGAGCCATGGCGCCCATGGTCTCGGCGGGCACGTTGTCGGCGATGTCGCTGTAGTGCTTCTTGGGAATCACGAGCGTGTGGACCGGCGCCTGGGGGTTAAGATCGTCGAAAGCGATGACCTGGTCGTCCTCGTAGACAACGCTCGAGGGGATCTCGTGGTTGGCGATTTTGCAGAAGATGCAATCACACATGGCTGGTTCCTTTCTAACGACAACGCAACAGAAGGTGGCGTTGTTCAGTGAAACACCAAGACAGTTTAGCCCACTTCAAAGATCCGAATTGAGCGAAATCCATTCCTCGGCAATCGCAATGGCCAGAGGGCTTTATCCATCCATATGCTCGCGCCTATTTAAAGTGTTTGACCTCGGGAACGATCAACACCGGAAGGACGGATAGACCGTAAAGCAGAGTAATAAGCATCATTTGTTTGTCGTAATCTGAACCGGAAATAGCCGCAATCCCAATAGGAAGCATATAAGAGCCCAAAAGGCTAACTTCGGCCATAATGCCGCCAGCGCTGCCAGCATAACGAGTGCCGATTTCAACAAATGAAACTGGCAGAGCTTGAACAACTGGACCCATCATGCTCGTAACGATGCCGCACACTGCAAGCAATACCCCCATGGACTTCAAGCCCGAGGCAAACCACGCAACTGCAATTGAAATAGAGCCAAGAAGCCCGACAATCACAAGATACGGTCGCGCAAGGCGGCATTTACCGTAAAGCATCGGAGCAATCAAGCAGCCGATAATCCCAGCAGCGGTTGTCAGCGCCGCCATTTCGCCGGCCGTCGAAGCATCGGTGCCTCGCACAAGCTCAAGAGCCTGAGGTAGCACACCGGAAAAGGCGGTCGTGGCGGCAAGTGAGAAAGCGGCGCAAATCGCGCAAAGCCAAACGTTACGCGAACGAAAAGCAGTCAGAAGGGCTTGGTCGTGCTCAACGCCATCAGGAATAAGTGAGTCATGCTGTACGTTCTTACCAAATAAACCCCAGAAGATAGTCAGAACGACCAACAACGCTTCTGCAACTGTATAGCCCATTAGCACGGAAGACATAAACGCCGATGACGCTTGCGCCGCCGCAATGCCAAAGCAAGTCGCCGCATAGTAAATGCCCATCGCAACATCCGTCTTATCTGCAAACCAAAGTCCAAGCGTCTTTGCATTATTGGCAGTCAATGCCGCCATCCCCACGCCGATGCAAAACATCGAGACAAGTTGAGCAGGATAGTTCGATAGGGTGAAAATTCTGATAGCGCCGCCGACTAAAGAAACACAGAACCCGCCAAGTATCACTACTTTGGGCCCAAGCCTATCTCCAAGTGATCCGAACGGGAGACTAAAGAAAACCGCCGCAAGCATTGGCGCCAGAAAGAGAGATGAGAATCCGACAGGGTCGATATTCATCTGAGGCATGATGACCGTAGCATAGGCAGCGACCTGATACTGCATGAAGTTGCCCAAAAAACAGAGACCACACGTCAACAGCAATATTAACCAGCGGTAACCACTCGAAGCCCGCTTTTGCTCAACTTTGTGCGCAACTTCGCACGCTTCACCATCCATTGCACCAACCTCACATTAAAAATGGTCGCGACCCCCATATCAACTGGAGGTCGCGACCAGGCAAAACACCGATTAATTATAATTCAGAAGTCTCAGGCATCTCGGCTTTTGCCGCCGCACCAGTCTCGGGCAACATCGCAATAGGCAAAACGCTCGCAAGGAAAAGAATCGATTCGATCGTAAAGTTCAACGTCCAATTGTCACCAGAAATAGACGAAACAATAACGGGAACAAAATAGGAGCAGAGAAGGCCGACAGTACCGATTATTCCACCAGCGCTACCGGCATATTTCGCGCCAATCTCAGGAAGATCAGGAGTCATTGCCTGAATAATGGGGCCAGAAAGAGCGGTCATAAAACCATTGAGGACGAGAGCAACCCACATGACAGTGCCAAGCGGCAAAAACCAGTTTGCAACCATTACAACGGCGGCAATCACCGTGGTTACAATGAGAAACGGTTTATTCTTACCGAGCTTGAGGACGGCAGCCGGTCCCGCAAAACAAGCAAAGAAGCTACCAACTGTAATAATTGCTGCCATAGATCCAGCGGTGGCAGTATCAACGCCGCGAACGAGCTCAAGCGCAGACGGCAGAATTGCGCAATATGCCGTGGTTGAAGCGAGGGTAAGACCATAAGCCAAGGCAATGCACCAAACGCCGCGCGACTTAGCGGCAATCTTAATGTACTTCATAACCGGCTCGGGCTCCGGCATGGGCTCGCCCTCCGGGACGTTCCTCATAAAGAAGATCCACAGCGCAGCAGTTACAGCTTCGGCAATAGCAGCGACCAGATAAGACACGTCAAGCGTAGGAAAATAAGTGCTGAATGCCTGGGCTATCACGATGGACACACATGAAGCAGCATAGAAAACTCCCACGGCAAGGGAGGTCTGCTGTTTAAACCAGGAACCCAGCACCTTTGCCAGATTGGCATTGAGCGCCGCAATGCCAAAGCCGATCATAAACATCGAAACGATCTGCACGGTAAAGTCATTAATCATGAAATAACGCAGAAAGCCGCCTACAGCAGAAAGCACCATGCCAATTGACACGACAAGCTTAACGCCGTAGCGATCAGCAAGAGATCCTGCAGGAATCGACAAAAACACAGCGGTGAGCATCGGCATCAACATGAGATTGGTAAGCCCACCGGCATCGATGCCGAGAGTCGTCATCACGACGACACCCCATGCTGAAACCTGATATTGCATGAAGTTTGCCATGAAGCAAATGAGGCAAACTACGAATAAGATCATCCACCGATAACCCGATAGCTTTTCTTCTTGAGCCATTTCTTTCTCCTTACGCAGGGATAGTTCAAGCTGAATTCAATGGGGCTAATTAGCCCACTCCATTGCGGCTTCTTTCACTAATCGTTGAGTAGCACCTCGTACATAGGACGGAACACCGAATCTTCTTTGGCATGCAGCGAATGCACCGGCTTCCACTCGTTTTCGTCAATTACCATATGAATGTGGTTCTCAGCGGTATAGGGGTCCCATGGTGCCTTGCCCTCAACAAACGGTTTGCCCGTCTTCGCAAAGCTGAACCACGCATCGTTCATTTCATCCGCGAGATGCGCTGGAGGATTGTCACCCGTAAACATCAGACCACTCGCGGTATCAAGATTCTTGAAAACGAACGGCACCTCGATTGCGTGGCAAGAACCCATTCCCTCGACACGAGATTTATAACGGAACAAATAGTTGTACACGGGCTTAAACGCCGACTGCTCTTCAGCCATAAGGTCGGTGCCGACAAAGAAACCGGTTGAGTTCATAAAATTGGTGTAATTCTCGGCAAAATCGCGCTCAGGCCATGCCTTTCGATATGCTTGCTCCCAGTAATCGATATCAATCTGATCATCAAAATGAATCGGGAATTGGCCGTGCCAGAATCCGGGAAGGTCATCGAAATAGAAATGGAAATAAGTAAACTCGTCCTCGGTACATCCAATCATGATATCGATATCCTTGGCTGCGCCCTCCGCCCAGGCCTTCATCGGCTTCTTGGGAAGAAAAGACCCGTCGCAAACCGGCGAGAAAATTAGCGACACTTCGTAGGTATGACGATCGCACCACACCTGCATGCCCTCAATGAGCTCGTCTGCCGACTTCGCTAAGAGCTCTTGGGCGGTTTTGCATCCCATGATTTCGGCGAACTCCCGAGCAAAGTACTCGCCGCGCTCGCGGGTCTTATAAAGCTGGATAGGGCCGGACTCCAAAATCGCACGTTGGAAATACTTATTTGCCTCTGGCAATATGGAAAGAAGAGCCTGGCTGGAAGAGCCTGCCGACTCACCGAAAAGCGTGACACAATTGGGGTCACCGCCGAAGGCCGAAATATTCTCATGCACCCACTCGAGCGCACGGATTTGATCAAGAATGGCAAGATAGCCGGCGTCTTTGTAGTCCTCTCCGCCCGGCAGGCAATCGAGCAGCAGCGACCCAAACAAGTTCAGACGGTAGTTAATCGAAACAATAACGACATCCTTCGCTGCCGCAAAATTGGAGCCGTTATATAGCGGGTCGGCAGATCCACCTGAGAAGTAGGCACCACCATGGATATATACCATGACAGGAAGGTTCTTGCGTGCGTGTCCCCTGACCCACACGTTAAGGCTCAGGCAATCCTCCCCTTGCTCATGAAGCGAAGCGAGTTCAACTTCATCGATAAATTGCCTGGCAGAATGCCCGAATTCCACGCATTCAATTTCCTCATCGGAATCATCAAGGCGCTCAGGGGCACGCCAACGAAGATCACCTACCGGCTGCTTTGCATAGGGAATGCCCAAAAAAGCTTCAACCCCGTTTTCGAGCGTCTTGCCCGAAACTATACCCGTCCTAGTCTTGACCTTCATTGCTTGTCCTTCCTCACAATTAAGATGCTAGATCGATATGATTTAAGCTAGCTGGCTTGAAACCATCTTAGAATTTGGAGAAAGTCAAAGGTCAACGACGTGTTTCGATGGAATACCATCTGGATACCAAGCGCTTAAGACCGTTCACCTCGTCAAAACGACCGCTTGCCCGACAATGACGGAGTAACAAACATTAGAATAGCTCCAAGGTTTTGAGTGGCCCTAGGGCAGTCGGAAGGTGTGACATGGAACGCGAGTTTTCCCTTAATATCAAGCAGACGGCCGGCCTCTACGGCGTAAGCGCAGACACTCTTCGCTATTACGAGGCAATTGGTTTAGTTGCCCCAAAGCGCGGGGCGAATGCCTACCGTGAATACAGGAAGGACGATTTCGGCAGACTCAACATCATCATGTCAATGCTCAATATGAACTACACGCTTAGCGAAATCAGATCTTTCCTAGATAACCATTCACTCGAAACGAGCTTTGAACTGTTCAGCAACGAACTTGATAGCATCGACGCAGCCATAGCAAAACTATCGCAACGGCGCCGAAAGATCGAGCATTGCATGCAGAACATATCCATGTCGTTAAGAGCACGCGAGGAAAAACAGTCGAGGGTGGTTCATAAGGGACCCCGAGGATATGTCATCGTAAGCGAGGATGAGCTAAGCGGCGACATAATTCCCTACGCCACCATTAAGCGCATGAAAGAACTCGGGATGGAAATCGATTCGATACACACGGTTCCATGCTTCATCCTTGACCCATCGCGCAGAAGCGCCGACGGTTGCCTGGTAGCAGAGAAGACGCTGCTTTCACTCGAAACAATCGACGATAAAGGGTGCGAGATTTTCCCAGAAGGCGACTATCTTTGCAGGACAACCACCGGACCTGCAGAAATAACGCCGACAATATGGAGGGAAATGAATGAATTCATGGACCAGAATCATCTCATTGCCGCAGGGCCTCTTCTAGAATTCTGGTATGTAAGCGAATACATATCTGACAATCAAGATGAATATTTACACACGCTAGAAATAATGGTTGAACCCGGTGAAATCGACCAGCGATAGCGCCTCAACTCACCTAACACGCCAAAAGGCAAGCAACATTCACCTCCAATGGCCAAGCCACCAGGGTAGTCTTTTTGCGACGGGGCTTTTTTGACTACTTTTTCGCAAACGCAAGTGCTCGGCGAGGCAGCCGACAAGAGGTAGTCAAAAAAGCCCCGTCCCAAAAAGACTACCCCAAAGTGGACTGCGAGATGGTTAGAACGAGAGGTTGTCGTCGGTGTTGGCGGCTTCGCCGTCGGCGAGCACGTCGTTGCCGTCGACGTCCTTAAGGAGCACCGAGACCTTCTGCTCGGCATCAGTCAGGCGGGTACGCAGGCTCTTAAGAAGCTCGACGCCGCGGGTGTAGCTCTCGAGCGATTCCTCGAGCTCCATGTCGCCCGACTCCAGGCTGCGGATAATGAGCTCCAGCTCCTGCGAGGCCTGCTTGTACGTAAGCTGCTCGACCGGGGTCTTCTCTGCCATATCTGTTTCCTTTCCTAAAGGTCTATCACAATGAAACGCGGTCTACTCAACCGTATCGACGGTTGCTGCCACGTTACCATCCGCCATACGCACGCGGATGGCGTCACCGGGCTTAAAAGTCTTAGCGCTCGTAGCCACGCCGCCATCGCTGTATGCGATGGAGTAGCCGCGGGCAAGCACTTTGAGCGGTGACAGGGCATCGAGCGAGGCCGCTGCGCGACCCAAGTCGGACGCGGGTTTGCTCAACATCGTGCGTCCCTGTTGCTCCAGACGGGAACTCGCGAGCGTGAGCGCATGGCGCTTGCCATCGAGCCCTGAGGTGCTTGCGATCAAGCGCTCGGGCAGACGCTCGAAGTTGGAGCGGAAGGCCCCAACCGAACGCGTTATGGCGCCGGACAGACGATCGGCCGTCAGGGCAAGCTCGGACTCGCGACGCTCGACCATAAACGTGGGGTCGTTGAGGCACGGGCGGCATGCGGCTGCATCGAGCGCGTCGCCCAGACGAGCCGTATAGGCATCCCAGGCTCGACGACCGCGCTGGTCGAGCATTTCCAGATCGACCTGATCCGACCCGATCATCGAAGCCATCGCGGCGCCCAGACGCTGATGGCGCGTCTCGAGCACGTCGGCCAACTCCGTCATAGCCGGCGCCACCGATTCTGCCGCTGCCGTTGGCGTGGAGGCGCGACGGTCGCTCACCATGTCGCAAATCGAGGTATCGGGCTCATGGCCAATACCGGTCACCACGGGCACAGGACAAGCCGCCACTGCGCGGGCAAGCTCCTCGTCATTAAAGGTCATGAGGTCCTCAAAGGAGCCGCCGCCGCGCACCAGCAAAATACAGTCGGGCGCCGGCGTAATGGAAGCGGCGCGGCGCAAGCCCTCGATGAGCTCGGCCGGCGCACCCTCGCCTTGAACCTTGGCGCCCACGCAGACGAGCTCGACGAGCGGGTTGCGACGACGCAACGTGCGCTTGACGTCGTCGATTACGGCACCCGAAAGCGAGGTGACGACCGCCACGCGGGAGCAGAACACCGGGATGCGGCGCTTGCGCGCTTCGTCCATCAGGCCCTCGCGGCGTAGCTTTTCGGCCAGTTGCGCCACTTGTTGACGCAGCAGACCCTCCCCCGCCAACGAAAATGAGCGGGCAACAAAGCTCATGCGACCCGTGGGCTTATAGAGATTGAAGCTGCCCTTAAAGCTCACCTGCATGCCATCGCGCAGATCGAAGGTGCGCTTGAGATAGGCGCCCTTCCAGATAATGCAGTCGACGGCGGCCGAGTCGTCCTTGATCTGGAAGTAGCAGTGACCGCTTCGGGCGTTAGGACCACGAAAACCTGTGACCTCGCCCAGAACGCTCAGCTGCGGAATGGCATCGAGCGCACCGGCGGCGATCTCCACTGCCTGGCTCACGCTGAGCTCCTTGCGCTCCTGATCGTCCGAACCGTCGAACTCGGCGGAAACGGCATTGCCGGTTAGATTCCAGCCTGCCACGCAGCCTCCTTTCGTTATCGAGCACAAGGGCTTCGACCCTGCGCAGATTCAAGTCCAACACATAGTACAGCGCCGCGGGGACAAGAATCTCCGCGGCGCCTGTCAAGCCAATTTGTTATCGGTTGGAGTTTCTGTTGTAGCGGGCCATCAGGTAGAGCAGCTGAATAATCGAGGTGAGCGCCGCCGCCACGTAGGTGAGCGCGGCTGCCGTCAGTACCTTCTTGGCACCGTTGACCTGCTTGGAACTCATGCCCGACTGCTCGATATACGCCACGGCGCGGCGACTGGCATCGATCTCGACCGGCAGCGTAACCAGCTGGAACAACACGCTAAACGAGAAGAAGACCAGCGCGAGGGTCGTGAGCCCCGCGATGTTCATGAACAGGCCCATGAGCAGCACGATCGTCCAGGTGTTCTGGGTAAAGTTGACGACGGGGACCAAAGCGGTGCGTACCTTCATCATGGCGTAGCCGCTTTGACGCTGGGCGGCATGGCCCGCCTCGTGGCAGGCGACGGCAACGCTTGCGACCGACCCGCCCGAACGGTTGGCATCCGACAGATACAGGTTGTTATCCTGCGGGTTGTAGTGGTCGGTGAGCTCACCGGCGACGCCCTTGATGCCCACGGCGCTACAACCGTTGGCATCGAGCATGCGGCGAGCGACTGTGGCACCCGTATTGCCGTCCGAGCGAACCTTGGACCAGGTCTTGTACGTCGAGTTGATATAGCTCTGCGCAGCAAGGCCAAGCACCGTACAAACAAGAACAACCAGCAGGTACAGCGGGTCGATGCCAAAGCCGTAACCATAGTAATAGGGCATGCGAATTCCTCCGAATCGAGTTACACGTTGGAGGCATTCTACCCACTCAGCTGGCAAGCAAATCAGCATCGATGTTTTGGCACCGTCAGCGAAAACGGTCGAAAGCGAGCAAGGTGACGTGAAAGAGAAGCGACGCGTACTTTGGTACGCGAGCGACGATTGAACGTCAGATTGCCGCTCTCGGCCGTTTGCAGCGTCGAGCTGTTAGGCGGTTTGGTAAAACCGCGTAACTATATACCTACAGGAGCTCGATTTTGCCGTCCTTCACCGTCAACCCCATGTTGCCCGAGAGCAGATCGTCCAGACGCGAACCCACAAGCTCAAAGCGCCAGCCTTCGCGCAGGGGACTTTGCTCGGGATGCTCAATGTAGTCGGCCAGGTCATCGCGCGAGGCAATGACCGAGGCCGCCACGCCCGAGCGCTCGGCAACCAGGCGAATAAGCGCATACATAAGGTCGGTAACGCTCTCCAGCTCCGGCGAAATCTGACGATGTCCGCGCACCATGAGCGGCAGACGATCGTGCGGGCAGCTCGCGCCGCGCTTGATAGCCATCAGCGCGCCGTCCACGTCGCGCTCCCCCAGTTGGTCGGTACCGCGGATGCTGCGGAACTCCTCAACACGCACAGGATTGCGCTTAACCAGGGCCAGCAGCGTATCGTCGGACATAACCCACTTGCGCGGGATGTTGCGCCGCTCGGCGCGCTCTTCACGCCAGGCGGCAAGCTCGCGCGCAATGCCCAGCTGATGACGACTGCACGAGTTGATGCGCTTGACCTTGCGGAATGCCTCATGGCGATCGGCACGGTAGTGCGACTCGTCGGCCAGAGGGCGCAACTCATCGAGCACCCAGTCCACGCGGCCCAGCTCGCGCAGGCGGCTCATCATCTCGGTATAGGCGACGATCAAGTACTTGACGTCATCGATCGCGTATTCGATCTGCTTATCGCTCAGCGGGCGGCGCGACCAATCGGTCAGCGACTCAGTCTTAGGCAGCGATACGCCGCAGAACGTCTGGACGAGCGCGCCATACGAAATCTGCTGGCGCTCGCCCAAAAAGGCGGCGGCCACCTGCGTGTCAAAAATCGGACGCGGCAGCACGCCTACGGTATGGAGCATGACCTCCATATCCTGCGAGCAGGCGTGGAAGACCTTGGTCACGCTCTCGTCGGCCATAAGCTCGGCCAGCGGCGATAGGTCGTCGATTACCAGGGGATCGACCGCTACACTCTCGGCAGGGGTGGCAATCTGAACCAAACACAGACGCGGATGGAACGTGCGCTCGCGCAAAAACTCGGTATCGACGGCAATCGCGTCGAACTCACGGGCGCGCTGGCAAAAGTCGAGTAGAGCCTGATGTGTGGAAATGTACATATCAACCCATCGAATAAGGTTAGGCCCGAAAAACACGGGTAGGATATCGGCATTGCCTTACAACTATACTCGGTTAGTCACAGAACGGGAACGTAAGTATGCGCTGCCTTATCATCCACAACCCGGCATCGGGCCCCAGCTCAGATGAAATCTACGCATTCACGCACGCCCTTGCACAGGGCGGCGACGAAGTCGTGATGCGCTTTATCGGCGATGGCATGGAGCCCGAGGACGCCGTGGCAGACGTGCGCGAGTTTGACCGCGTGGTCGTTTCGGGCGGCGACGGCACTGTCTCCAACGTGCTCGACCAGATGCGCGGCTGCGGCGTCCCCACGCTCGTTTTCCCCTCCGGCACGGCCTGCCTGTTCTTTAACAACATCGGCAATGCCCCCGAGGCAGCGGCGCTTGCCAAGGCATGTCGCGCCGGCCGCACGGTCAAAGTAGACATGGGCGAGCTCTTTTGGCTCGACGAGAACGGCAACGAAAAGCGCCATGGCTTTATCATCATCGCCGGTTCGGGCTTTGACGCCGAGATCATGATGAAGGCCGCCCCCACCAAAAACGACATCGGCGAGATCGCCTACTTCCTCTCCGCTCTCGCCACGCCCAACCCCACGGTGGCGCACTTTACCATTGAGCATGATGGCATTGTTGAGGAGCTCGACGGCATCTGCTGCATGGCGGGCAACACGTCTGTCATCCAAAACGACATCAACCTGTTCCCCAACTGCCGTATGAACGACGGCTTTTTCGACTTCGTCGTTATTGAGCCCGTGCGCACGGTGCAGTTGCTCCCCACGGTAATCACCGCCGCGCTCGACCCCGCCGGCAAGGTACTCGGCCGCCCGCAGTTTAAGATCATCCAGACCAAAGAAGCCAAGATTACCTGCACGCCATCGCTCGGCATGCAGTTTGATGGCGAGATCATCTCCAGCAACTCCGGCGTCTTTGGCGCCCGCGCGCTACCGCAATGCCTTGATATCATCGTCGACGAATTCTCGCCGCTCGGAAAATAGGAGGACCCCCGTGAACGACAACCCCATCCTTGGCTTTATCGTCATCGTTTTGGCCATGCTCGTCGGCTATGCCATTAACGTGATTCACCGTCGAAAGAAGTAGCCATTACTCTTAGACGGCCCGTGCAGCCCGGACCCCTCGCCGGCATGAAACCACATGCCGGCGAGGGGTCCGCTTTTTTCTTGACGCTTTATTTAGCTACATTTTTCGCTGGCGTTATACAAATTGATTTCCCACTAAATGAGTTCAATTTACCGTTAATCGCATATTTCGCTACGCTTATCGAGTAAATAACTTTCATGAATGTATATTGTTTCGAATTCGTTACGCTAAGGGGGTGTAATTATTGGGTGAAGCCCTCTGGAGACAGAGGGCTTTCGCACGCTGGGAGGGAATATGAGTAAAACTCATCCCGTCAACGCGCTCAAGAAGCTTGGCATAGGCCTTGCATTTGGAGCTGCAACCATCATGTCCATGCCGACATCTGCGCTCGCCTGCACGCAGATGTACATGGGCAAGAACCTTACGGCCGACGGTAACACGTACTATGGCCGCGCCGAGGACTTCGATAAGCGCTACCTCAAGCACTTTGGCATTGAGCCTTCTCACGGCCCGGGGCATACGTACGGCTCGGACGAGTCCGCATTCATGTATACCTCGACCAAGACCACGTATCGCTACACCTATGTACGCGACCATCCCTCCCAGTGGCACGGGCGCTATGATGCCTACTCTGAGGCAGGCATCAATGAGAAGGGCGTGTCCTGCTCCGCAACGCTGACCACCGGCATGAATGCTGATGCTGAGGCAGCAGACCCCCTGACCAAAACCGGTATTGGCGAGTACAGCTACGGCAGCGTTATCTTAGGTGAAAGCGCCAATGCACGTGAGGGCGTCGAGCTCCTCGGCAAGATCATCGACGAGCAGGGCGCCTGCGGCAACGATCAGATTATCATCGCCGACAGCAACGAGACTTGGCTGTTTGCCGCACTTTCCGGCCACCAGTGGATCGCCATGAGGCTCACTGACGATATCGCCTCGCTCAACCCCAACATCGGCAACCTCAACTACAAGGTTGACCTCACCGACACCGCGAACTGTCTCCACTCTGCGACCATCGAGTCCATGCCTAAGGAGAATGGCTTCGCCAAGTACTTCGATGACGGTCAATTTGACGTTGCCCAGACCTACGGCGAGGCAATTAGCGAAAAGGCCATGCATTCTTGGGCCCGTTATGTCCAGGGTCGCGCCTACTTCGGTGTGCCGCTCACCGAGGGCACCGACTACGAGATCGTCAAGGACGAGCGCGAAGATGCTCGTGCCACGACCGGCGCCCTGGTTAGCAAGGCGCAGCCGCTGTTCTTCCAGCCCGGCAAGTCCGACTGGAACACCTTTGAGATGATCCGCGCGTTTGGCAACCGCGGCGAGAAGGTCCCGGGCCTCAACGCCAACACCGACGGCGCCTACGCCATTGGTACCGAGACCAACACCGAGGTCAATCTCTTCCAGATCCGTCAGGGCATGGACCCCGAGATCGCGACCATCCAGTGGGAGATGCTCTCCCGCGCCGCCTACTCCGTCGCCATCCCCTACTACTCCGCACTGCTCACCGAGGTTAGCCCGTACTACAGCGACCAGACCGTCTCCTTCGATCACTGCGAAGAGGAGGACATCGTGAACAACGAGGAGCCCGAGAACTCCATCAACTATGTCCTCATGGACATCAGCTCCCTGTGCTTCGAGCACCGTGAGCAGCTCGGCACCGGCGTTCGCACCTACCTCGACGCCCTCCAGAACGAGCTCGTCGAGCAGAACTTGGAAGTCGACGAGGTCATGCAGGCCACCGAGGGCACCGAGGCCCGTACCGCCCTGGCAAACAAGGCCGGCAATGCTGCCACCGAGAACACCTACGTCAAGTGCAAGGCCTTGCTCCAGGAGATGCGCGCCTATCTGAAGGCTGAGAACTTCGACCAGCCCTTCACCCCGAGCGACCTGAACACCGAGACCAACGGCCTCAAGGTGTCCATCACCTACGCCAAGGACGCTCTTGCCACCGACCCGGTAACCCCGGATCAGCCTGGCACTCCCGAGCAGCCTGGTACTCCTGAGCAGCCCGGTACCCCCGAGCAGCCCGCTAAGCCCGAGCAGCCCACCACCAAGCCCGAGAAGCCTGGCAAGTCGGACACCACGACCACGGTAACCACCAACAAGGCGAACACCAAGGGCGGCCTGCCCACCACCGGTGATCGTTTTGATGGCCGCGTGGTGGCTGCATTCGCCATCGCTGGCGTTGCCGTCATCTCCGCGGGCGGTTACTTCCTCTACCGTCGCAATAAGGAGTAACGTCCTAGCTGAGCGGGCGGGGCACATGAGTCACCTCGCCCGCTTAACCAGCCTTTTGACCGGCGGGAAACCCACCTGAAATCTTTCCAAAAAAGATTTCCCCGCACACACTTCGCTATGCTATAGTGCAGCGCAACAGCAACTAGGTGCGACCGCGCCACGGCATCACGAAAGGAGCCACCAACATGAAGAACACGATGAAGTCTCTCAACAACTGGTGGTGGCGTGATGCGAATACGATCGGTCGACGGTGAGTCCCTCACGCCTGTTTTTGCGCTCTAGGTGATTGGAAGGCCTCTGGTTTCGACCGGGGGCCTTTTTCTATCTCGAGCCCGATCGCATTCGCATCACGCGCCTCCGCTTTTCTCTTGCACTCCCCTTCCGAAAGGATTTTCACCATGTCTCAGAACACCACCACCGCCCAGCCCCGCACCGTCCAGACCGCAGACCGCGGCAAACTCGATGTTCGCGCCCTCGTCCTGCTCGCCATTCTGCTTGCCGCCGGCTTCATCCTTAACTTCACCGTCGGCAAGGCTATCTCGGGCATCTCGGGAGGCATGATCAGCCCCGAGTTCATCATCTCGGCCTTCTGTCTCACTATCCTGGTCGTGCGTCCCAACATTGGCCAGGCGCTCGTGATCGGCCTTATCTCCGCCGCCGTGATCCAGATCACCACTACCTCGCCGTTCGTCGACTTTGCCGCCGAGGGCATCGCCGCCATGCTCATGGCCGTCATTGTCAACGCCGCCGCCAAGGGCGGTCAGGTTAAGCCCGCCGTCGCCATCGTCGCTACCTTCGTGACCACCTTCGTCTCGGGCGTCATCTTCATGGTCATCAAGATGGCCATGCTCGGCGTGGTGGGCGAGCTCGCCGCCGCCATGCTGCCCGTCGTCGCCATGACCGCTGTCTTCAACGCCATCCTGGTCGGTGCCCTCTACCTGCCCATCCAGAAGGCCCTTAGGCTCAACTAACCCGCTCGGCTTTACGAGCCACCCCATCTTGGCGTTCATTCGTCGCTCGCGTACCCAAGTACGTTTCGCCCCTCTTTCGCGCCAACCTGGGGTCCCTCGTAAAGCCGTCTCCGTGCTTCACCACCAAAGACCGTCCCAAACAACGAGCTTTTTTGGGACGGTCTTAAACAACTGGTCATTTAAGACTGTCCCCAATGACTATGAAAGGTATCCATGGAAACGATCATCAACGTCGACGATGTCTCGTTCTCCTATGGCACGCAGACCGAGCAGGCGCTCAGCCACATCTCGCTCAGCGTGAACAAGGGAGATTTCATCGGCATCATCGGGCCCTCGGGCGCCGGCAAGTCCACGCTTGCCGCCTGCCTGTCGGGTGCCGTGCCCCACCACTACACCGGCACGTTCTTTGGGTCCGTCATGGTTGACGACCACGACACCTGCGAAGTCTCGCTCACCGATGTGTCGCAGATCGTCGGCAGCGTGTTGCAGGACATCGACACACAGATGGTCGCCTCGGTCGTCGAGGACGAGATGCTCTTTGGCCTCGAGAACTTTGGCGTTCCCCACGACCAGATCGAGCGGCGCGTGAGCGAAACGCTCGAGACCGTCGGCATCAGCGACCTGCGCGACCGCGAGATCGCCACCCTCTCGGGCGGACAGAAGCAAAAGGTAGCCATCGCCGCCATCCTCGCCATGCGTCCGCGCGTGCTCGTGCTCGACGAACCCACCGCGGCGCTCGACCCCGCCAGCTCCACGCTGGTCTTCGAGACCCTGCGTGAGGCCAACCGTGCACTCGGCATCACCATCGTTGTCGTTGAGCAAAAAGTCGCCCTGCTTTCGGAGTATTGCAACCGCGTGCTCGTGCTCAATCATGGCGAAATCGCGCTGCAGGGCGAGCCACACGAGGTCTTCGCGCATACCGACGAGCTCCGTGCCATCGGCGTCGACTGCCCTCGCGTCACGCGTATCTTCAATAGCCTCCAAACCGATGGCCTGGTAAGCGGTACCCCCTGCTTGGATGTCGATGAGGCTGAGCGCCTGATTTCGGGCATCGTCGACCCCGCACACGCGGCCATCGAAGCCCAGGCTCCCGCGGACTCCCCACATGCCCCGTCGTTGCGCCCTCATGCCAAGGACGCCGAACCCGTGCTCACCTTCGATCACGTTGAGTTTGCCTACCCCAACGGCGGCGCTGCCGTCCACGACCTCAACCTGACCCTCTACCCCGGCGAGCTCGTGGGCATCGTCGGCCAAAACGGCGCCGGCAAGACTACGCTTACCAAACTGCTCACGGGCCTGCTTAAGCCTGCCTCGGGCAGCGTGCGCGTTACGGGCCTGGACACCGCCGCGGTCCCCACAAGTCGCATCGCCCGCGAGGTCGCAACGCTCTTCCAAAACCCCGACCGCCAGATCTGCAAGGATACCGTGCTCGACGAGGTCGCTTTTGGACTGGAGCTTGCCGGCATCGACCGCGCCGAGGCCCTGCGTCGTGCTCAGCTCGTCATCGACCGCTTTAGCCTGCCCGCCGACGAGGCGCCCTTCTCCCTTTCGCGCGGCCAGCGACAAATGGTGGCGCTCGCCTCCGTCGTGGTCGTAGAGCCCAAGATCGTAGTACTCGACGAACCCACGAGCGGCCTTGACTACCGTGAGTGCATGACCGTCATGGAAACGGTACGCACCATGGCCGAGCGCGGCTGCGCCGTAATCATGGTCTGCCACGATATGGAAGTCGTTTCCGACTTTGCCGAACGTATTGTTGTGATGGCCGACGGCCGTATCCTCGACCGCGGACGCACGCACGAGCTGTTCTCGAATATTGAGCTCATGCAGCGTGCCTACGTGGAGCCGCCCCAGGTCATTGAACTCTCGCGCCGCTTGGCATCCTCCGTCTCCCCCGCTTTTGCGCAGGTGAGCGAGGTCACCGATATCGTTCGCATTACCAAGGAGATGGTCCGCCGTGGTTAACGTCATCGACTATATGCCGGGCGATACGCTGCTGCATCGCCTGAACCCGGTCGTCAAACTGGGCCTTGCCGCCGCCATCATCATCGGCATCTTTTTGTCCGACACCTATGTTGCGCTGTTGGGCTTTTTGGCACTCACCCTTGCGCTGGGCGCCTACGCCGGCGTCGTCGACCGCCTGTTCTCGTTGCTCAAGCTGCTGATTCCGCTCGCGCTCATCATGCTGGTGCTGCAGTTGGCATTTATGCGCGATGGCAATGTGGTGTGGGGTTTCGTTACCGATACCGGCCTCATCACCGGATCTAAGGCCTGCCTGCGCCTGCTGGGCGTAGCGTTGCCACTCATACTCATGCTCATGGTGACCAAGCTCAACGACCTTGCCAACGCCTGCGTCGAGGTACTGCACGTACCGTATCGCTACGCCTTCACCTTTACCACGGCACTGCGTTTTGTGCCGGTGTTTGGCCAAGAGATGAATGCCATCATGGAGGCGCAGACCGCGCGCGGCGTCGAGTACGACACCAAGAATCCCATCAAGAAGCTCAAACTCATGCTGCCACTGTGCGTGCCACTGCTCATCTCGAGCGTGGGCAAGACCGATGCCACAGCCTTGGCGGCAGAACAGCGCGGCTTCTATCTGCGTACGCGCGCCAGCTCGTACAAGCGCTACCCCATCAAGGGCCTGGACATCGCCGTGCTCATCGTCAGCATCGCCCTCATCGCCATCGGCTTCCTGTTCTAGTTCACCACCGACAGCAACCGCCCAACGCAAAAGGCCTCGGCTCGCACCAAACGAGCCGAGGCCTTTACTGTTTCACCAGATAAAACCTACCAAAATAAACCTGTTCCTTTTTGGCAGGTCGGAAGCTAGAGGCGGTAGGGGGCGCCGCTGCGGATGACGGATTCGCGCACCAGGACGTCCATGGCGTCGAGGGTGATCTCGGGCATCTCTCGGTACTTTTGCAGCACCGAGAGCTCGGTGCAGGCCAGAATGACGCGGTCGCAGCCGCTACGGGCGAACTCCCACATCACGCGGTCGAACTTATCCATATCGGGCTCACGTCCGGCCTTCACATCATCGTAGATAAGCGACATCACATCGTTCTGACGTTTCTCGCTGGGATAGACGACCTCAACACCCGCAGCCTTACATTCGCGGCCGTAGACGCCCGCGCCCACGGTTCCGTCGGTGCCCATGATGCCAATCTTGTGCACCGGCTCGGCCGGCATACTCAGGTTGGGATCGAACTCGCACTCCCCCATCACCGCACCGGCCAGAGCATAGCGCACCGACTCACGCGGCATGTGGATAATCGGCACTGTGGTAAACGACTGGATCTGGTCGTAGAAGTAGTGCGACGTGTTGCAGGGAATGGCAATGTGCGCACAGCCCAGCGACTCGAGTGCCTGGGCACACTCTTTCATGGTCGCCAGCAGCTTGGCATGCTCGCCGGTCTTAATTGCCAACGTGCGGTCGGGCATGGTCGACTTGGAAAGCACCACCATGTCGATATGTTCCTGGTCGCACGTAGCCGCCGTATGACGCACCACCTGGTCGTAGTAATACGACGTGGCCTCGGCGCCCATGCCGCCGATAACTCCCAGCTTTTCCATCGCCGCCTCCTTGGTGACGCTTGCGCAATTGCGCGTATCATACCCGCGCCCGCCCGATGTAAACCGGACGGGCGCCGCACTCATCTACTTGTAATACGTCTTGAACAGCTTAAAGTGGCACAGCTTGGTGTGCCACATGCGCAGCCAGCGGTTAAAGACAAAGTCGCCCTTCATAAACGAAGGGTCGGCGCCCTTGCCTTCCTTGTCCAGGCGATGCACCTTAGCACGCAGCTCGGGATCCTTGACGTACTTGTCGACGACGCCCATGGGGACGACCATCCACAGCGCCTCGTCCTGCGCCGTCACAAACTCCGGCTCAAACGGGCGGTTGAACACATACTCGTCCACCACATACTTGGCAACGTTAAAGCCACTGTTAGTGACATAGTAGTTGCTGCGGCCCTGGCGCGTGTTGAAATCGAAGAACTTAAACGAGCCGTCGCGCTCGTCGTACTTAACGTCAAAGTTGGAATAGCCCACAAAGTGAAGGTCCTCGAGTAGCTTGCGCACGCCGCCCATGAGCTCGTCATTGGGCTCGGTGATGATACAGGCGTGGTTGCCGACGCCGTGAGGCTGATGCTCCTCGAGCAGCACATGGCCCAGGCACATCATGCGCACCTTGCCGTTGCGGTCGGAATAACTGGTGAGCACGCGCATGTACTCGTCGTTGCCGGGCACGCGATCCTGCAAGATCAGGTCGTCGGTGTAGCCGCTGGCATACGAATCGCGAATGACCTGTTCCAGCTCGGCGCGGTCGGCAATCTCATAGGCCTTCTTCTGGCCCTCGAACTCGTGCTGCCACCACATGATGCCGTCAGAAGGCTTCAGAATCATCGGGTAGGGAAAATCAATCTGGTCGAGCACCTCGGCAGGTGCCTCGCCTTGGGCGTTCAGCATCGCCATGGTGAAGGTAAAGGTATGCGGATAAGGCACGCCATGCTTCTCGCACAGCTCGTAGAAGATCTCCTTCTTCTGGCACTGCTCGAGCATGCTGTAGGGCGCGTAGGGAGCGACGATGTTATCCGCCAGCTCATGAGCATCCTTGGCCTGAGCCACGAGGGCAACATAGTTGTCGCCACAGCCCACAAGGACAATCGTCTTGTCGGCATGCGCTTGGGCAATGCCGTTGACGGTTTTGAGCATCACGGGCATGGTGTCGATATCCACGTTGGGCGTGTAGTCGATAATCTGGCTGCGGTACGCGGGACCCGTCTGATACTTGCCAAAGACCAGACTCTTGACCTGGTACTCCTCGTAGAAGGCGCGCGCCACCGAATAGGCGTTGATGTCGCCACCGAGCAGCACGGGGATAAACTCGCGCTCTGTAAATTGCAATGCCATGGAAACTTCCTATCATGAACTGCCCACACAACGGGCGGTCTTTGCGCAACTGATTTATTCTAGCGTGCCAAGCCGCCGGCGCCCAAAGCTCCACCGTATCTATGGCAATCAACGTAATCGTCCAGCACGAGGGCCAGCACGAAGACGGCGCTCACCGTTGTATGACAACGGGTAATGAACCTACCATTGTTGTAGGATTCAACATGTTGCCCGCCCCGTCGAAAGGTGCACCGTGCCCCAGGCTCATCCGATCAACAACCCCATCATTGACGCCGCCAAGCGCGAACTTGCGGATCGTGCCCAGACGGCAGTTCCCCTACGCACCGCAAACGATGCTTACAACGGGCCTGCCCGTATCATCTCAATCAACACGTCGGAGCACAAAGGCACTCGCAAGTCGCCCGTCGCCGATGGACGCGACACCGTCATCGAGCAATTTGGCCTCGCTACCGATGCGCACGCCGGACATTGGCACCGCCAGGTCTCTTTTTTAGCCGCGGAGTCCATCCAGACGGCGCAGGCACGCGGGCTCGACGTACACGAGGGTGACTTTGGAGAGAACTTCACCACGCAAGGCATCAATCTACTCTCGCTCCCCCTGGGAACGCAGCTCAAGATTGGCAACGATGTCCTGGTCGAAATCAGTCAGATCGGTAAGGTCTGCCACACCCGCTGTGCCATCTACTATCTCGCCGGCGACTGTATCTTTCCCCACGAGGGCATTTTTGGCGTGGTGCTAAAGGGCGGAGAGGTCCATACCGGCGACGAAATCCAGGTGGTCAAGCTCGGCAACGGCACTTGCTCGTTCACCCCCGCCGAGGCGCTCGAAGAGATTGAGCAGGCTCGCCAGGAGGGCACGCTGTAGTTGTAAAACCCCACGTTGAGATAGCTTTTACAGCCCAAAGCTCCTCTTAAACAGGCCCCCGTAACGTTAAAGTTGAACTCTATGGTTTCTCAACAATTCATCATAACTGCAGGTCAAAGCCAAAGCCTCAAGTTCAACTTGACCCTTTGGAACCTTTAAGGTTCAAGTTGAGGTCGAAAGCAGTAGTAGAATACCGTTCGAACCATAACCTACGATTGATTGCAGAGGGACTGGATGCAGCATTCGAATCATCGCACCGCAGCGCTCATTGCGTCGAAGCCGGCTCGTATCATCACGAGCGCCGCGCTCGCCGTTGCGCTGACGGCCACGCCGATGCTCTCCCCCGTTGCGGCGTATGCCGCCTCGCAGGCAACGCAGGACCAGCTTTCCGCAGCCCAGCAGAAGATCGAAGCCGCCACGAGCGCCTACAACGACGCCCGCACCAAACTCGATGACCTGCAAAAGCAGATTGACTCCAATGAGGCGAGCATCGAGGAAATCGAGGCTAAGCTTCCCGAGCAGCAGGCCAAGGCAAGCTCCGCCATGCGCGATCTGTACAAGTATCAGAAGGGCACCAATCCCATCGTGAGCTTCCTGGTCAACGCGCAGAGCCTGGGTGAGTTCATCACGACCTGCAAATACACCAACCAGATCACGAGCTCGAGCGTCGACGAGATCGAAGAGCTCAATAACATGCAAACCGAACTCGAGCAGAACAAGGCCGAGCTCCAGCAGGCCAAGTCTCAGCTTGAGGCGGAGCAGAAAAACGCCGAGGATGCGCTGGCGCAGGCCCAGCAGCTCCGCAGCGAGGCACAGGCAAAAGCCGAGCAGGAAAATGCCGCCGAGCTTGCCAAGCTTGAGGCCGATAAGGCCGCTGCCGCCGAGAAGCTCTCGGGCGAGGGCGTAAGCGGCAGCAATTCCAGCAGCCAGGCCACCAACACCAACACCACCATCGACACCACGGTGAACAACGCCAATACCGGTAGCTCCGATTACGACTCGTTCATTAATGAGTGGACGAGCCGCATCGACAATTATCTTGCCGGCTCCCCCATGGCAGGCCAGGGCTATAACTTTGCCGTCGCCGCTTGGAATACCGGTGTCGATCCCCGTTGGTCCCCCGCCATCGCCTGCATCGAGAGCACCAAGGGTGCCTATTGTGCCAATTCTTACAACGCCTGGGGCTGGAGTGCACGTGGCGGCGGTTGGCGCAGCTTTGGCAGCTGGAGCGAGGGCATCTCCGCTCACGTTGCCTATCTGGGCGCCAACTACGGCTCCACCCTTACCCCGGCAGCGGCCAAAAAGTACTGCCCGCCCACGTGGCAGGACTGGTACAACAAAGTCGCCGCTCAGATGAACCGCATCTAAGTGCAACTGCAAAGGGCCCCAATGGGGCCCTTTTCTTTTAGGTAGCGGAGGTATCGACTACGCCGGTCGCATTGGCAACCGCGACTATGACGATCATGCATAGGAGCAGCACACCCAATGCCTTGAGCCAGAGTTTCGCGAGTTTCTTGCCGCGATAGCTGTCGAGCAGTGCGAATCGCCGACGAAGACGGCGCTTATCGAGCAGCGCAAAATGCATAAGCACCATAAGGCCATCGACAAAGAAAAAATACTCGATTATGAGAAGCCACGTCGGGTAGCTTTGGTTTGCTCCCGTGGGGTGAAAGACGGCAAAGTGACTTCCGGCAAAGAACACAAGCAGCGAGAAGAAGACGAGCGTATTCCAAATGCGCCCCAGAGACTCCGGAACGCGAGAGAGCAGACCGCATGCAGTGGAGGCGGCAGGCCTAGGAAGCCCTGTGGGGTTCTGGAGCCCTTGGGGCGTCAACACCGTCTCCGAGGCCGGAGTACGGACAAGCACAGGCGCAGGAGGCCGCACGGGGCGACTTAGATCGTATGCCGCGCGCGTCGCCCGTCCCAACGCTTCCGCGCTCGCAAAACGCTTGGCCGGGTCGAGCGCCATCGACATGCAGACGGCATCGGCAAGTGGAGTGGGAATGCCGCATGCCTCACATTGCTCGCGCATGTCGAGCCCTGGTTTAGGGTCGACTCCCGTCAAGCAAAAGAACAACAGGGCCCCAAGTGCGTAGACATCGCTGCGCACACTCGTCTGCCCAAACCCATACTGCTCGGGCGGCGCATAGGGTCGCGTGCCAAACTTGACGGTGTCAGCATCGGCGCCATCGCGCCATACGCGCGCGATCCCCAGGTCGATAATCACCAGCGATGAAAATGTCAGGCCGTCATCAGGCGTATAGTTGGCACCTGTCACGATGATATTCGACGGCTTGAGGTCGCGATGGATCACCGGCGCCGACGTCTCCCCCACCATTGCAAAACCGGCATGGAGCTCGCCCACGGCATCGCATAGGGCAGGATACAATTCACGCGCATAATCGGGGGTGGCTCCCAGACGGTCCACCAGCGCCCCGAGTGTCTCCCCTTCGATGTATTCCATAACCACGTTGAGCTCGTCGCCCACACGACGACAATCGACGATTCTGGGCAGGTGCTCAAAACGCCTGCCTGCCCGCTGAGCGGCAAACAGACGCTCGTATGCCCCGCCGATTTGAGCCGAAGCATCGATGCGTTTACGAACAAAGGGACCGAGCGAACCACCGCCGGTTCCTTCAAAGTACACGAGCTCGGTTGTTTCAACGGACGAGCGCTTAAGTACACGCTCCACGCGATAGCTGTCGTCGCGATCGAGCGACGCCAGGTGCTCGGCAAGCGCTGCGGTCAGCTCGTCAACGGAATATGTTGGGCTCTGAATATCCATAGCCTCCATCATAGCGCAGGGCGCAGACACCCCATGGCATCTGCGCCCCGTTCGTTTGCATCGTTGTTCGGCAGCTACGCCGGCTCAGATATCAGCCGCTAACTCACCGTCTCCTCGCCAAAGCGATACAGCTCCTCGTTGACCTTTTGGAGGCTGCACCCGCGATCGATGCAAAAAATGATAATCGCATCGCGGCGGTCCTTGCAGTTAAGGACGCTTACCCCGGCAGCCGTCAGCGCACGGTTGGTTTCTTTGAGCGTCAGCGCCATCGCAAAGGCAATCTGCAGCACCTTATTGCGGCTCGGATGCCGCGCACCGGTAAAGATCTGATAGCCAAAGGTCTCATTGAGATCGGCCATACGAACCACGCGCGAGCGCTCCAAGCCCTTTTCCTGCAGTAGCTGCTTCAGGTAGTTCGAAAGCGACGGGGCGGCAAAGTCGTGTTCTTTGATATAGCCATCGATGTTTGGCGCGTCGAGAAGCTCATTGAGCAACTCGTCAGTCAGCTTTTTATCGGGCATACGACTTCACCTCCCCCAGTGCATACAACATGCTAGAAACCGCTTACGTCCGAACGCTCCCAACTGGCGACCTGATCGGGAGACACCGTGCCCAGCGCCTCGAACTTCCAGGAGCCGCCCGCCTTCAGATGATTGGTGTTTGCAAGAGCCGTTCCAACCTGGTTGCCATCAGCATCATACAGAACATACTCAATCTGAATGTAGCTCTTTTCCTTGTCCGTGTTATTGGTCAGCGTCCCCGTGATCTTATAGGCAAACTGATTGGAAGTGTCTTCAGCCTCGTCAGCAATGGTATACGGTTCTTGCGGTTCTTTTTGCTCCTCAGCCTGCTGTGTCGTCCCGGCAGGTTTTGCCGAATCGCTCGCAGGCGAATCGGTTGAGTTGCCGCCCATAGAGCCCACGGCACCGACAATAACCAGCACCACGATGACGCCTAGGACAATCTTACCGATCGGCTTCTTTCCCTCTTTTGCCATTATTCATCCTTCCTACGATCCGGCTACCGTGCCGGCACACAGCACATCGTAGGAAGGATTAAACTTGAATTCATTAGCTGAGAGCTAAGGTTGCGGTAAACGGCCAATGCAGTTATCCAAACGCCGAGCAAACGCACTTTGCGCGACCGTCTGCTGGCAGTGCATCAACCCACCGTGACAGATTCCCCGGTAAAGGTGCTGATCATCAACAGGACAAAGAACACCAGGTAGCTGACACTCAGCGGGTACGCAATGATTAGGAAGACGACCCAGCCAACATCGGTTTTACCATCGGCACGACGCTGCTCGCGAGAGCGGCAGAGCCAAATCGTCACGCCAATGGCCACAATCAGCAACACGAGTGCCGCTGCGGCCAGCCCGGCAAGCACAAACATCAAGCCAACGCTCACGACGATGACCGGAATCAGCAGCAAGCCACACCCGCATCCACCCGGACTATACACGGCAGTCTGTCGGCGTCGTTCCATCGTCACTCCAACCTCAATATCTTTGAGCACTACAACGCAACGGCCCGCTGAACGGGAACGATCTTATCCAGCTCCGGCTCGATGCGCCTCTTCTCTGCCTCGAGGTCAAACGCCATCTGAGCGCGAAGCCAATAGCCATCCGTTAGGCCAAAGTAGCGGCAAAGGCGAAGATCGGTGTCAGCCGTAACACGACGCCTTCCCAAAATAATCTGCCCAATACGCTGTGCCGGAATCCCGGTCTCCTTAGCAAGACGATATTGAGAAATGCCCATAGGAACAAGAAATTCCTCTTTGAGAAGTTCACCAGGAGTCACCGGTGACAGCAAATCGGGCGCGGTCTCATCACTTGTGATAATCGACGATTTCGACATTCCAAGCCATCCCCTGTCTCCACTCAAAGCAGACCCGATAGCGCTCATTAACACGGATACTATATTGGCCGGCGCGATCGCCCTTCAACGCTTCAAGACGATTGCCCGGAGGAACGCGAAGGTCATCAAGTGAAGCACAAACCTGCAGTTGACGAATCTTCCTCAATGCGACCCGCTCAAAGGGCACGAACCTCCTGGCCCGCACACCCATCGCAAAACGTTCGGTATCC
>UQWV01000019.1 GCA_900544845.1 uncultured Collinsella sp. | reverse complement strand
GCCTTTCGGCGTTCTCCGTTTTTCGGGGGGGGGGGGGGGGCGGTCTTTTTTTTTTTCTCTCGCGCCCCCCACACAAAAAAAAAAACTCCCCCCCCCCCCCGGGCCCTCGTCCGTGAACTCTTCCGCTGGGCGAGCTATAGACGCCGCGCACCGATGCGGTAAAGCGGTGGCTTGAAATTGGTGCTATATTCGGCTTGAGTTGTTTAATGCTAGTACGGGAGGCTGATATGGGGCTGTTCAAGAAGAAAAACCCGCAGGATGCCTTTGATCCCGATGTGTTTACCATCACGGATACGATTTTGGACCCGCCGCGGTTTACGTTTTTGCCGGCTATCTACCAGGATGCCACGCGCCGCAAGTGGGCCGTGCATCAGCGCGGCGGCGAGCCGAAGATTTTTGACTATGCGGATGTGTTGCAGTGCGAGATTGTCGAGACCGGAAATCCCGAGGATGTGCCGGAGCTTAGCAATCGCGAACTAGCTCAGCAGATTTTGATTAATCCAGCTCAGGCTACCAAAAACAATGCTGCCAAGCGTAATATGTGCCTTGGTATGGGTGTCATCGTTGCCGTGCAAACCGGCGAGGATGAGATTTCGAAGCTTGAGATTCCGGTGACCGCGGGCGAAGTCAAGCGAGACTCCGGCCTATATCGGTCGTATCGGAACGTTGCGGAGCAGATCAAAGAAGCCTTCGACGCCATGGGGCGTCCGGAGCAATGATGCCTGCAGCATCAAGCGGTTGAGGAGCCGTGCCCATGCCGAGTGAACCATATGCGATTCCGCCCAAAGATTGCGCCTTTGAGGGCATTCTTTGGTATATCAATCATTATGACCTGCAGGGTGGCGACCGGCTGCCCGCCGAGCGTGTGCTCTGTGAAGAGCTGGGCGTGTCGCGCACGGCGTTGCGTGCTGCGATCGCGCGCCTTATTTCGTGCGGAACTTTGGAAAGCCGCCGCGGTTCGGGCACCTATGTGTGTCCTCCCAAACCGCTGAACATCTTTCAGGAAACATGGAACTATACGCAGGCGGTGGAGAGGGTTGGCTCAAAGTCGACCGCACGCCTGGTTTGGTCCAAGGTCGTGTACGCCGATATCGATCTGGCCCAAAAGGCCCAGATCGACCTGGGCATGCCGCTTTTCTGCATTCGACGTGTGCGCGTGGTTAATGGTTCCCCGGCGTCGATTGAGACGGCCCACGTCAATCTGTCTTTGTGCCCCTCGCTTCCCGATCACGATTTTGAGCAGGAAAGCCTCTACGACGTTTTGCTCAAAGAAGGGAATGTCCATGTGACGCACGGCAAGGAGCATATTTCCATCAGCCGTCTGAACGCCGACGAGGCCAAGTTGCTGGGTGCTCAGGAGGGCACGCCGGTGTTTTACAAGGCTTCGCACGAGCGTGACGAGAACGATGGCTTTGTCGAGTATTGCAAGTCCGTGATTCTGCCGACCAAGTATCGTTTTGCCGATAACGGCGAGGCAGACGGCGTTGCGACGAAGGTAGGTGTCGAATGGCTGATGCAGTAGAAGACTTGCCGGTTTACAAACAAATTCGCCGCTGCATTGCGGAGCGAATCGAGCGCGGCGACTACCCGACGGGCTCGATGATTCCGTCCGAAAACGAGCTGGCCGAGGAGTTTGGCACGACGCGCCTGACAATCCGAAGTGCCATGGACGAGCTGGTCAAAAGTGGCCAGATTCGTCGCGTGCAGGGCAAGGGCGCCTTTGTGGGACACAAGTGGTTTGACGAGCACGAACGCAAGGGCGGCTTCCGTCAGTCGGTTCTGGTGTCGGGCGCGACGCCGTCGGTGCGCATTCTGGCGCGCTCCAAACGCTACGCCGGCCCGTATTACGCCGACCTGTTTGGCATCGCCGAGGACGATCTGCTTTACTCGGTGCGCCGTCTCAACTGCATTGATGGGGAGCCCGTGTCGATTGAGATGACGCTGATTCCGTGTCTGCTGTTTCCGGGCATCGAAGACGTGGACATTTCGGTCTTCAGCCTGTTCGAGACCTACGACATGTTGGGGCGCAAACCGGACAAGTCGATTGAGAAACTCGATATTGAAGCGCTGGGCGCACGCGATGCGAGTTTGCTCAATCTTGAGCCGGGCGACCTGGCGCTCGTACTGGAATGCATGACCTATGACTCGAGTGGGCAGGCGATCGAGCATGCCAAGTCTTTTAACCGCGGTGATGCCGGCGGATATACCTACAACTATTAGCGTCTAGAGCATCCTCGTGTACGGCGGGGTGCTCATTTTTTTACGGATATGTGTCGCATGACCGATGAGCGGCAAAAACTGACCGTCTACCGAGATGGGAGGATGAAATCAAAAAATCGGTATTAAAAACGGCTAACCTGTAATCGTTTACTGGTATTAAGAACCTTTGAATTGTTGAGCTTGGGGCCAAGATGTCCACAAGGTTAAGCGGTGCGACGGGGCGGCAAGCCCGTTCATTCCGTGCGACAATTCAAACTGCTCGTGAAAGGAGCGGGAATGAAGGAGACCGAGAAGATCGAGATCATGCACTTCGACCAGGAGGGCTACCTCGAGGACGGCAGGAACGTCTACGAGGCCGGCAAGAAGATGACCGCCCTGGCCGACCGCGTGCACGAGGAGGGCTACGACGCCGTCTTCCTGATGGGCGTCGGCGGCACCTGGGACGAGTTCATGCAGCTCGAGTACCTCATGAACAAGTTCGGCGACCGCGACCTCGAGGTCTACCTGATCCACGCCGCCGAGTGGAACGTCATGGGCCACAAGCGCATGACCGACAGGTCCGTCGTGCTGACCGCCTCCGAGTCCGGCACCACCCCCGAGGTGCTCGAGGCCGTCGGCAAGATGAGGGAGATGGGCGTGCGCGTCTTCGCCATGACCAACCCCGAGGGCAAGATCGGGCAGGCCGTGGGCGCCGAGAACTGCGTCATGATGGCCTCCGACCACGGCGCCGGCGGCTGCGAGAAGGGCTACTACCTCGCCGACTGCTTCGGCCTGCGCCTGCTCAACCGCCGCGGCTGCTTCCCCAAGTTCGACCTGTTCATCGAGCAGACGAAGGACGTCTGGAAGGACATGCTCGACATCCGCAAGCGCTTCGAGCCGCGCGCCGAGGAGCTCGCCAGGAAGTACGCGCTGGCCGACTACACCATGTTCATCGGCTCGGGCGCGCTGTGGGGCGAGACCATCCTGTACTCCATGTGCCTGCTCGAGGAGATGCAGTGGAAGCGCATCCGCCACATCACCTCGCACGACTTCTTCCACGGCACGCTCGAGCTGCTCGAGCCCGGCGTCCCGGTGTTCCTGTTCATGGGAGAGGACGAGTGCCGCGCCCTCGACGAGCGCGTCCGCGCCTTCCTCACCAGCGGCGTGACCGGCGACGAGGACTACGTCATCATCGACACCGCCGAGTACGCGATCCCGGGCCTGGACGACGACTTCCGCGTCATCGTGTCCCCCTGGATCCTGTCCGTGCTGACCACCGACCGCCTCGCGCGCAACTACGAGCTGGTCACCAAGCACAACCTCAAGTACCGCCGCTACTACCACCAGTTCGACTACTAAGAGCTGGTCACGGGTCCGATATCTTGGCTGGTTGATATCTCGACCCTGCACAAGGGCGTCCGCAATTGCGCGGGCGCCCTTTTTGCGTTGCCGTCGGCGCAGGGTGTCCTCGGCGGAAATCTCATCCCGGAATTTCGGCTCAGAGTGGGATGCGGTTTCCGGATGCGTCCCATTCTGAAGCCCCGAAACGGGACGCGCTTTCCGCTTGGGGTCCGATCCGGAAAGCTCATCCCGTTCCGAGCATCAAATCCGGGACATGCTTTCCGCGCTCCGCCCCTTGCAGAAAGCGCGTCTCCTTCCAAACACAAATCTTGCGGTACAGCTTCTGCAAAGACGCGAAGTGGCCGCTGACAGCAAAGAGGGGCTGCCGAGACAATGCCCGACGGCCCCTCCCCTCATAACTTGCTATCGATGCCAATCGCCACAAGGGCGCGGCTGCCTACTTGCTGATCGCGCCCGTCATATAGATAAACTGCACGCGATTTATATGTCCGCCCTGCTCGCCGTTGACAAAGTCCGTCGGCGTAAAGCCGGGGTTGAGCATTTCCTCGATCTTGTCCTTAACGGTGTCGATGACCTGAGTATCGAGATTGCTCGTTCGGTCGGTAAGCTCCTGCATGCCGTTGCCGAGCTCGGATGCGCCGCTGGCAAGCGTACCTGCACCCGAGGAGAGAAGATTCATGCCGCTAGCAAGGCTAGCAGCACCTGTCTTGAGCTGCGCCGCACCGTTGTTGAGCTGTGATGCGCCGTTGGCAAGCGCGGGCGTGGCACCGTTGAGCTGCTGTGTGCCCGCAGCAAGCTGGTCGGTGCCCGCGGCAAGAGCCGCGGCGCCATCGCTCAGCTGACCCGCGCCCGTTGCTGCAGAGCCAACACCGGCGACAAGACCGGGGTTCACGGCCGTGGGGTTTGCCGGGTTGATCGCGCTGTTCATATAGGCGATGGCTCCGGCCAGGCTCAGCTGTTGGCCATCCTGGACAGTGGTGTAGCCCTGAATGGCGCTATCGAGCGCGGTGACGGCACCCTGGGCGCCGCCCTGGGCGCCGGCCGCCTGGGCCAAAGTCGTAACCTGATCGGTAAGCGTGCCAAACATGGACTCGGCACCCTTAAGGCCCTGCGACACCTGCGTGTTAAGACCCTGCGCGCCCGCAACGGCATTGGATGCAGAATCGAGAAGCGCGGTAAGACCCGTCGCATCGGCGCTCGATGCCGCCGTGGCGGCGGCACCCGCGCTGGTAGCAGCACTGCCGGCACTTGCGGTGGCGGCATCCAGCTGTGCCGTAGCCTCGCTTAGCTTGGCTGCCGCAGCCTTGGCGGAGTCGAGATCGGCCGCGTTATCCAGCGCGTCCTGAGCATCGGCGACCGCCGCCTTGGCAGCGGCAATAGATGCAACGGTGCTCTCGGCGCCAGCCTTTGCGCTCTCGGCGTTAGCCTTTGCCGCATCGTTGCCCATGGCGCTTGCGGCCTGCTTTGCCCCGCCGAGCGCCTGCTGTGCACCGGCAAGGTACTGCCCCTCGCCGCTGAGCGCCGCCGTAAGACCCTGCGGCCCGTACAGCGCGCTGTAGGCGTTGCCCGACGTAGCGGTCACGGCGTCCTGGGCCGCCTTGGCCGCAGCCTGCGCCTTGGCAAGGTTTGCCTCCTGAGCCTGCTTGCCCAGCGTCAGCGCGTCGACGTACGTATCGGACCCAGCGGCAATTCCACTTATGCCGCCCGAGATCTGCTGTGCGCTCCCCTGCAGCTTGGAAAGGCCCGCCGAAAGATCGGACGCACCGCCCTTAAGCTGCACGGCACCGGCATTAACCCCCTCGGCACCGGCATTAAGGTTGCTCACGCCTTCGACCAGCGTGGGGACCTGCGCGTTGAGCTGACTCGTACCCGCCGCGAGCGCAGCGGCGCCACTGGACAGCGTGCCGGCACCGGTATTGGCCGTGGCAAGCGAGGCCGCGAGCGTCTTGACACCGTCGGCAACCTGGCCAGCACCGCTATTGGCCGTAGCAATACCGTTGGAGAGCTCCACGAGCTGGCTCGTATCCATGCTGCTCGAGTCCACATCGATGGCAAGATTCAGCGGCACGCCGACAATCTGCCAGCCATCAAACTCAAAATCCTCAACATCGGTCGTAATGGTGTAGTCTCCGGTGCTGCCGGGAATCACCATGTAGGTAAGCTGCGTGTTGGAGCCGTTGGCAGCAACCGTGGCGCCCTCAGCCTCAATATCGTGTGCCTCGGCATCCTTAAGCTGACCGGTAATCTGAACCAGGTAGTTATCGGCATAATCGCCACCGGTATAGTCGTCATTCTTTTCGACCTTGAGCTTCATGGTGAGCTTGCCGCTCTTGCCCGCCAAATCCTTGGCGTCGATATCGCGGCCATCGAGCTGGTATGCCACGGTGACGTTCCACGGCATCTGAGTGTTCTTGTCCAGATCGCCCTGGTAGACAAAGTCCTGCACTCCCTGGCCCGTAACGGCAACCGACCCGCTGTCGTCCGTTAGTTTTTGAGTCGTCGATAGGTTGGTCACTTTGTTATAGGTGCCGGCATCGTCGATCTTGACGCCCTTATTGGCCTCGAAGCTATTGACCACGTAAACACCCGTGCGATTGCCGTCGGCATCGGTTTTGACGTATACGACCTGGTTTTTCTTATATCCCGGCGTGCTGTTATCGGAGTCCGTCGCCATCTGTTCACTCGTAGCCGAGGCAGCGCTCGTCGACCCTACGCCGTCGGCGAACACAACGGCACCGGGAACGGTAAGGGCCACGGTCAGACCGGCGGCAAGAGCGAGCGCAGCGATGCGCTTATGGGGACGACGTACAAGATCGCGTTGGGCTTTGAGCTCTTTCGAAGCGGTATCAGTGGTATGGGTATGCATTGCGGTATTCCTTCCAACTGCTTTGTAAAACGTTACTGAGCGGAGCCGTCCGCAGCCGATGCCTCGGTGGTATCCGAAACCGGATCCTGGGCATCCTTGGGCAAAAAATGAGCTTTGAGCGTGGTCTTGCCGATGAGGCCATCGAGCACATACAGGAAACCCGGCAGCGCAAAGAGTACGGCGACTAGGGAGATGCTCACGCCGACGCCCAGGAACCAGCCGATCTGCTTGAGCACGCCGTGGCTCGAGATCGCATGGATCAGGAAGCCACTGATCAGCAGAACCGATCCAGAGGTCAAAACAGGAATCGTGCAAGCTTCAATGGTCTCGAGTAGCGCTTCGCGCTTATGCATGGTCACGCGGTCCTCACGATAGCGGTCAGCAATCAGGATGCCGTAGTCGACGGCAACGCCCAGCTGGATGGAGCTCACAATTAAGTAGGCGAGGAAGAACTCGTGCATACCGGTGTAGAGCGGTGCAGCAAAGTTGATCCAGATCGAGGTCTCAATCACGAGCACCAAGATGATCGGCAGGCTCAGCGACTTGGTGGCCAGCAGCAAGACCGCGAACACGGCCACGACGGCGATGAGGTCGACCTTGCCCTTATCGACGGTGATGGTGTCCTTAAGGTCGGTGGTGCTCACGCCCTCGCCGGCGAGCATTGCCTTACCCGGATAATGTTTGTCCGCGATACAACGAATCTTCTTGACCAGCTTAAATGTACTCGGACCCTCGTAGGGCGCGGTAACCGTGAGCACCAAACGGCTGTAGTGCTCTCCCTCCACCAGATCGAGCGTGTCCTTTTCGGCCATGCCCGTGGGGATATAGGGACTCGCAACGTCAACATAGCTCTGGATGGACTTGACCTCGGGGAGCGCCTTGAGCTCATTGGAGAGTGCCTGCTCCTCGCTCACCTCTCCACGGGGAACGAGCACAACGTAGGTATCGGAGTTGCCAAAGACCTCCTTGACCTTGTCCATATCCTGACCAAGCCGCGTATCCGAACCAAAAATGTGCGAAGTGCCGTAGTAGTACGTGATATCGCTGGAGGTCGATGCCACACGCGCAGGGTAAACCACGGCGAGGATCACGACGGCAGCGGGGATACAGACCTTGAGCACCAGACGGGCGAACTTACCCAGCGGCGGGACAAAGGGCCTGTGCTGCGATTTTTGCACAAAGCCATCGAACTGAACGAACATCGAAGGAACAAAGGTAAAGACCGATACCAGGCTGATGGCGATACCCTTTGCAAGGGCAAGACCAAGGTCGGGGCCGATCTTAAACTGCATGGCGGCAAGCGCGATAAAGCCGATGCAGACCGTGCAACCGCTCGAAAACACGGCGACCGAGGACAGGCAGCACGACTGCACCATGTCTTCGGCAACGCTGCCGTGGCGGCCACGCTCCTCGTTAAAGCGGTGCAGCAAAAAGACCGAGAAGTCCAGCGCGATGGCAACCTGCAAAATGGAGCCCGCAGAGTTGGTGACAAAGCTAATCTCGCCAAAGATGAGGTTGGTGCCCCAGTTGATAAACACCGAGACGCCCAGGCCCAGCAGCACCAGGATGGGTTCGGCCCAGCTGGTAGTCGTGATGACCAGAATCACGAAGATAATCGCTATGACAGCGACCGTGATAATGCTGATCTGCTGCTCGGTCGATGTGGTGGCGAGCGCGTTAGACATGGCCGAGCCCGTAATGGCGCCCTCGTCGCCCACGATATCTCGAATAGCGTCGGTTGCCTCGATCTCCTTTTCGGAATTAACCGTCACCGTAAACAGGGCGTTGTTCTTTTTGTAATAGGTCTCAACGGTGTCTTTGTCTTGCGTGGCAAGCGGCTGATCGATATCTGCCGCGTCGTCAAGCCATAGGACCTCCTCGACGCCGTCGACCTTTTTGATTTTGTCCTTGTATTTGAGCGCCTGAGCGATCGAGACATTGGGCACCATAACGCGACAGTTGGGAATGTCACCCTCAAACTCATCACCCATGGTATTCAGAGCGACGGTCGACGCCGCTTCGTCGGGCAGATAGCTCGTAATGTCGTAGTTAACGCCTACAAACTGGCGCAGGAACAGGCATACCAGTGCTGCCACCGCATAGAACGCGATGATGGGTTTGCGGTGCTTCACGACCCATCGAAATAGCTTCTCTTTCAACCTCAATCCTCCATAACGCTCAGCCTATGTTTTGCTCTTTGTTATATTCCACATTTGGTAGTTATACAACATGTGTAGGATAAAGGCGCCATAAAGATATGCGATTGACGCGGTCCCGGAGCCAAAACAGCCGCTGCAGAAGCAGTTCGGAAAAGGTCCTCAGCGGAAACTGCATCCCAGTTTTTAGACGAAAAACGGGATATGGTTTCTGGTTGGCCTAGATAATCGTCAGATTTAGCTGAGCGTCTGCCCCTATGTTTCCAAATGAATACGGTGTGAGCTGCGGACAAGGATTTTCCCCGCAAGCACTCTAGTATGCTAAAGTACCCAAAAGACCGGCGGAGCTATGCCGGTCGTTTGTTCTGTATGCAACACAGCATGAGGAGGCTCACCAGATGACGGCCACACCGTGGGGATTCCGGGACATATTGCCCGAGGAGGCTCAGGCGCGCGAGGAGATTGCGCTGACGGTGAAGGGCTGCTTTAGGGAGCATCATTATCTGCCGGTTGAGACGCCGCTGCTCGAGGACAAGGGCTCGCTCGAGGAGGGCGGCCGTATCGCGGACACGCCGTTTAAGCTTTTTGACGATGACGGCCGCTTGTTGGTGGTTCGTCCCGACAATACGTTGCCGATCGTGCGTTTGGTCTCGACCCGCATGCGCGCGGCCGACTTGCCGCTGCGCCTGCGCTATGAGGCGCCGGTGGTTCGCGAATGCCAGCGCAATGCCGGCGGTTCGCGTCAATTTACCCAGCTGGGTTTTGAGCTCATCGGCGCGGGCGATACCGCGGGCGATGTCGAGATCGTCTCGCTGGTGGCCGAGGCCGTTCGCAAGTTGGCGCTGCCCGATGCGCGCATTATCGCAGGTAGCGTGCGCCCGTTTAAGGAGCTGCTCGCGGCGTGCGAGGATCGCGAGCTGGCTGCCGAGGCTCTGCGCTGCGTGCACGCCAACGACTTTGTGGGCCTCGATGCCCGCGTGGCGGCAAGCGCCGAGACCGATGCCGTTAAGGCCGCCGTCAGCGAACTGCCGCGCCTGCATGGTGGGGCCGAAGTGCTCGATCGCGTGGATGCGCTGCTGGCGGCTGCCGGTATTGTCGCGCCGCTCACGCGTGAGCTGCGCGCGCTGGTCGAGGGCCTGGCGCCCGAGGACGCTCAGGTGCTGTCCTTCGACTTTTCCATTATGAATTCTTTCGATTACTACACGGGCCTGGTCTTTAAGGCCTATGCCGGTGGCCTGCCCGATCCGGTGGGCTCGGGCGGTCGCTACGACTCTATCTTTACCGGCGCGTTCGGCGACGGCATCGAGGTGCCGGCGGCGGGCTTCGCCTTTTCGCTCGAGCGTCTGGAGGCCGCGTGCACCTCTGCCGAGGACGCCGCCTCCGATGGTGACCACGCCGTGGGCCGCGGCGCCGAAGGCCCGCTACGCATCGCCGTGCCCAAGGGCTCGCTTAAGGCCGACACGCTCGACGTGCTCGAGGCCGCGGGCCTGGACGTCTCTGAGCTGCGCGACCCCGGCCGTCACCTGATTGTGCGCGGTCGCGACACGCGTGCCGGCGAGGGCACGGTCGGCGATATCGAGTTTGTCATCGTGCGTCCCAGCGACGCGCCCGCTTTTGTGGGCTGTGGTGGTGCCGATTGCGGCATCTGTGGCTGGGACTCGCTCATCGAGGCAGACCTCAACTTGCTGCAGCTGGTCGATCTGGGCTACGGCCTGTGCACGTTTATCGAGGCAGAGCCCGCGTGGCGCGCCGGCCAGGCCGAGCGCAACTATGCCCGCCGCGGGTCGCTTCGCGTGGCCACCAAGTATCCGCGCATCGCGAGTGCCTGGTATGCCGAGCGCGGCGTGAACGCCGATATCGTCTCACTGCACGGCAACATCGAGCTGGGCCCCATCGTCGGCATGACCGATCGCATCGTGGATATTACCGCCACGGGCGCCACGCTGCGCGATAACGACCTGGTCATCACCGGCCGCATCATGGACTGCACGGCCCGCTTCTTTGTCAATCCGGGCGCCGCACGTCTGGATCCGCGCGTACGCAATCTGGCAGATCGCTTGGCGGCAGCCGTGAAGGGCAAGCATTTTGAGCCCGTTGCGGGCTCGGCACAATAGCGCGAGCACTCACGGGCGCCCCAACGTCCGGGCTGCGGGCCGACTGGCGCCGCCGTCCGGCCTCTCGTTTTTCGAACACAACCTCGACCGATAGGGGATACCGAAATGAAGACCATCAAGCTTGCTCCCGGTGAGCGCCTCGTTACCAACCAGCTCAACCGCAAGGGCGTGCTGCCGCAAAACATCGTCGATGCCGCCCGCGATATCGTGGCCAACGTGCGCGCCAATGGCGATGCCGCGGTGCGCGACTACTGTCAGCGTTTTGACGGCGTTGAACTGCAGAGCTTCCGTTTGCCGCAAGAGCAGATCGATGCCGCGCTCGAAGGCCTTGATCCCGCCTTTGTCGCGGCGCTCGAAAAGGCTGCACGCCAGATTCGCGAGTTCCACCAGCGCGAGGTCGAGCAGAGCTGGTTTACCACGCGTGCGGACGGCACCATGCTCGGCGTTAAGGTGACCCCGCTCGCGGCGGCCGGCATCTATGTGCCGGGCGGTCGCGCGCAGTACCCTTCCACCGTGCTTATGAACGCCATTCCCGCCAAGGTGGCCGGCGTCAAACGCGTGGTTATGGTGACCCCGCCGCAAAAGGATGGACTGATTAGCCCGTATACGCTCGCGGCCGCTAAACTCGGCGGCGTGGACGAGATCTATATGGTGGGCGGCGCCCAGGCCGTGGCCGCACTGGCGTACGGTACCGAGACCATTCCGCGCGTCGACAAAATCACCGGCCCGGGCAACGCCTTTGTCGCCGCTGCCAAGCAGATTGTCTCGGGCGACGTGGGTATCGACATGGTCGCCGGTCCCTCCGAGGTCTGCGTGCTGGCCGATGCCACGGCCAAGCCTATGGTGGTCGCGGCCGACCTGATGGCTCAGGCCGAGCACGATCCGCTGGCAGCCTGCTATCTGGTGACCTGCGATGAGCAGTTTGCGCGCGAGGTCGAGGCCGGCATCGATATCCTGGTCGCGCAGTCGCCGCGTGCCGAGATCACGCGTGCCTCGCTCGACAATGAGGGCACCATCGTGGTGGCCGCCGATATGGCTGCCGCCGTCGAGGCGGTGAACACCGTGGCGCCCGAGCACCTGGAGCTGCACTGCAAGGATGCGATGGGCCTGCTCGGCGGCATTCGCAACGCCGGCGCCATCTTTGTGGGCGCTTGGAGCTCCGAGCCGCTCGGCGATTATGTTGCCGGCCCCAACCACACGCTGCCGACCGGCGGCACGGCCATGTTCTCCAACCCGCTTTCGGTGGAGGAGTTCGTCAAGCGCTCGAGTGTCATTTGCTATACACCCGAGGGCCTGCTCTCGGACGCTCCCGCTACGCAGCGCCTGGCCGAGGCCGAGGGCCTGTGGGCGCACGCGCTTTCGGCCGCTCTGCGCCGCCGCGTGCTGGAGCAGGGCGAGGATGCCGTGAGCGCCGCGTCGCTGGCCGCGGCCGATCTGACCAAGGTCGCCTGGCCGGGCGACGCCGTGGCGACGGTTGCCGAGGGTGTGGACCTGGTGGCTGCAAGTGCGGATGGCGCTGGTCCGACTGGCGAGGAGGCCTAACATGGCCGAACTCACGCCGCGCATGAAGGAGCTCGTCCAGCCCTACTTGGCCGGCATTGAGCCCTACGATCCCAACTTTACGCCCACGCGCATCAACCTTTCGGCCAACGAGAACACCTATCCCGTGCCGGCCGGCGTGCGCGAGGCGGTCGACGCCGCCCTGGCTGCCATACCGCTCAACCGCTACCCCGATCCCATGTCCAACGACCTGCGCGATGAGCTTGCTGCTTGGCATAGCGTGGCACGCGAGAACATTTGCGTGGGCAACGGCGGCGATGAGCTGCTCTATAACTATCTGCTGGCGTTTGGCGGCGCGGGCCGCACGCTTCTCAACTGCCCGCCGTGCTTTAGCGAATACGCGTTTTTTGCCTCGCTATGCCAGACCGAGGTGCGCGACGTGTGGCGCGACCCGGCGACCTTCGAGCTCGACCAGGCCGCTGTGCTCGCGGCGGCACCCGAGTGCAACCTGGCGATCGTCACCTCGCCCAACAATCCCACGTGCGACGTGGCTCCGCTCGATTTTGTCGCGGCGCTGTGCGACGCGTGCCCTGGCATGGTGATGGTCGACGAGGCCTATGTTGAGTTTGCCGATGATTCGTTTGGCGCTGCCACGACGGCGCAGGCGCTCATCGCCGAGCATCCCAACCTGGTGATTCTGCACACGCTGTCCAAGGCGTTTGGCGCTGCCGGCGCGCGCCTGGGCTATGTGATCGCAGCGCCCGAGGTTATTGACGTGTTCGCGGCGATTCGCCAGATCTACTCGGTTAACGTGCTGAGCCAGGCGGCGGCGCTCGCCTGCGTGCGTGCCCGCGATGCGTACGCGCCCGTGGTGGCTCAGGTCGCGGCTGAGCGCGATCGCGAACTTGCAGCGCTGCGTGCGATGGCCGCCGAGGGCATGCCCGTGGAGGCATGGCCGAGCTCGGCGAACTTTGTGCTCGTGCGTACGCCGCATGCCACGCGTGTGCGCGAGCGTCTGCGCGACGAGTATTCCATTCTGGTGCGCGACTTTAGCTACGCGCCGGGTCTCGCGGACTGTCTGCGCATCACCGTGGGCACGCCGCAAGAAAACGACGAGGTGCTGGCTGCGTTTGCCGCGCTGGTGAAGGAGGAGATGTAGATGGACCGTTATGCCGAGGTGACCCGCAAGACGGGCGAGACCGATATTGTCGTAAAGCTCGACCTGGACGGAAGCGGCGTGTGTGATATCTCGACCGGCGTGCCGTTTTTCGATCACATGCTCAACGCCTTTGGCCGCCACGGCCTGTTCGATCTGACGGTACATGCGGTGGGCGACGTTGAGGTCGATGCTCACCACACTGTCGAGGATACGGGCATTGTGCTGGGCGAGGCGTTTTGCCAGGCGCTGGGCGACAAGGCGGGCATCACGCGCTTTTCCGATGCGGCGATCGCCATGGACGAGACGCTCGTGATGGCTGCCGTGGACATCTCGGGCCGTGGCCAGGCTTATTGCGAGCTGCCCGTGCCGACCGAGCGCGTGGGCACGTTCGATACCGAGCTGGCCGTCGAGTTCTTTTATGCCTTTGCACGCGATGCCAAGCTCACACTGCACGTGCGCGAGCTGGCGGGTGGCAACTCGCATCACATTATCGAGGCCGCCTTTAAGGCCGTGGGCCGCACGATGCGCCACGCCTGCGAGCTGGACCCCCGCGTACAGGGCATCCCCAGCACCAAGGGCTCGCTGTAGCTGACGGATCGCACAAACCACCACAGAGGTGCCTGTCTCCTTTGTGGTGGTTTTGGATGATGAGATAAGGGAGGGGTCGCGTGGGCGAACCGAAGATCGTGGTGGTCGACTACCACAAGGGCAACTTGTCGAGCGTTGCGCGCGGGCTTGCGCGCGCCGGTGCCGCCGCCTGCACGTCGGACGATCCGGAGCAGATCCGCAACGCCGACGGCCTGGTCATCCCGGGCGTGGGCGCGTTTTACGACGCGGTCGCCTTTATGCGCGAGGGCGGCGAGGCGGACGCGGTGCTCGACGCCGTTGCCGCCGGAACTCCGTTGCTCGGCATCTGCCTGGGCCTTCAGTTGTTTTTTGAGCGCGGCAACGAGGGCGTTCCTGCGAGCGAGAGCGCGGTCGCCGACGGCAACGCCTCCGAGCGGGCCGGTGCCCTCTGGGTCGATGGCCTGGGTATTATGCGCGGTTCGTGCACGCGCCTGGAGTCGAGCCGCCTGAAGGTGCCGCACGTGGGCTGGGACCAGGTGCACATGACGCCCGCCGGTGCGGCCGATCCGCTGCTTACTGGTTTTGCCGAGGGTGCCAACATGTACTTCACCCACAGCTACGCGGTGGCCGACGATTCCGATGCCGCCGATGTGCTGGCGCGCACGCACTATACGCGGAGCTTCCCGTGCATCGTGCGCCATGGCAACGTGTGGGGTTGCCAGTTCCATCCCGAGAAATCCTCCGCGCTGGGTCAGCGCATCCTTAAGAACTTCGTCAACATCGTCGAGGAGGCCGGCCGATGATCCTGTTTCCCGCAATCGATCTGATCGGCGGCAAGGTCGTGCGCCTGGAGCGCGGCGACCGGAGTCGCTGCAAGGTATATTCCGACGACCCCGTGGCCGTTGCTCGCTCGTTTGCCGAGCAGGGCGCAAGCTGGGTGCACGTCGTCGACCTGTCCGCTGCCTTTGGCGAGGACGAGGACACATGCGCTGCCAACTCGGCGGCGATTAAGGCCATCTGCGGCGTCAACGGTCTGTCCGTGGACGTGGGCGGCGGCGTCCGCTCGCTCGCGCGCATCGACGAGTTGGCCGGCTACGGTGCGCGCCGCATCGCACTAGGCACGGTGCTCGTGACCGAGCCGGGTTTTGCCGAGGTGGCGGCCCAAGGCTTTGGCGAGCTGTTGGTGGCAGATATTGCCGCACGCGACGGCCAGGTCAAGGTGAACGGCTGGCGCGACGGCGCGGGCGTGGCACTCGACGATGCCGTGGCGCAGCTTTCCGAGCTGGGCTTTAAGCATCTGGTGTATACCGACATCGCGCGCGATGGCATGCAGACGGGCATCGATGTGGCGGCGTATCGTCATGTGGCCGAGGTCGCGGGCTTTCCCGTCGTGGCTTCGGGTGGTATCTCGACGCTCGACGATATCCGCGCACTGGCCGCGGTGGGTGAGGATGCTATTGAGGGCGCCATTACCGGCCGTGCGCTCTACGAGGGCAACTTTACGCTGGCCCAGGCGCTAGCCGCCGCCCGAGGGGAGGAGTAGCCCATGCTTACCAAACGCGTGATTCCCTGCTTGGACGTCAAGGACGGCCGCGTGGTCAAGGGCGTCAACTTTGTGAGCCTGCGCGATGCGGGCGACCCGGTGGAGCTAGCCCGCGCCTACGACCGCGAGGGTGCGGACGAGGTTGTCTTCCTGGACATTACCGCCACGAGCGACAACCGCGCGACGACCATCGAGATGGCGGCGCATGCGGCCGAGGAGCTCGCTATTCCCTATACCGTGGGCGGCGGCTTTCGCGACCTGGCGGGCATGCGCACCATGGTTGCAGCCGGCGCCGACAAGGTGTCGCTTAACTCTGCCGCCGTGCGCGATCCGTCGTTGATTAGCCAGGCTGCCGCGGCGTTTGGCAGCCAGGCCGTGGTCGTGGCGATCGATGCCAAGCGCGTCGGTTTGCCCGGCGCATCTGGTGCCGACAAGTGGGAGGTCTTTACCGCAGGCGGCCGCAACGCCATGGGTATCGACGCGGTGGCGTGGGCCGAGGAGGCGGCCCGTCGCGGCGCCGGCGAGATCTTGCTCACCAGTATGGACCGCGACGGCACCAAGGCCGGCTTTGACCTGGCGCTCACCCGCGCCGTGGCGCGCGCGGTGCCGATTCCCGTCATCGCGAGCGGCGGCGTGGGCACGCTCGAGCATTTTGCTGAGGGTGTGATCGAGGGCGAAGCCGACGCCGTACTGGCGGCAAGCGTCTTTCACTTTGGGACGTTCAGCATTCGCCAGGTGAAGGAGTATATGGCGTCGCAGGGTATTCCTGTGAGGTTGGACTTCTAATGCTGCGGGCTTCGCTGCGGCTTGTCCAGGCACCGCATCTTGCCGTTCAAACCGTCGCTCGCGTACCAAAGTACGCGTCGCTCCTCTTTCGCGGCAACCTGCGGCACCTGGGCAAGCCTCGCCGACCTGCGATGTTCACGGTAATTACTTGGGAGGAATGATGACTGAGGTGGTAAATGCTACCGAGCTGAAATACGACGCCCGTGGGTTGATTCCTTGTGTGGTTCAGCAGTATGACACCGGCGAGGTGCTTATGGTTGCCTGGATGAACGAGGAGTCGGTGGGGTTGACGCTCAAGACCGGTACCACGTGGTTTTGGAGCCGCAGCCGTCAGGAGCTCTGGAACAAGGGCGCGACGAGCGGCAATATGCAAGAGGTCAAGGAGCTCTGGGCCGACTGCGATAGCGATACGCTGCTGGTCAAGGTCGACTCGCCGGGTCCGGCCTGCCATACCGGCAACCGTACCTGCTTCTTTAAAAAACTCGCGTAGGGCGGGCGCTCGACCAGGCGCTTGACCAACCAGAAAGGATTGAACCATGGGTGTGCGCACCGCAAATGTTCAGGATGGAAATATCGGTGAGACGCTGACGGGGCTGGCCGAGGTGATTCATGGCCGTCGCGACGCGTCGCCGCAGGAGAGCTATACCGCGCGTCTGTTGACCGACGTCGAGGATGAGCTGCTCAAGAAGCTTGCCGAGGAGGCGAGCGAGGTGATCATGGCCTGCAAGGATAACGACCATGACCACATTCGCTATGAGGCCGGCGACCTGGTCTACCACTTGCTCGTGACGCTCGAGCGCTACGGCATCACCCTCGACGAGCTGGCCGGCGAACTCAACGCCCGCCGCCACTAGTCGTTTGGGACAGTCTTTGTTGGTGTAACGGGGTCATGGAAGTTGCGGTGAAATAGGGACTGTTTAAGCGCTTCATCAGGCAAAACAATCCCTATTCCACCGCAACTTATGAAGGGATGGCTAGTCGAGGGGTGTGGGTTCCCATTCGCCGGTGGGGTGGGGGATGTCGAAGGTTCGGTAGCCGCAGTCGTAGGCGTGGGCTTGTGCCTCGCGGATATTCCAGCAGATGTCGCAGGCGCGGTGCGCGTCCGAGCCAAAGGTGATGGGTACCTCGGCGTGGGCAAAGCAACGCAACAGCCCCGTCGAGGGGTAATAGTCGTCGAGGCCCTTGCGCGGCGCGGCGGTCGAAACTTCAACGCGGCGGCCTGTATCGTGTGCGCACTCTGCCATCTGCTCCCAAAACGGTGCCGTATCAAAATCGGGCGCAAAGCCTTCCTTCGAAAAGCGCATGAACAGGTCGGGGTGAGCCATCACATCAAAGTTAAGCGGGCTTTCGCAAGCGCGGCACCAGTCGTCGACGTAGCGCTCCCACACGCCGCGTACCCCCAGGTTTTCCCAAACGTGCAGGTCGGTGTCATCGTCGATCCAACCGCAAAGGGAATCGGGTGTATCGGGGCGAGCGACGTTTTCCGTTCCCGCCATACCCGCGGCACCGGCCATGATATCGCCTGGGTTGCCAATCCAATGCACGCTGCCCAGGCGTACGACGGCGTCCTGGGACCAGCGCTCAACCAAAGGCTCGCAGCCCTCGTACCAATCGCATTCAAAGCCATAGATAAGCTCGAGCTCCGGCGCAATCTGCGCGGCGAGTTTGCGGGCGTCCTCAAAGGCCAGACGATGTGCCGGCAGGTCGCCCTCAGTAACCTGCACTTCGCAGTTGGCATCCATGCTGGCAGGCAGGGTGAGATGGTCGGTCGAGACCATGACGCGGCAGCCGGCCGCAGCAGCGGCGCGAACGTTGTCCTCAAACGAGGCATGTCCGTCCGAAAACGAGGTGTGGGTATGGCAATCGACCAGCGGGCAGACAGACATGGCAGCTCCTTTGTGTCAAGCGAATCCGCTCCATTGTAATGGCGCAGCTCTCAACACGCCGGACACGCCGGGGGTCGAAATCGATTGGAAAGGCTGCGCGACGCGCGGTGCGGCCTCGCTTGCGCTCTCAAAACATGTACATCAGCCTCCAAAAGCTGCAAAAAATGACATGTTTGGAGGCTGATGTACATGTTTGGATGAGGCGGTGGAGTGTCGGTTTCTTGCGGGCAAGGAAAATCGCGCTCATCGCGCGCCGTCACATCCGCGCAGCCCGCGATGTGCTAGCGTTTGGGTGAACAAAACGAGCCCGCGCGGAAAGGATCCGGACCGTATGCAATGCGATAGCACATCCCCGCTGTCCCGCGAGACCGATGCGCCCGAGACCATCGTCAAGCTGGAATGCGACATCGACGACGCGTCGCCCGAGGTGCTCGCCTACGCTGCCGACCGCCTGCGCGAGGCGGGTGCGCGCGAGGTGCATTGGCTGCCCCTCTATTGCAAGAAAGGCCGTCCCAGTTGGCAGCTACAGGTAATCTGTGCTCACGAGGATATCGAGCGCCTGCAGACGATTATCTTTTTGGAAACCACGACCAACGGCATTCGTCGCCAGGTCATGGAGCGCGTTTGCCTGCCACGCCGCTTTGAGCGCGTAACGACGCTATGGGGCGAGGTGTCCGTCAAGGTGGCAACCCTGCCCGACGGCAGCGAGCGTGCAGCGCCCGAGTACGAGGACTGCGCCCGCCTTGCCTGCGAGCACGGTGTGCCGCTCCAGCGCGTGATGCAGGCAGCACAAGCCGCGGCTCTGCAATTTGAGTGACACGGTCGGCGACGAGCCACACCCACCCCATCAACCTCACCGAAAGGACCACCATGAAATACCTCATCGCCTCCGACATCCACGGCTCGGCATACTGGACCGAGCGCCTGGCCACCGCCATCGAGTCCGAGCAGCCCGACCGCATCGTTCTGCTGGGCGACCTGCTCTACCACGGCCCGCGCAACGACCTGCCGCGCGACTACGCCCCCAAGCGCGTGATTCCGCTGCTCAACGCCCTGGCCGACCGCATCATCGCGGTGCGCGGCAACTGCGACGCCGAGGTCGACCAGATGGTGCTCGACTTCCCTGTCATGGCCGACTACGCCACGTTGTTCGACGAGGCCGGCCGCGAGCTGTTCCTGACGCACGGCCACGTCTTTGGCGCTGGCATGCATAACAGCGTTGACCACGCGCCCGCGCTGCCCGAGGGCTCCGCGCTCGTCTACGGCCATACGCACATCAAGGTCAACGAGGAAAGCGCCGCGCACCCGGGTCTGTGGCTCTTCAATCCCGGCAGCGTGAGCATCCCCAAGGACGGCACACATAGCTACGGCCTCTACGAGAGCGGCACGTTCCGCCACGTGATCATGGAGGAGGACTAACCATGGCCGAGCATATTGCTCAGCAAAATGACGAGGGTTCGCGCGACTTGTCTACGCTGGTAGACGCGTCGGCCGATCTGCAGCATCTGGTGCAGACCATCTGGCGCCTGCGTCAGCCCGACGGCTGCCCATGGGACCGTGAACAGACGCATCAGAGCATTGGCAAGAACATGATCGAGGAAGCCTACGAGGCGCTCGATTGCATCGAGGCGGACGACGTGGCGCATCTGCGCGAGGAGCTGGGCGACGTGCTCATGCAGGTGGTGCTGCATGCGCAGATTGCGGCGGACGCCGGTGAGTTTACGCTGGCCGATGTGGCGCGCGATATCGACGCCAAGCTCATCCGTCGTCACCCGCACGTGTTTGGCGATGCGGATGCCGACAACCCCGACGAGGTGCTCAAGATTTGGGACGAGGTCAAGCTTGCCGAGAAGGCTGCCAAGGACAATGCTGTGGCGGCGGGCGAGGCTGCGCCCGAAGGCCTGCTCGACGGCGTGCCCACGCACCTGCCGGCGCTGATGCAAGCTCAGAAGGTGTCGCGCAAGGCGGCGGCCGTGGGCTTTGAGTGGGAGACGGTCCAGGATGTGTGGGACGAGGTCGCCGAGGAGCGTGCCGAGTTTGAGGCCGAGGCGCCCGGCTCGCCCGAGCGCGAGATGGAGTTTGGCGACCTGCTCTTTGCCCTAGTCAACGTTGCGCGCAAAGAGGGGATTGACGCCGAGAGCGCCCTGCGCGCGAGCACGGCCAAGTTCCGCCGCCGCTGGGCCGCGATGGAGCAGATGGCGGCCGACGCCCACGAGGATTTGGCCGAGCTTTCGACCCACGGCCTCAATGACCTCTGGGATGCCGCAAAGGCAGAGGAGTAAGACTGCGGGGGCGACGGGACGGACTTGTCCCATCGCCCCCATTATTTTTTAAAAAGATTGTATCCCTTGGCTAACTTAGGGCATAATGCAAAAAGTGCGATAAGGCTAACTTATGAACCTGCGCGCCGCTGTAGCGTGCAAGCCGTGTCGCCAAACATTCAACCCGTTTCCAAGTGAGAGGGAGACAACATGAGCGATATTTTGGATGTCTACGGTCGTGAGGTGCTCGACAGCCGCGGCAACCCCACCGTCGAGGTCGAGGTCGTGCTCGAGGACGGCAGCTTCGGTCGCGCGATGGTGCCTTCGGGCGCTTCGACCGGCGCTTTCGAAGCTTGCGAGCTGCGCGACGGCGACAAGGGCCGCTATCTGGGCAAGGGTGTCTCGCAGGCCGTCGAGCACGTCAACAACGAGTGTGCCGACGCCGTCGTGGGCCTCGACGCCTTCGATCAGCGTGCCGTCGATGCCGCGCTAATCGCCGCGGACGGTACCCCCAACAAGACCAAGCTCGGCGCCAACGCCATTCTGGGCGTGTCGCTGGCCGTTGCCCGCGCCGCTGCCGAGTCGGCAGGCCTGTCGCTGTACCAGTACCTGGGCGGCGTCAACGCTCACCTGCTGCCCACGCCCATGATGAACATCCTCAACGGCGGCGTACATGCCGACAACAACGTCGACTTCCAGGAGTTCATGATCATGCCGGTGGGCGCCCCGAGCTTTGCCGAGGGTCTGCGCTGGTGTGCCGAGGTCTACCACACGCTCAAGGGCGTGCTGCACGAGGCCGGCTTGGGCGGCGGCGTGGGCGACGAGGGCGGCTTCGCGCCCAACCTCAAGACCAATGCCGAACCGTTTGAGTACATTACCAAGGCCGTCGAGAAGGCTGGCTTTAAGCCCGGCGTCGACTTCATGTACGCCATGGACCCGGCCTCGACCGAGTTCTACAACGCCGAGACCGGCATGTATGAGCTCAAGGGCGAGGGCGTGGAGTACACGAGTGCCCAGATGGTTGATTACTGGGAGAAGCTCGTCGACACCTATCCCATCATTTCTATCGAGGACGGCATGGCCGAGGAAGACTGGGACGGCTGGGTCGAGCTTACCCGCCGCATTGGCAACAAGGTGCAGCTGGTGGGCGACGACCTGTTCGTCACCAACACCGAGCGCCTCAAGAAGGGCATCGAGCTGGGTGCCGCCAACGCGATCCTGGTCAAGGTCAATCAGATCGGCACGCTCACCGAGTCGCTCGAGGCCATCGAGACCGCCAAGGAGGCCGGTTACGCCTGCATCGTGAGCCACCGCTCCGGCGAGACCGAGGATTCCACGATCGCCGACCTGGTCGTGGGCGTCAATGCCGGCCAGATCAAGTCGGGCGCCCCGTGCCGCAGCGACCGTATCGCCAAGTACAACCAGCTCATTCGCATCGAGGACGAGCTCGAGGGCAGCGCGCGCTACGCCGGTAAGGCCGCGTTCTACAACATTCGCTAAACAAGCGGTGCTCGCGGGGGCGGGGGTTGACTCGGCTCCGCTCTACTTCTGATGGCCGCCATTGGGCGCTGGGCCATATGGCTCAGCGCCTTTTTTATGTCGAGCAAAGGCTGGCGAAGGCGGTGCGGGCGCTCGTGCTATAACTAAAGGACTTAGCGCAAACAAACCTCAACCGCACAAGGCGCACATGGATCAGATTTACGACAACAGGTACTATTCCGCCGGTTCGCGCGAGCCGTCGCCTCGCCGTGCGCGCACGGTGCAGCTCGGTGGGTCCGCCTACGCCGGCGTCGACCGCTCCACACAGCGCCCGACAAGTACCTCGCGCCCCAATGCTCAAGTGAATACTTCGACAGATGGACCGGTGCGCCCGGCACGTTCATCGCATGCGTCGCGTCCCTCGACTCAGGCACACGACAAATCGAGCAGACCTTCGAGCCGTCTTTCGGGCTCGGACTTTATGCATTACGCCAACGACAACGCGGTGGTCAAGGCGATCTATGACTTTACGCATGGCTCTCTGCGTCCGCTGTTTATCGGTATCGTGGTGGCGCTGGTGCTCGTGAGCCTGTATTTCCCCGTGCGCGATCTGTACGTGGCAAAGCGTTCGAGCGATATCTTGGCCAAGCAGGTCGAGATTCGCGAGCAATATAACGACGAGCTGCAAAAAAGCGTCGACAAGCTGCTCTCGGAGGAGGGTATCAAGGACGCGGCGTCCGAGGACCTGGGCCTGGTGATGCCCGGCGAGAAGAAGATTGACGTGCTGGGCTTGGACGACGATTCGGACTCGTCGTCGACCAAAAAGTCCTCAAACGCCAAGAAGGCCAGCGAAGTGGCCAAGGAAATCGAAGAAGTCGGCAAGGACGCGCCGTGGTACATCCAGGCGCTCGACATGCTGTTTGGGTTTAACGGCGTCGAGGGTCAGACAGTCGTGTCCAACGGCAAATAGCGCCCGGAGGGGAGCCCGCAATGACAAATTGCAAACGCTATAAGGTGGCCGCGATCGACCTGGGAACGGTGTCGTCGCGACTGGTGTTGGCCCAGGTCGAGGCCGGGGCGATTGTGGAATCGTCCAAGCATACCGAGATTACCGACCTGGGCGAGGGCGTGGACGCGACGGGCCGCTTTTGCGAGGCGGCCGTTGAGCGTGTGCTCGATGCGTGTCGTATGTTTGTGGATGAGGCGCGTGCCTTTGGGGCCGCGTGCGTCTGCACCACGTGCACGAGTGCCGCGCGCGATGCGTCCAATGCCGCGCTGCTGCTGGACGGCCTGCGCGAGTTGGGGCTCAAACCACAGGTGATTCCGGGCGAGGTCGAGGCGCGCCTGACATTTTTTGGCGTGGCGCACGACTTTGCCGGCGAGCGCATCATCGTCGCGGATTCGGGCGGTGGCTCCACGGAGCTCGCGACGGGCGTATACGCTCCGGAGCGCAGCGTCTTTGCGCTGGAGGGAACGCGCTCGCTGGACATCGGTTGCCGTCGCGTGACGGAGCGCTTTTTCTCCGCGTTGCCGCCCGCGGATGGCGAGCTTGCTGCCGCTGCCGCGTGGGCAGGCGAGCAGTTCGCCGCCTATTTTGAGGGCCTGCCTGTCGACTTTGAGCGCGCCGAACGCTTAGTCGCGGTGGGCGGCACGGTGACTACGCTGGTGGCTCTGGTCCACGAGCTGGAACCGTACGATTCGAGCTTTGTGCACCTACGCGAGCTGTCGCTGGAGCAGGTCTCGGCCGCTATCGAGCGCATGTCTGTGTTGGACGCGGAAGGCATCGCCGCGCTACCGGGTGTACAGCCCAAACGCGCGGGCGTGATCTTGGCTGGTGCCGTGGTGATTCGCGAGCTTATGCGAGCCGGCGGCTACGACACGCTCACCGTAAGCGAGAACAGCCTGCTTGCCGGCATGGCCGCCACCATTAACGAGGTTCTTGACGGCGAGCTACCCACCATCGGTTGGACCCCGAGCCTCAGCGCCTTCCAATAAGTTGCGGTGAAATACGGACTAAAATCGCCCTTTCGGGCACCAAACAGTCCCTATTCCACCGCAACTCACCATTTGTATCGGCATCCAAAAGAAACGAGCCCGCATCCCAAAAGGGTACGGGCTCGCAAGCAATCACATGGTAGGGGCGGTGGGACGTCTGCGCATTTGCTGCGCAAATCCGCACCGGCTTCGGCCGCCTGTCGGCGCCCTCGCCGGCTCGCTGCGGACGCTGTGCGTCCGCTTGACGCTCGCCCCCTCGCGGGTTCGAGTCCCACCGGCACATAAAGGAAACGAGCCCGCATCCCTGGGGTACACGGGCTTGTAAGCTCCATATGGTAGGGGCGGTGGGACTCGAACCCACAATCCTTGCGGCGAGAGATTTTAAGTCTCCTGCGTATGCCAATTCCGCCACGCCCCCGTGAGACTAGAAGTCTAGCACAAGCCGTCCGTTACGCGTTGACTGCCATCGAGTGTTGGCCCGACTTCTCCAGGAACTCCTGGAACTTGGCTTCGTCGCCCTTGTTTTGGTACTGCAGGGCCAGCAGATACTCCAGGCGGCAGCGCTTGACCGGGTCGTCGCCGGCTTCCTTGAGCATGCGCTCCAGTTCGGGAATGTCGTTGTGACGCTTGAGGATCATCGTGTCGTACATCAGCTGGCACTCGTGCGCGACCGCCTCGGCCTGACCGCCCTCAAAGCCCTTGATTTCGTGCAGCAGCTCCTTGGACTTTTTGCGGTCCTCCTGGCCAACGTAGTAGTTAAAGGCCTTGATCACCAGGTCGACGCGCTGCATCTTGGGCAGGTTGAGTCCCAGCAGCAGGTCGAACATCTCGCTGGCACGCTCGTGGTCCTCGCGCAGCAGATAGGAGTTCAGACGCAGGTAGTCGCGGTTGTAGCGCGGGTACAGCATGCTGGTGAGTTTGCCGTCGAGCAAACGATCGAACTCGTCCCACTGCTTGGCAGCCATAAGCTGCTGCAGACGCTTGAACGTGGTGCGTTTTTTGACGCTAAAGAACACCGACACGCCGATGCAGATGATAACGACGGCGGTCCAGAGTGTGCGGGAATCGGGCATGTTAGGGTCCTTAGTCGCTCGTAGCGCGAGCGGTATGACAACACGTACTAGATGTATTATACGCAGCGCGCAAGCAAACTAGCATAAAAGCTCATCGAGGCTGAGTGCCATCGCTCGCTGCGGTACACTTACCTAAAGTAAACCATGAAGGGAGACACTACCTATGAAGAAGATCGTTTTGGCTTGCGGTGCTGGCGCTGCTACTTCCACGCTTGTTGCCCAGAAGGTCGCCACCCTGCTCGACGCCAACGGTTACGCCGACAAGTACGAGATCGTGCAGTGCGCCATCTCCGAGGCCAAGGACTACTGCGACGAGGGTGCCGACCTGCTGATCGCCACCACCGTTGCCCCCGAGGGCCTCACCTGCCCGTACGTGAGTGGCGTGCCCTTCATGACCGGCATGAACCGCGTCGCTGCCGAGAAGGCCGTTCTCGACGTTATGGCTCAGTAGGCGCTGCCTGTATGAATGAGCAGAACGCCAATCCGGTCGAGCTCTTTGGCATGCGCGTTGCCCATGTGGGCATTAACGCCACCGACCCGGCAGATGCCTTGGAGATCGCGGAGCTGTTCTCGACGATGATGGGCCTGCCCGTTATTGAGACCCCGGTTTCGTACTTTAACGATTCGCTGATCGAGGTCATGAAGCAGAACGGTCGTGGCACCAAGGGCCACATCGGCTTTGCCGTCAACGACATCGATGCGGCCGAGAAGTGGTTTGCCGAGCGCGGGCTCGAGGTCAACGAGGAGTCGCGCGTACTGCTGCCCGACGGCGGCACCAAGCTCGTGTACTTTAAGCGCGAGTTCGCCGGCTTCGCCGTGCACCTGTGCCGCGAGTAGCGCACAGGCTGCTATAGCTAGCGAAAGGGGATAGGGCCGCATGGCCTTATCCCTTTATTTATGCCGAGGGGCTTTCTATCGTGGCAGGCGAATCGTAAAGCGGCTGCCGACGCCCTCGACTGAGGTCACACCGATGACACCGCCATGGCTATCGACGATCCACTTGGCAATGGCAAGCCCCAGACCCGAGCCCTGCGCGCCGGCATCGCGCGCATTGTCGGCGCGATAGAACCGTTCAAACGCGTGAGCTGCGGATTCCTGGTTCATGCCGATACCCTCGTCCTCAACACTTATGTCGATCGTGCCCGCGCCCGCATCCGGCGTCACGCCAAACGAGATGGATGTGCCCGCGTCCGAATACTTGGCGGCGTTCTGCACGATCACGCGCAGAGCCTGCTTCACGAGCGCCACGTCAACGGGCGCGTCGCAGCGCGGGTCGCTGGCAAGTGCAGCGTCAAAGGCCGGCCGATACGTGTGCGCGGCATCGATCATCTGTGACTCCTCGCATACCTCGCCGACCAGCGCGGCCAGGTTGGTATTCGCACGCCGCAGGACCGTGCGTCCGGCGTCGCCGCGTGCCAAAAACAGCAGCTGTTCCACGAGCTCTTGCATGTGCTCGCTTTCGGCCTTGAGGGACGCGATGGATTCTGCCAGCACGTCCGGGTCGTCTTTGCCCCAGCGGTCGAGCATGTTCACGTAGCCCTGAATCACCGCGATGGGCGTGCGCAGCTCGTGGCTCGCGTCGTTGACAAAGCGCATCTGCTGCAGCTTGGCCTCTTGCATCTGGCGCAGCAGGCGGTTGAGCGCGACCTCGATGCTTGCCAGGTCGGCGTCGCCGGTGGTGACGCTCGGCGAGTCGACGCTTGCGCGCTCGATGGCCTGCTCGAGCGTTTCCATCTTGCCGCCGGAGAGCTGCATGCGGCCGAGTTCGTCCACGCGCAGGGCCAGATCGTTGAGCGGCGCCATGGTGCGGCGCACGCGGCGGGCGCCGCCGAGCATGTTGAGCACGCTGATGACCTGCCAACCCACAACTACAAGGTAGAGAGGCCATAGCGTGACGAGGTCCTGCGCGAGGGGGAAAGTCTTGGTGGTACGCGCAAGCTCGACGGTATAGGTGAGCGTTGTCAGGTCCCAGCCGCGCGCGGGCGTCAGCGACATGCTGCGAACGGTGGCGCTGGGGATCCATCCTGCGGTAAACGCGCCGTTGGGCAGCGTCTGGTTGTATCCATAGACGAGGATCGCCACCGCAATAACCAACAGCAACAGATCGAGCCAGACGTAGCTCATCAGGCGGCGCCACATATAGCTCCAGTTGATGGCGCGGGCGATGGAGGTGACGCGCTTGGCCTCGGCATTACGCGCGGCAGACATAGCCCACCCCGCGCACGGTCTGGATGATGCGGGCACCGCCGGCGTCTTCGATCTTGGCGCGCAGGTGCGCGATGTGCACGTCGACGTTGTTGGTGTCGCCTACGTATTCGTAGCCCAGCGCCTCGTGCGCGATGCGCTCGCGCGTGAGCACGGTTTCGGCATGCGTCATAAGCAGGGCGAGGACGTCGAACTCGCGGGCCGTGAGCGCGATGGGCGAGCCGCCGACCGTGACTTCGCGGCGGTCGGGATCGAGCGCGACCGAACCCACGGCGAGTGCGGCGGGGGAGGGCGCGGCAGCGGTCTGGGCCGTGTCGGTTGCCGGGGACATTGTGGCGATACCGGCGGCCGTGCCGCTCGCTACGCCAGCCCCGGCCCCGCCGCCGCCAACGCCCGAAGCCGCCCGCACGGCTTCCGAGCGCTTCAGCGCCACGCGGATCCGTGCGAACAGCTCCTCGATCGCAAACGGCTTGGTCAGGTAATCGTCGGCGCCGGCGTCGAGCCCGGCAACCTTGTCCATCACGGCATCGCGCGCGGTGACCATGATCACTGGCGCATCCTTGTGCTTGCGTATGCGCCGCAGCACCTCCATGCCGTTGAGCTGCGGCAACAGTACATCGAGCAGAATCAGATCGTAGTCGCGCTCCAACGCCAGGTCAACGGCGGTGCGTCCGTCGGCGGCGTGCTCCACCTGGTAGCCCTCGTGCTCCAGCTCGAGTGTCACAAAGCGGGCGATTTTCTCCTCGTCCTCTACGATCAGGATTCGTGCCATGCGTGCCCCCGTCTGCGATTACTTGTCGTCGTTGAGATTTTGCTTGATGTCGTCCGCGGCGTTAGCAGCGCTATCCATAAGGTTGTTGATGCTGCCGGGCACGTCGCCGTCGCTGTCGATGCGGTAGCGCATGCCAAAGAACAGGCCAATCAGCATCAGCCATATCGTGGCGCCCCAGGCAAACAGCGCGACGATGGGAATCAGGATGGGGATGTTGAGGATGATCGCATCGCGGCGCGTGGCGATAAACTTGGTGTCCAGACTCAGGCGGAAGAGCTTTTTGAGGTACTCCCACACGCTGTCCATCTTCTTGGAGAAGTCGGTCTTTTCACTCGACTTTTCGTAGGCTGCCTGCGCGGCGACCATCTCGGCCGAGGGCTCATCGACTGGCGCGGACTCGGTGGCGGCATGCGCCGACGTGGTCTGGGTCTTGCCCTGCGACTCGAGCCAAATGATGGCATCCAAAACGTTGCCGTCGGCAGCGTCGAGCGCCGCCTTGGCATCGGTGTAACTCACGTTGCACTTGGTGCGGATGGTTTCAACTTTTTCGAGGTCGTCCATGACCTGTCCTTTCGTTCGATGGGCGCGACGCCGGGCAATTTGCTCGGGCGCGAGCGTTGCGTTCGGCGGTCTGCGTTGCGCCGCCCCGCCCTTGGTCGAACTCTATAGTGCAGGTTATAGATTAAGCGATTCTTGAGCCAAGATTAATGTTGGATGAGTTTTTGGGTGGCAGTGGGAAAAGTATTAGACCTCGATAGCGGGAGATGGGGTGCCGGTGCAAAACGGCGTCAAGGGTTGGTCGAGCAGGCGGTTTTCAGACGACTGGGACATGGCGGGCGGTCGATCGCCTATACTGGTTGAGCTCAACTGGAGAGGTGATAACTAGTTATGAAATCAATCAATGTTGCAGCAGCGATTATTCAGAAGGACGGGAAAATCCTGAGCTGCCAGCGCGGCTATGGCGAGTTTAAAGACGGCTGGGAGTTTCCGGGCGGAAAGCTCGAGCCGGGCGAGACCGGCGAGCAGGCAATCGTGCGCGAGATTCAGGAAGAGCTCGAGGTCACGATCGGCAACCTCGACTATCTTTGCACGGTCGAACACGATTACGAGACGTTTCACCTGTCGATGCAGTGCTACCTAGCTAACATCCTTTCGGGGGAGTTCAAAGAGCACGCTCATGAGGACATGAAGTGGCTCGATACCAATAACTTGTGGGATGTCGATTGGCTTCCAGCGGACGTTAAAGTCGTTAGGGAGCTCGAAAAGAAACTCGGGCTTATGTAAGAAAGGAGCGGACGTCGCATGGCGGCCCGCTCCTTCTTTGTTACTCTGTCTCACTCAGATCGCTGAGCATAAACTCGTAAATGTCCTGGCGCACGGGCGCATTGAGTTCATATTCGATTTCGACGGCGTTGTCGCCGCTCTTAGTTTTAATAGCTTTGAACTCGCCAGTCGGATGCATTTCGCCTAGGAAGTAAAATTCCTTGCCACCCTTATCGTCCTTGTTCTTGCGCATAAACAAATACGTCTTTAGCCCGTTGCCCGGCCATGCCTGCAGTCGCTGAATCTCGGGGGAGTTGAGCGTGCGATTGTTCTTAGAGATTGCAACTAGCTTACTCGGCGAAACAAAGCGGTCTTCATACTGAATGGACTCGCTAATGTCGGGTGCCTTGTCATAGTTAATAAACACGGGGAATGTATTGGTCTTCTCGTCGTAGAAGTAGCCGCCAAGATTTTGGCCGTTGATGTTCTTTTCCCAGTTCATCAAGCGGCAAACTTCTTCGTACGTGTACTTGGCGTTGAGAACGAAATTTGTGTTTTGGTACGTCTCGGCATAGTCGAGTCGGTTACGCGCAATGCCAAAATCCAGCACCTCGAGAATCTGACACTTGAACTCTGCGTTGCGCAGAGCGGTCGCAAACGCTTCGGTCAGACGAGGTCCGCATCCATCGTCAATAAGCAGGGAAACGAAATCCTTGGGAGTGGCAAAGTCGCCCTTAAGGACTGTGATTGCCGACCTAACGGCGCTGTCCTTAAGCTGTGTGTGGTAGTTCCTAAGCGCAGCCTCGCGCATATGCCGGTAGCCCTCGTGTCCGGCTTCGACGAGCGTTTGAAGCAAATAGAGGTCTTCGAAACGCTTGCCCGCGGCGAGCTTTTGAGAAATAAATTTGAGAATCTTGGTTTGATCAGAGGAAAATTGAACCGTGTAGTCCGGCTCGTATTTGGATAGAAATGCGTGGTAGGACCCCAGGCCGCTATTCTTGAAGATAAGCAGCGGATCGATGGAGCCATTACGATCAAATTCGAGCAGCGAGGGAATCTTGCCGAGTTTTTGGCGCAAGTCGAGATATTCGTTTTTCAAAAACCTGACGGAGGTGAAATCGCCGCCATCGATGGCCTTGTAGATGCGTGCCTCGGAAATACGATCGAAGCTCACGGTCGAGCATCCGGGGATCGTTGAGTCGCCCTCTTGGACGAGTCGACGCAGGCGGTCTTTGTTGTAGGTCTTGTCACCCGACAGAGCGATGGGTACCAAGAAGTTGCTCTGGTAGTTACCGATAAAGTCGAGTACCAGTGCGTATTCCTTACCATCATTCAGGCGCAAACCTCGTCCGAGCTGCTGAATAAAGATGATTGCGGAGTCGGTGCGTCGAAGCATGATGATCTGATTGAGCGAGGGGATGTCGACGCCTTCGTTCATGATATCGACCGAGAAAATGTACTCGAGCTCGCCGGCTTCAAGTTGGCTGATCGCGGCATCGCGGACCTCATCGGAATCTTGACCGCTAATCGCAGCCGTTCGATATCCGAGAGCGTTGAATTTGCATGACAGCTCTTTTGCCTCGGCGTTTCGATTGCAGAAGATTAAGCCCCTGCGGTTGCTTTTGGTGACGCTATATTCCTCGATCTTCTCGGTGATATGACGTACGCGCTCGTCGGATGTTAGGCGTCCGAACAGGGCGGTATCTTCGACCGTTTCGTCGTCAATCTCCAGATCGTGAATGCCAAAATAATGGAAGGGGGCTAGCATCTCCTCGGCCAAAGCGTCCTGCAGCGTGATCTGGAACGCGATGACGTGATTGAAAAGGGCAAAGACGTCATAGCCGTCGGTGCGATTGGGTGTAGCGGTCATGCCCAGATAAAACCGAGGCGTAAAGTGCGACATGATGGATTGGTAGCCCTGAGATCCCGTGCGGTGGGCCTCGTCGATGACGATGTAGTCGAACTCATCGGGACGGAAATCGCTCAAATGTTTGGCGACTGAAGAACACATGGCAAACACGCAGGTAGCATTGCTTATATTCTTGCCAGTTTGATAGGTGTCGAACGTATAGGTACTACCTAAGAGCCGTTCGTAGCTTGCACGGGAGGCGTCGATAATGCGCCGGCGGTGCGCAAGAAAGAGGACGCGCCGGGGTTTAAACGCGAGTACATCGAACGCCGAAAGGAAGGTCTTGCCGGTGCCGGTTGCCGAGACCAGCAGGGCGCGGGTCTCGCCCTTGCGATGGATTACACCGAGCGCCTCAAGGGCGCGCTGCTGCATTTTATTGGGCTTGATTTCTTCGAGGTCATTCGTGGTTGGGCTAACAGTTGCCTGGAACGTCGGTTTCGATTTGGGCTTTGACGGACGTGCCGATCGATATGCGGCATAGTTCTCAATCCAGTCTTGGGAAAGCAAAACGGTTGAGGTGTCGTTCCACAGCGAATCAAACTCGCCTCTAAGCTCTCCGAGCAGGCGGCTGTTCTCGACAGTCTGGTACAGCACGTTCCATTCTTTATTACAGGTGAGGGCGGTCTGCGTCATGTTGGAGCTGCCGACGATGACCGTGCTGGTTTCGCCCTTATCAAAAATGTATCCCTTGGCATGCAAATTACCCTGGAATACGCGAACTTCTATGTTGTCGTATTCCAGGAGCTTTCGAAACGCATCGGGTGAGTTGAAGTTGAGATAGGTGGACGTGAGCAGTCTGCCCTTAATGCCACGCTGCTTGAGCTCCTGGAACGCCTCGACCAGGATTTGAAGGCCGCCGTCTGCAACAAACGCTACGCAAAAGTCAAAAGAGCTGCAGGTTGAGAGCTGCTCCTTGATAACGGATAGTAGTGTTCCGCCTGTCGCCTTCGAGTTGGCGATGAGCTTGGGTGAATCGTTCTCGCGTGCAAGCGAGTCGAATTCAATATCAATCTGCTGCTGCGTAGTCATCCCGGCCAAACCTTTCGAAAGACTATGTTGGCGCCAGGATAACAGATCGATCGTTCGTGTTTTAGATGTATGACGATTGGGATTGGCAGTATGGCGTGATCTTGCACGTGTGTCCGCACGACATGTGACACTTACCCTGCCGCCATGCTCCGTCGCGGCGGCATGCATCTGAACAACGATCCTCTAAGGAGTACGATATCGATGAGTGACAACACCAAGCATCTCGCAAAGAAGTGCGTCAAGGACGCGGGGCCGTGCCTCGCGCTATGCCTTGCCGGCGCAGCGGCCGCGCTGCTGGCTGTTCTGGGGCCGTTTGATGTGCTCCGAAGTGCCAGTTCTCTGCACGTTTGCATGGCTCTTGCCGGTGCCATGATGACCGGCGGCCTGCTAGATCTGGTTTTTTGGGTGCTCGACCCGTTTGGATGGAAGAACGAGGGGTAGGTCCTAAAGGATGGAAGGGCTGGAACGGTTGGCTTAGTGATCGTGCAGAATGTGGGCTAGCGACTTACAGGGAAGTGGTAATCCGATGACGGTCTATGTGACGGGCGATATTCACGGTGGCCTCGACATGCAAAAGCTGCGCGATTGGGATCTTGGGAAAAGCCTGACGAGCGACGACTATCTCATCATTGCCGGCGACTTTGGCTTTCCGTGGGATTTCTCCGCCGAGGAATGTGACGACATCGCTTGGCTGGAGTCGCGCCCCTATACCGTGCTGTTCGTCGACGGCAACCACGAACGCTACGACCATTGGGCGGAGCGCCCCATGGAGCTGTGGCATGGTGGGTTGACGCAGCGTCTGTCGGATACTTCGCCCATACGGCGCCTGACGCGCGGCGAGGTTTTTGAGCTCGACGGCTCAACGGTCTTTACCATGGGCGGCGCCACGAGCGTGGACAAGGAATACCGCATTCCGTATTCCAGCTGGTGGCCGCAGGAACTGCCGGACGAGCGCAACTTTGAGGAGGCACGGACAAAGCTCGACAGCGTGGGCTGGAAGGTCGACTACGTGATCACCCACACCTGCTCTACGCGCATGCTTTCGCCCACGCTTTATCCGGTGCCCGGCTGGAATTGCCCCGCCGTTGATCGGCTTACGGCGTTTTTCGATGAGCTGGAAGATCGCTTGGACTACAGGCGCTGGTATTACGGGCATTTTCATCGAGATGCCAGCCCGGCCGAGCGCCATACCGTGCTCTACGACTGCATCGTTCGCCTGGGCGACGAACTCCAGCCCTGGGATGTTGCGTAGGGGTGGGGTGCCTGATTACTCAGCCGTTACGGTGATGTTCTCCCTGTGCTTGCGGATAACATCCCAGCTAAAATGCTCGACCAGCTGCTCGGCAGAGCGCGGCGTGGTGCCCGGTGCGATGCCTGTTTGTCCGGCGAGCCAGCCCAGCAGCGCTTCGGGCGTGCCAAAGCGGGCGCGGAGTTCGCCCAGGTCCAGATCGCGGTCTCGTTTGGAAAGGCGGCGGCCGTCCGGTGCCATGAGCAGCGGAATATGTGCGTAGTGCGGCGTGGGCAGTCCCAACAGGTGCTGCAGATAGATCTGGCGCGGCGTGGACCCCAGCAGGTCGCATCCGCGCACGACCTCGGTGACGCCCATGGCAGCGTCGTCGACCACCACGGCTAGCTGATAGGCAAACACGCCGTCGCTGCGGCGCACCAAAAAGTCGCCGCACTCGGTGGCGAGTGCTTCGCATTGGGCGCCGTACGTGCGATCCACAAATTCGATCACGTCGTCTGCGAGGTCGTCGACGGTGGGCACGCACAGACGTGTGGCCGGGGCGCGCAGGGCGCTGCGACGGGCCACCTCCTCGGCCGAAAGACTTCGGCAGGCGCCACGGTAGATGGGCGTGCCGTCGCTCGCGTGCGGTGCGCTCGCGGCGTGGAGCTCGGCGCGCGTGCAAAAGCAGGGATAGGTGAGGCCGGCGTATTGCAACTGGCGCAGGGCGTCCTCGTACAAGTCCAGGCGGTCGTGCTGGTAGTAGGGGCCTTCGTCCCACTCCAGCCCCAGCCAGGCCAGGTCGTCAATCAATTGAGTGGCAAGTTC